>NZ_SJNU01000020.1:0-38144 GCF_004331055.1 Acinetobacter sp. ANC 4779
AAACAGTTATAGAAAACAGTTATAGAAAACAGTTATAGAAAACAGTTATAGAAAACAGTTATAGAAAACAGTTAATACATTAACATTTTTTATATAATTTGTCAACCTGTATAACTTTTAGTTATAAGAATACAGATACTACATAGGCTATTTAGTAAGCAGATAATTTGATTAAGATATGGAATTGTATTGTAATACAATGAACATAGATTGATCATTACTAGCTGTTAAGGATAACAATATACGACTGATAAGGAGTATAGAAGTTTGACTGTTACATACCATAACTATTTATTTTTAGTATCTATTTATTAATTATTAAATAGTATTCTCTAAGATCTGAAAGCTTCAACTATCGTTGAACCTTCCATCTCTCCTTACTTTTTTATTATTTATACAGTTATTAAACTATTTAATGAGTGGTACTAAGAAATAGTAAGTAAGTAGCAGCCAGTTCAATGTATCGTCCATGTTGGGTACGGTAGTACACCATAGGGAGGTAGATTGAATATTGGCTGTTAAAGGTAAAGATATAGCTGTGTCCGACCAGGATACAGATATAGATTTAGCTTGTTACATACTAAGTAAATAGAATACTAATTAATGAATAGCAATGCTCATTAGAGCGTTGTGGATGAGTGATATAAAGATAAATAAGTAAGTATTGCTTAAAGAATAGTAAATAGATCGTTAGATCTGTTTGCTGTTCTTGATATATAAAGAAGTAAAGAAATGTCAAACTTATTAGATATATTTTATAATTATCTCTATCTATTAAAAAATTAGACAATACTTAATATTAATTTATAAACCCTAAATCTTTATATATTTTTTAGTAATCTTCTCTTTAAGATAAATGTCTTAAAAAGCCCTAAAAAAGGGAGGTTTTTGAGTCACCCAAGACAAGGTTTTGTCTTAGCCTGTTTTTTAACCTCTTTTATATATTCTTTATAATTAAAAATAATTGTCTCTAAAAAATACTAGTTGAGATTAAAAAGACTCTCAGCTCGAAACTTTATGAGCGTATAGGACAATACGTTAGTATTGATCTATGCCGAATAATAGTTTGAGCATCCAAACGACTGTACTGGAATTGATCAATTGCTAGTATAAACAGAGTGCGGAAGGGGATACGGTTTAGGTGATGTATGTGTCCGTTTATGCCTACCTAAAATCCTACATTATTGTTTTAAGGTTTTCTTGTTTTTTCTCTTATAACTCATTAGTTTACAAAAAGACCAAGACAAGGTTTTGTCACAGCCACCTTTAAAACATGCTCGTAATTTCAGTGTTTTTGAGTATCGTATTTGGGCGAGAGCCGTACTATTCCTAGTTTTAGCCAAGACAAAAACCTGTCTTACTTATCCACAGCTTTAAATTTAAACTTAAACATAGCTTTAGCCAAGTAATATAAGGAGTTTAAGACAATCTGGCATACCTTAAGACAAATACTTGACACGTTTTGTCTTGAGTTGGTATAATCTGTCTCAAGAAGAAAGTTCTGTCTTTGGCATGCTTTCTGACACTAAAAAAGAAACATAAGGAAAAGAAAACGTGCCAATAGGAACTATAAGCACCGTGTTTAAAGTATATGACGCAATGATGGGTAGCGGTAAGACAACTCAAATAATAGAAAACATTAGAACAGCAGAAACTAATCAAAACTTCCTCTATATCACTCCCTTATTAGATGAATGTCATCGTGTATCAGGTACAACCTACGATGAAGACGATAATCTCAAACGTCCATTAATCACAACTGAAGACGATACCAGTGTTCACTATGATTACTTGGAAGATGCACCATTAAAAGATAGACGTTTCAAACACCCAAGTTACAAAGGCGGAAATAAAGCAGAAAGCCTTCAATACTTAATTAAAAATAAAGAGAATGTAGTAAGTACCCACCAATTATTTATGAACTTAACTCCTACAATG
This sequence comes from Acinetobacter sp. ANC 4779, assembly GCF_004331055.1. Lineage (NCBI taxonomy): Bacteria > Pseudomonadati > Pseudomonadota > Gammaproteobacteria > Moraxellales > Moraxellaceae > Acinetobacter > Acinetobacter sp. ANC 4779. The sequence continues at coordinate 1,939 of NZ_SJNU01000020.1, forward strand.
CTAGAAGATGCAAAGGACTACGTTTTAGTAATTGATGAAACAATCCAAGTCTATGATGTATATGGTGAATATACAGCTACAGAGTTAGAAGCTTTATTCCGTTTAGGATGGATTAAGATTGATGAAAATGACAATGTAACTCTTCGTTTTCAACGTGAAAACTTTGGTGATAATGGTGGTGATCCTACAGGTACTAAATACGAAAACCTTGCAACGATGTGTGATCTTGGTCAGCTCTTATATGTGGACCAAAAACTGATTGTTTGGGAATTAAGTATTGATACCTTGAAAGCGTTCAAAGAAGTATGGATTGCTACTTATATGTTTGAAGGTTCGCAAATGTCAGCGTATTTGAAATCATATGGCGTGAACTACGAACTTATCCGCTTCGGTAATAAACCTTCTCAAATTAAGCACCTGGTTAATATTTCAGATGATGCTTTCATTAATGAGATTGGTACTAAAAAGACAGCTTTAAGCTCAAGCCAATTCAGAACAAATAAAAAAGTGTTGTGTGAACAACTATCTAAGAACTTAGACAACTATTTCCGTAACAAAGCAAAAGCTAAGAAAGGGGATAGACTTTGGACTTCATTCAAAGATGGTCAAACAGCTATTGCAGGTAGCCGTTATAAAGATGAATGGCTTGCTTTCAACACTAAAGCAACTAATGAATATCGTGAAAAAACAAACTTAGCTTACTTACTTAACCTATTTCCAAATCCAATGGTCGTTAAAGCTTCAGCTATGAAAGGCTTTCCTGTAAATGAAGATGTATTTGCATTATCAGAGATGGTTCAATGGGTATGGCGTTCAGCCATTCGTGAGGGTAATCCAATTAATATTTATGTACCAAGTTCACGTATGCGTAAATTATTAAATGATTGGCTCAATGATGAGTATGAAAACATTATTGCTAAAAGCACATTACAAGAAGCAGAACAATTAGATTTAGTTTAAATTGAAGTTTATTTGATTATATCTTAAGTTTTCAAGGTATTTAAATAAGTTGACTCTTTATTATAATAATTCCATTATCACATTTAAGAATACTTGACAAGGTTTTTTTAATATTTTATAATTCATATTATAAAGAAAATAATAAAAACAAAAGTGGGGCATAGTCAACCCATATTAAAAGACCTCACTGACTATAATGAAGATAGAAAACAAACATATTAAGTCTGCATCCAATCAGGATATAAGCGGATTAAAAATCGTTATTTAAAGGAAATATAAAAATGACAAACTTAGCATTAAATACCCAAAATTCTACACCATTTAATACAACTATTATTACAACGAATAATACAACTATTAGTATGAACAGCCAGGAAATTTCAGATCTAGTTCAATCAAGACATGACAATGTTAAGACTTCTATAGAACGTCTTGTATCTCAAGGTGTAATTCAATGCCCTGCATTGCAGGTTATTAAAAATCACCAAAACAGAGACTTACAAGTTTATGTATTTGAAGGTGAACAAGGTAAACGAGACACAATGATTATTGTTGCTCAACTATCACCTCAATTCTTAGGTCAAGTTGTGGACCGTTGGATGGAGTTAGAAAAAGCAATTCAACAACCACGTTTACCAGGTAACTTTAAAGAAGCATTACAGTTCTTAATTGAAGCTGAAGAACAAAAAGAACAGTTAGCTTTAGAAATAGCTCAAAAGCAATTAGTGATTGAAGTACAAACTCCAAAAGCTGAAGTATTTGATGCTGTCCTAGATAAGAAACGTACTTACTCAATTCGTGAATTTGCTCAACATACTGGTGTAAAAGAGAAAGCTATTAAAGAGTGGATTGTAGAAAAGAGATGGGCTACTGGTCATGACGCTAAAACATTCCGTCCTGCTTCATGGTCAAACCAACATAACTACATGCGTCTGATGAGAACTGGTAAACCATTTACTAATGCGTGGGGCTATATTTGCTACAACGAAGTAATCGTCTTCACTCAACAAGGGCATGATGAAGCAGTTAGAAAAATGGTTAAATCTGGAATGATGAAGCCATTAGCAACAGAAGTAGTGGAAGCAGATAACTACCAATTACAAGCATAAGAAACAAAAGGTGAGGGGTGTAACAGCCCCTTTAATATTAACGAGCATAGGAACAAATGAAAAAATTAACCAAATCTGAATACAACAAAATCATCAAAGAAAAAATCTTAGTAACTGGATTATATAACGGCAGATCCGTTGAAGAAGCAGAAGACGACAACGAATTACTGTATCACTTAAAAGAAATTAAAAAAGATTATAAGAAATGCTCACTCACATTAATTAATGCAGATGCAGAACTAGCTCATAATTTTCTTAAATTTGAAGATGAAGATTTTGAATCTGATATAGATGACCTTTACGGCTCATACACAGAAAACCTATCAGATATAAATGATCACTTCAGAGCATATTAATATGGAAGCAGTTTTAATCACTTACTTAGCAATAAATTTATTTATCATGCTTCATTTAATTGATGTGAGACTGGATGACAGGCATTCAATCTCACTCTTACAACTAATCGTATTAAGATCAATTGGTGCAAAAGGTATCTATTACCCAACTTAAAAGTTATTTCCTTTACCCCTGTTTCCACGATGGAGCAGGGGGGGTTATTTTAAAAGTATATATTGTATAAGATATTTTCGTACAGATTCATTTTGAGAAATTAGTTCATCTCTTAATTCGCTTTCAATTGGTTCTATGCTACCAACAGTATCCCTTTCTTCTATTTTATTAATAAATTGTCTATAACTTTTTATAGCACCGTAAAAATTTATATAAATTTCATTATTATCTTCTGATAATTCCAAAAAATAATGTAAAGATAGCCATCTTTCCTCATATTTTTCAAGGAGCTTTACAGTTGCGTTATAAAGATCAGGCACACTTTTAAAATACACTAAATGTTGTATTTGTCCTGATCTCATATATATTTTATCTATCTCATCTGTTTCAATATTAAGATTTACAAGACTGTGCCATATTTCTTTTGCTTCTTTGGAAAGAGTTGTCTTATTGTGTTGCGTTTTCCAATCTTGAACAAAAACAAGAGCAGCTAATGGAGCAAATAGTGTAGCAGCTACTACAAACATATTCGCTTGAGTAGCCGCTACAGAGTTTTCTTTTATTGCAAAACTGTTTAATCCTGCATAATAGAGAAATAGGACAAACAAACAGACACAAAGAAATGCTATGGCTAGTTTTAAAATTAAGCCAAATGGTGCAATTTGAGGATTTTCTAGTTCTTTAAAAAAATTTCTTATTTCGTTTGGACTTTGCTTTATCGATTGAATTATGTAAGGGAATAAAACGAGAGTTATTGGTATAAATATAGCAGATATTACAACCAGTCCACACCAAAGACGTGTAGTAGCAATTTTACATGATTCGCCATTACAAATAGTTATATACTCAAATCCACCCCAAATTAGGATTGTAGAAAGTATTGCCAATAAATAATAATGAATATACGTGTTAATTTTTTGAATATCAGGCATATAACCCATAACCCCCTAATCTAATGCACCACATCATACATCATCTTATTAAAATAATAGCTCAAAAATTCTCTTGAATTCTTTTGGATATATTATTAATTTCTAGTATTCTTTTTTTGATGATATTTTTATAGGTTTCTTCTGAAGTAAAACCTTTACTGATGAAATTCTCAGGTGGATTGTTATGATAGCCTTCTAAATATTTTTGAACTTCCATATTTTTATACACTTCCTCTCCGTAAGAAGCGTCAAATGAATTTTTTAAGCCCCATAATGGAGTTCTGAGGAATTGGAAGTTTAAATAATAATCTAATGATCTTAACAAGTTACTATATATAAATGTGAAGTCTATTTTATCTAGATATGGGCTATATATATCATGATTTTCACTTAGAACTTCAATTTCATTAATTTTAAATTTAATTTCCTGCTCTAACTTATTAAGATGACTTATAATTGTTTCTCTATATGAATTTAAAATATTTGTAGTTACTTCATATTTTTTTTCCTTAATTGGCATATCAAATTTCCATACATCTTCAATGCTATTAATAGGAGCATTTTTATGTATGATAGAAAGTTGCCAATCTATAATATTATGCATTTCTTGATCAAAGTTTATAAGATATTGAGAAGTAAAAATTGAATCAGCATTACGGTGTAGTTCTTCAAACTCTTTAACTTTTAAATTTAGTTCAGTAATTGCATTTAAAACATCTTTATAGACAGTTTCATTTTTCCAATTCCCAAAGAAATAGAATGCAGAAAGAGGAGCATATAAGGTAGCGCAAACACCTAACATGCCAACTATTACTAAGGGACTATCTTGTTTAAACCTTAAAATAATCAACAATGCTATAAAGAGACAAATACTTAATAAAGTTAGAAAGCTACTTATTAGGTTTCTTACAAGTTTTTTCATATTACCCCCAATTCAATGTATTAAATCATACCGTATCCCGTTACAAAATAAAGAAAATGTTCTTTTCACTCTTAAAAATATAAGCTATTATCGTTGTATATTTATAACAATTTAAAGATTTATATATATGACTATATATGTAATAGCCAACCGTAAAGGTGGAGTAGGGAAAAGTACAACAGCAACAAACTTAGCCTATTACTTATCAACTAAAGGCTCAGTTGTTCTTGTCGATGCGGATGACCAAAAAACTGCTTTCACTTGGCATAAGTACCGTGAATCTAAAGACTTTGATTGTGTCTATTTACAAGGTGAGCTTGATACAGAACTCAGTAAATTAACCAAGTCTTACGACAATGTAGTTGTTGATGTTGCAGGTAAGGATTCAAAGGAATTTCGTTCAACTTTATTTGTAGCAGATCGTTTGTATATTCCAACACAAACAAGTCAGTTTGATTTAGATGTGTTGCCCCAGGTTACAGCGTTTGTTGATGAGATCCAGGCTAAAGCTAATCCTGGACTGAAGAAGTATTTCTTTATCAGTCGTGCAAGTACGAATGTGAAGTCTAAAGATGCTGAAAATACAATTGAGTATTTGAAGTCTGAATACCCATCTTATACAGCCATGACCGCTAAATTACATGAACGTGTGCAATTTAAAGAAGCTGCTGCTGCAAGCCAGTCTGTTTTAGAAATGGCTTCAAATAAGGCAAAAGATGATTTTTATAACTGGTTATTAGAGGCTCTTTGATATGGCTAATGTAATTCGTAAACGTGATGAAAAGCCGACTGAAGTTGTTGAAGCAAAAGAAACTTTAACGGCTGAACAACGAGCAGAGTTATTAAAAACTGAAGCTGAAAAAGATACTGAAGTTAAAACAAGCAGTAAGCAAAAACTGATTAAAGACCGTATTAGAGCTGAAGCAAAAAAGGGTAAAGAGTCTGAAGTTAAGCCAAAGTCTCAGCCTAAGAATGGCAAGAGTATTACTACTTATTATGAAAATGTTTTAAGTGAACGTGACCGTAAACCACAATTCATTGGTACAGCGATTAATGTTCCGTTTTTGGTTGAAGAGTTCTTGTTGATCAATGAAGCTTTTGAAACTGAAAATTTAGAAGATTGTACGACTCTAACCGCATATATCCGTGAAGTTTTATTAGAACGTGCTAAAGCTAAATTAGACCATGAAACTTATGAAAAAATTAAAAACCATAAGTTGAATATGGTAACTGAATAAAGAAAAAGCCCTAAAGGTGATCAGTCTTTAGGGCAATCCAATGTTTCATTTAAGCTGCGTGTTTAAGATTATCTAAAAACTTCGTTACTGCCCCATCATTCTCTGTAAAGAATGGAGTTAAAGTACTTGTAAGCAATTCCACTTCATATCCCTGAACCGTATTACCAAAGAAAATAATAGATTTACGTGCTGTCTCTTTATTCACACCTAAGTCAGCAAGGGCAGTCGGTAAGGTTTGACGACTATAATTAAACCCTTCCAATTTATTCAATTCAGCAATAATTGTATCTGAAGGCATTTGAGTTAATGGTTGTGCAAAATGAGCCTGGGCATTACCCAAAGCTTTCTTTAAAGCACATGCAAATTTTTCATGTTCAGCAATACCACTTGTTAAAGCAATTTCATTCACAATCATTAATACATTGTTGAAATGATCTTCACCCCAAAGTTTAGCAATCGCTAACAATAATTTATAACACTGAAATTTAACTTCAGTTAAACGTGGTGGCTTGTACTGGTCCATGTTATCAAGCAATTCAAGAACACTAGAAGCATTTTTGGTATACCATTTTTTTTGCATGATACGTGCTTCGTCAATATTAATATCAAGCCAAGCATCTAGTTCAGTTTTTAATCCTTCTAAAGAAGCTGTTTCAAATTCTACTTTTACATGCCCTAAAAAGTTTTCAGGATTATGGGTGTATTTCACAATATCAGAATAAGAGATGACTTGAGATCCGTATTTTAAAGACTTGTCTGCTTCAGTATTACGAATTGTTCCAGTAGATTGAGTCGTATATTCAGTACAGATCGTAGCCCAACTCTTTTTAGATAATTCACTCTTAATTTCCCGACTCATTAACTCAGTGGTCAGGATTGAGCGAAAGCTTTGGTAAGCGTTCACCTTATTAAATTGTTTACGCAATTCTTCAGGAACATCATAGGCAATCGTATGTGTACGGTGTTCTGCAAAGCATTCAGCAACACTAGCAACCAGGATAAAGTCAGCTACTTCATTACGTATAAAAGCAGGGAGCATTTGAGAATGTACACGCTCTTTAGCTTGCATCAAAGCACCTAGTTCAGCATCTTCTGCTACCACTTCAGATTGCGTTGTAATCACTTCTGAGAAACTTTTAGGCTGTGCTATCTCTTCGCCTTCAGCTTCAATTACAGAAGGTGCAGGAGTTGATTCAGGAGCTTCTATAGGGAGATCTCCATCCACATTAAGCTTGTGCAATTCTTCGTATGCTCGAATAACTTCTTCTTGTGGTTCAGAGCGAAATTCTACAGGTACGTTAGAAAGAGCTTGGTATTGTTCAGCAGTTAAGTTTGTCATGTTGTATTCCTTTATTTCAGTTTGTCGTTGTGACCTCATGGAACAAACTATACATAATTTTCTATTGAATGAATAGTTTTTCTATTCAAATATCATAAAAAAGATTATTTGCTTAGTTTTGTGATACAATAGATTTAAGAAAAAGGACAAACATATGACTACTGAAACCGAAACATTCATCATTTCACTTAGCAGTATCTCTGGATATTTACTTAGTCAAATAAGAAACAGAATGAATTTAAGCCAAAGAGAAATGGCTAAGCTTTTTGACATTACACAAGGCGCATATGGAAATATGGAAAGAGGGGAAGCTAATATAAATGCTGAATTTATATTTATGCTTTGTTCTTTAGTGGGTATTAAAACTTCAGATTATTTTAGTCTTGTAGAAGAAATAATGATTGAGTTTAATAATATAAGAACAAATAAGTATGGTCATAATATACGTATTGAAATAGTTTCATCTAATGAAATACATAAAAAATTAACAGACTTTAAATTATATTTACAAGCGACAGAAGATAAAAATTTATCTGATAAAATATTAAAAGAACTAAGAGAAAACTATTTAAGTAAGACTGATAATAAAACAATAATAACCGCAGAAGAAGTTGAATTTTTCATATCTGAAGATATTTTTTCTAAAGTAGCTATTTTAAGTAAAGTTAGATTATCTAAAGATGAAATTAAACAACTTGTTAATATTAAAAGTAAAGATATTGAGAAAAATATTTTAAAAATTAATAATAATTCAGATCCATTATCTATAGGTATATCCTCTTCTGCTTTATTAGGTACTGTGGTAGCAGGTCCACTTGGTTTCTTAGTTGGAAGTTTATTCAACTCTTATAAAAAATCTAAAGAGGATAAGAATAAATGATCTATTGTAAACTTATGTAAAAACTTAACATAATACATATTATACGAAATGAAAGTATTTTAGTTATACTAATCAGTAGCTTATATAGCCTAGTTCTAATTCGGTTCTAGGCTTTTTTATGTTCCACGTTTTTAGAACCACTTGACAAGGTTTTCTGTAACTTTTAGCCAATCGTTTTAACTGTTTTTAAAGTTGAGTCTTCGTATAATGTAAAGTTTTGTAAATTAAATGGTTTTGGTTAAGTTGCTAATATAGGGATCTCAATAATTCCTAATAGGTGTTTTGTTCCAAAAGACAGTTCACTAAGATTTTCATAGATCCAATCAACCAACTCAGATCCAATCATAAATTTAATATTATGATCTTCAGCATATTGAACTGAAGACTCAGATAAATTACCTGTAGTAATGAACCATTTTTCATGTTCTATATCATCGGAATCAGAATAAGCAATAAGTTGATTTAATCCATGCTTACTAGATATGTTATTGTGATGCTTGATCTGAAAAACTAAATTAGATTCAGAAAATCTGTCAACTTTACTGGCTTTGATGTCAATATCTGAAATATCAGAAGATTGACCCTTAGCTTGTTTTTTCGCTGTATATCCTTCGATTGTTAAAAGTTCCAGGATAAGTAGTTCAAGACCATCTCCACCAGCTGCTAACCAATTTGACCCAGTAGTTAAAGATTTAAGTAAATTTTCTTTAAACTTTACTTCTGCTTCAGCTATTTTTTCTAATAAATAGCTTTCTTGTTTAAATGTACCATTAGATGATATCGACTCAACAATTCTTTCAATTTCATCTCTAAATTCTTTCAAATTAACATTATGAGACTGTACCTTTAACCTACTCTCTAAAGCAGTTGTAAGTGATTTTCGAGGTATTCTTAGAATATGACCGTCATTTGTTCTAAAAAAGCTTACATCTACAAGGTTACAACCCTTTTTGTCTGTCAAAGTTATATCAAATGATTTTTTACCACTTACTATTCCAATAGCAATTGACTTGGTTAAAGGAACTACAACAATGTCACCTTCTGAGAGATTAAAAAACCTTTTAATTCGATTGGTACTTCTACCTATGCCTTTAACATATTGTTGTTTAATTTCTTGAATTAAATCAGGTAAATTTGAAAATTCTGAAAATTGGACTTTAGACCAACCATAGCCTATACGGTCTTTTTCAATGATTGATATATGACTTCTAACTAACAAAATATTCATAAAATTAAAGTATAAGTGATTATTTTCAATGATATCTTATAAACTAAATTTCTAATGTTATTCTAGTATTTTTATATATTTTTAGTCTAATGAACTCTTTAATTTTGTCCTGGCTTTAAAGGCTATCATGTGAGGTCAGAAAAAGGTTACTTTATGCATGTGATTTTATAATTACGGCTACTATGTGTATGATTTTATTGTTTAAATTAACTGTTACAAATAAAAAATAAGCTGCTTTTGCTGTTTTAGTTACTCTATGCTATTGATATTAATCCGCTTAATTATTGGTAGATTTATCATGGCTGAAAAGGCTTTCGAAGATTCAGATAAAAAAATTATATTACCTGAGCAAATTAAATTTGAGAATGGTCTTGTAGTACCAATTGATGAAGTTACAGTGAAGACTATCCGCGATGAGGATAATAATATTATTGCGCTAAATCTCAATACTGATTTTGGCGGTCCAACTATGACTAACCATATTGTTTTAGATATTTATGGTGAACCAGATGCTGGTATTGGTAATTTTGAGGAAGATCCAGATAATTATGAACACCCAGATGACCGTTCTTATGATGTGGCAGAAGATATTTCACAAGAAACTTTAGATGAAATTCAAGTTCAAATTAAATAAAAAGCACCTACTCTGTGGGGGGCTATTAAAGCCCCCTTTTACTACATACTAAAATCTCTATTTGTCTTTAAAACAAGAATAGTATGCGAAGATACAGTTACTGATTCTGATTTACGTAGCCTACCTAATTCATTAAATATAATTGTTTTTTTACAATGAGAACACTCAATCTCTGTAGTATCAATACTACTTGCTATAATAGAAGTTTCAGTATTATTTGTGCCACACTTAATTGCTACATTTAAATAGGTATTTTCCATTTCACCACGTAAATTACAGGCAATTTTTTTCCTAATTTTATTTACATTTTTAAAAAAACTCTTAGCTTTTTCTTTTTCATTAGTTACTAGTATATCTACAACACCAAATCCTTTATCACTATTTTTCATTTACTTTAATCTCAAAAAATTAATATAAAAAGAGAGATAACATTATATCTCCCCTATTCCTCTTACATCCATCGGTTATTCAATTCATCTTTGGGTATGTGCCTGGCAACAAATAATGTAAGAGAGAGCAAATTTTATCATTCATAATGATAGCGACATGAAATTATCGTTATCGCTGTATCTGTTACTTCATAAACAACTCGATTCTTTTCATCTATTCGTCTGCTCCAAAATCCTGATAAGTCACCTAATAAAGCTTCAGGTTTTCCTATCCCTTCAAATGGAGTTCTCAGACTCTCTTTGATTAAAGCATTAATCCGCTTCAATGTTTTCTTGTCTTGCCCTTGCCAGTAAACATAAGTTTCCCAAGCGGTAGGTGTCCAACTAATCTTCCGTGTCATCTAAAAGCTCTCTTTCGATAGTCTTAGATGCTCGTAACTCTGCAATAGATTTTGCTAAATGTGCTGCATTACTTGGTGAAGACATCAAATGTAATGTTTCCATTAAACTGTTGTAATAGTCTTGACCCATCACAACGGCATGTTGACCTTCCTTACGTGTAATCACAGCTACATCAGCATCATCTATAACTGTATCTAAAACAGTTTTGAGGTTATTTCGAGCATCTGTATATGTAAATACTTGCATAGTGTTTCCTTTAGAGAAGGCATGTGCTTTAGATAGTTTGGTCATGATACTGATTCAGCTTAATTCAGTTATTGGCACTCTTGGCTCATATAAAATTCTGATTGCTTATGAAATCTAGTTCGACATTTAGATAGTTTGGTAGCACCTAACTCTAAATTAAATGTACAGTATTCTGTACATACTGTAAAGGTGGAACAGAAATTTTTGAGTCTTTTTTATTTAGTTAGACTATAGTTTCCAGAAATGAAAACAAGGTTAATCTTTATGAACAGTCAAGATATAATGAATGAAAAAGATTATGTGCAAGCACAGCAGGAGTTTTTAGCGGATATTAACCGAGATTTACCTTCTATTGGTGTTCAACCGATTTCTGATATTTTCCATTTAACTTGGGAACAATGGCTAGAAGTGTCTAGAAGATTCTATACTCAGCCTGATAAAAGAGGACATGCGACTTTAGCAAAAAGATTTGGTATAGGTATTAGAGATGGGGAGTTGAAAAAGCCCCTACTTATTAAGTAAGGGCAATTTGTTATTTAGAGGCATATTTTAAAATATGCCCTATTTAGGATACTTGGACCATGTTAGTTGAAAATGTGGTCCATCTTTAAAGGTCTTCCAGTCACCGACCCCATTCAATTGAAATCTTGAGTTCATCTGCTGCTTGTTTCATAGCCTTAGCAATTTGATGGTAATACTTCCAGTCCCAAGAGATAGTGTTGTCTACCCATGCTGCTAGATCTACTGCATGACCTGTTAAATGTCTGCTGTTTGAAGTTGTTGATTTCTTCTCTTTGACGAGTTGAGCCTGTCTTTCTTTAGAGCGTAATCCGTTCAGTGATTGTAAAGTCACATTCAGATATTTCGATTGCACGTTTCACAACTTTTACCAAGTCAGCATGTACGCCTTCTAGTTTTTCTAAGCTCTTTTTACCAAGTTTGAATGTCATAATTATTCTTCTTTATTGTCTAGTTTTATATTTTTAATGTTCTTATTGATTTGATACTTAAAATATTTGCATACCACTTCTGTTCCTAAAGTTCCAAATAAAGCAGCCAAACCTACGACTGCTAAAGTTGGTACGGAAGCCCACATCAAAACTGCACCGAGCCATAAGAGAAGTAAAGCCGATTTAAAATAGCTTTAGCTCCTATTACTTTCCATGAATCTTGATCTTGTGTGGCTACAGACTTTGCTAAATAAATAGCAAAACCGTATTGCAAATAGAAAGCCAGTTAAATAGATGTCACCTGTTTTCATTTTTATTCTTCTTCTAATTATTTTGTAGTTTTCTGAGTTACAAATACTGTAGTTGCTGTTAAGTTGAATGGACTGTTCATGACTAATTCTAGTATTTGTGGTGTTACTGAATTTTTCTGAATAGTGACAGTAATATGATTTGCTTCAACTATATCTGTAGTGTTCTCTCCACTTGTTCGTACTGAATAAATTTTAGAACAACTATACTGAGCCAAAGCCTTAGCTGAAGTGCGGTGTGCAGTTACATACGCTTTAGTGATAAAGCTTGCAAACTCTCCTGCCGTTTCAGAACGAGCCACTATTTCGATTTCAAAGAAACCTGTTGAGCTTGAGTCTGTATTATTCCATAGCATTACAACTGTTGGCGTATTTTTTACAACAGCTCCTATTTCAACTTGAAACTTTTTATCAAAAGATCCTCTAGTACTAGTTAAAGGTGTATGCCACATATCTTTTGATATAACTCGAACACCATTTACAATTGTTGTTCCATCCGTCAATCCAGTTCCAAGATACAAAGCTCCTGCTAACGGTAAAGAAGTCATCTGAGGGTATGCATTATCAGCTATATACATACCTCTGTCTCTTGATGCATAACGCCCTTTCCACTCTCTAGCCTGTTGAACCATAGTTACTTGAGCTTCTACCAAGCCATTATCTGTAAATCTGTTTTGGTAGCCATTGTTATAGACATGCCATGTCACGCCTTCAGCAAAGCAATAAGAAACTGTGTTTAACTGATTTGAACCGCTAAATATAAACAAACATTCAGTTGTTAGATCCGTTGGCAAACCATGAGGAAGAGTAAAAGTGTTAGCTGATGAAGGCATTGTTTCACCATGCCAACCAAGATAGTTATTAGTATCACCGCACTCATTCCACATACCTATACGTGAACGTGCTGATCTAATTCTTGTAAACGTATTACGATTATTGTTTGAATCTCCACGGTTTTGAGTGATCTTCCACCAGTACGATGATCTTTGATGTAGATCAATCTGACATCTTATAAAGTGAATATCGCTAAAGTTCATGTAGTGATTACCACCACACGCCAACATCAAGATGCCCGTACCACAAAAATCTATAGTTAAACGCTCAAAATTTGATTTAGATGCATTACTTAATGAGGTAAAAGAGTTTTTATAATTCTGACCAATATATATACCTATAGCACTGTCCTGTAATGTCATATCTACTATGCTTGTATAAGGACAATATACTGAGAAACATGCTTCTAGGCTGTTTGCTGTATCTGATGCTTGTGTAGTTGAAGTTCTTTCTGTGTTAAAGATACGTGTAGCTTCTCGAATGTCATTACGAGTAAAAGCTGTCTTAGAACCTTCACCGTAGATTTTTACACCACTCGAGAAATTACCTACATTGTATGGAGTTGTATTATGTGGTGTCTCTACAGCGTCACTAAGAACATATTTTCCGTTTTGGACAGAATACGCTACTAGCATTTAACACAGCATATTGAGTTGCACACCAATCTATAGATTGACTGAGTGATGTTACGAATGAAAATTTAGATTTAATAGCAGCTAAATCTTTATATTTTCCTGCTGTTACCCATTCCTGAAGTGTGTGTAGTGTTCCATCACCAATAGCACCAAAGTCTTTAATTGAAACTGTTTCATTATTTTTTTTAGCTTGAATTTCATTAATTTGATGCTGTGTTTTATCTCCATCTGCAATAAGGCTAGCATCCCAACCTTTTTCTGTTGAAATTGTAGAAATTCTACTCAGCAAGTGGTTGTAATAGGCATCTAATTGATGAAGTGCTAAACCTTGTTTATAGATATCATCTAATAAGGCTTGTTTAACCTCAGCATCTTTGAGATCAGTATAATTTTTTACAGTGTCTACTCGGTTATTTGTAACCCAATCTGATACTCCTAACTCTTGTAACTTCAGCCAAACACGGTCTATATCCTTGTTTAATACTTCAGGTCTGAATGAGTTGTTATATGTAGCATAGGTAGTTGCTCTGTCTGCTGCTGTTGTTCTTGTGACTTCGATTACATCTCCATTTTTTGGAGTTGAATTGAATACAAGTGAATTACTATATGAGTTGTAGCTATAGTCAGTTTTACTTACTGCTTGATCATTTTTCTTAACGTCAAAATGAGTTTTATCATCTACATAGAAGCCCAAAGCGAAATTGGTCTGTGAGCCATTAGCGGTAAAGCTTTGGTAAGGGAATTGATTTTCTACTGTCATTATTTTTATTATTCCTAATGAGGTTATATTTTATTGTTGTTTTAATACAATGATTAATAGTTGTATTTTTAAAAGTCAATTTTCATCTCATGGTATTGATTAGATTGCCAATTATTGTTTGGATTGTAGGTTGCAAAGTTATTATGTGAGCCAATACGAACTGGTTCAGCACTGATAGCCCCTGCTAAAGCATCTATATAGTCATCTTTTTGATTGGTAATAGACGGATCGTACAATCTCATTTCTTTGATTTGAGGAGATTCCTTTCCATTCAAAATGAGTACAGATTGGTGAGCATATAAATAGCTACCGAGTAATGGACTTTCTAAAGTACCAATGATTCTTTTATTCTTGTTTTGTGATTCATGTTTTTCTATAACACCACAATGGATATTACGTTTCTTGAGTACAGATCTAAGAATAGATGGAACATGACCACCTATGCCGATTAGTTTCAACTATAACTGAGGGTAATTTAAACTCTTCGATGAGGTCTGCTAACTGCCATGCTTGCCCCCCTGTAACCTGTCCATTGTCGTCTGTAAGGCATATATCACCTGTTAAGGCTACTGACCTATGCCAATATAATTTACCGTTCTCATCGCTTAATACGAGAGCTACAGCACTTACATCTGACTTGGTTTTGCCACTAGAAGGATCGAGTTTACAAGTCGCTGATACGATACGTTTATCCCCCAACATCATCATGGTATTACCATTAGATTGAGTGAAGCGTACCTCTTCTGAATAAGGTATGAGTCTGTCAGGATCTAATCGAATTTCGCCTAAAGGTTTAGCATGTAACTGATACTGTGAATCCCATTCATTTATTGTTGAGCATTCCCTACGTCTGAGTTCCATCACTTCAGAAGTGAACCTATCGGACCATAAAGCATCTGCATAGCAGTCAATTAAATGATGTTTTTGATTCAGCTTGATCAAGTAATCGTTGTCTCGTTTCTCAATCGTGTAGTCATCTATAAGATTCAATAATCGAGCATGAGTACCAATCCCTGTAAAAAGATATTCAGGTTTAAATATGGTTGAGACTTCGAATTCTCCTGAAGTAAATCGAGCTTCTTTCTGAAACATCTTCAGTATTAGACAGTTCGCTCCTTGTTCTTTTATTTGTGTGTATAGCGAATCGAAGCTGTGCGGTGTACCTACAAATAAGCGTTCACCCCCAGGGATTAAAATATGGATCTGTTCAGACAATCTATATCTAAGCTTTTCTCTAGCATCGGGAGTAGATGTTGTGACTTGGTTTTCAACGTCATCGGATTGAATCAGTTTAGCCCTTGCCCCTGTAATGTTAGATAAGATTCCTCTTGCATGTAGTGAGCCATGCTTTACATCTGTAGAGCCTTGTACCCACCATTTTTGAGTTAGTCCGTTTTACTTTTTGTCTGTTCCAACATAGAGGATGCTTCTCTAATACATGTTTAGTTCCGTTAGAACATTTATAAGCATCGGCATCTGTAGCCCCTTGATGAAGGATAATGTCATCTGCATCTTTATAGAGTCGGTAAGCGTTATATACATCTAAGATTGTGGACTTTGAATGACCACGAGGAAGCATTAAAAGATTTAAGCCCTTGAGGTTATCAAGCCATTCACATACATCTAAATGAAAGTCGGGAACATGCCATCCGTTGTACATGCGCCCACACTAAATAGAACTCTACAAAGACAGCTTTATTCGCTTTCTTTGCCATCTTGTTTAGATACCTTCTTACGTTTACCGAGTTCTTTACGGACTGAAGATAGTAGTTTCTCTGCTTCAGCTTCTTTTTGTTTTTCTTGATCTTCAGTTGTTTCTGTCGCTTGATTCGCTTTAGCTGTAAGTAGTTGTTCGATACGTGCTGCTATAGCAAGTGTTTGATTGGCTGATTTATATAACCAAAATGCATCACCTCTTCCGCACTTTTGTTTCTTTGTCTTGATTGTTTGCACGTTCTACAAGGTCCACTGTGTCAAGGATTGATATCTCTTGGATACGGATTAACTCGTCCTTATATTCTTCTATTTTGCCCATATTTATAGTCTTATAATTAGTTATATTTATAGTTGTATTTATTGTGTTGTTAAAAGGCTAGATTTACTAGCCAACATGTTGTGGAATAATTGTATTATTGTTTATGATGATCTAATTAAAGTAGTCTTAGCTACTTCTTTCAACTGTTCATTAAGAATATTTCCATGATTAAAATCAATATAAAAGATGCTTTCTAATCCTTCTATTTCTTGTTTTATTCGTTCTTCGTATGAAAATTTCTGGGTATCATGCTTGTAACGAATAAGTTCAGCTTTTATTAATGTTCTAGTGTCTTCAGATATGTTTGGTTTTACCTCCTTATATATAAGTAATGACGTACATAGTTTAACTGAGCCATCCTTGTTAATAGGATAAAAAGGAGTAAATTTTTCATCTGTCATTTGATTGCCTATACATTATCTAATATTAATTAAAATGAATATCACTATAGATAATGATATTCAATACTTTACTATTATTCTTTACTTGATATGTCAGGCATACGGATCTCTTCATTATCCATAGACCACCAAAAACCGTTACCGTACTTTTCAAGTCTACGTTGTTTCTTCTCACGGTAGCCTTCATCGAACATTTCCTGCATCTCTGCAATGACGATTCGATCAAAGATAAGTCTTGTATACCATACGTTTTGAAAAGGAATATTTGATTTAAGGGTATTGATTGCTTCAGCCCCATAACTTGATTCTCGATCATCTAAGAACTGTTGTCCTGCACCACTTACCATCGTACCTACATTGATTACGTCTTTAAGGGCAGCAGGGATAACGAAGTCTTTTAGACTTCTGTCTGTTGGATCTGCACTTGCTGAAACTGCATCTGCTAAGAATGAAGCTGCACCACCTTTTACAATAGATTTAAGGAAGAAGTCCATAGTTGTCGGATCTTCTAAATCCTTACCTTGAGTCAGGTTTTGAATCTGAGCAACGATACTTCCCATTACAGTTGTATAAGCAAATAGTTTAGCCAGGTACACAAATTTAGCTTGTGGCGTTGGTTGAGCCATTGCTCTTGTCCATTGACGAGTGACAATAGCTAAAGGGAACTGCTTGAATTGAAAGAAGAATCTGCTTAATTCGTTCCCTGCTGTACCACGTTCACGACCTAAGCCCATCATGGCAACTTCACGACTACCCACCTCTAAAACCGCAGCATTAGTCTCTGTATAAACATGATTCATGAATTTATTGGCTAATTGTTCTTTTAGTTTGAAAGCATTGTCTGCTAGAGATTCTGCTGTATGTCCTGCTCGTTCAAAACCAAAGTGATCTAGGATTGCATCATCTGACATCTTAAATATGTCTTGATTGGTAATAAGCTTTTCTCCTGTTGGAGCTTCAGTTCTCGTTACAAGTTGAAGAGCATTCCAATCTGACTCTTTGATACCACCACCTTCAAGCATGTGTTGATCTTTAGGTCCAAGTTCAGTCCATTTTTTATTGGTATTGAGATTAGAAATATGGTGCATAAGACTTACACCAAAGGCACGTTTAGCTGAAGCTGTAATATGATTCAAACCAGTTGCTTTAATTACTGCATTGGCTATTTTACGTGTACCAGTATTGGCTTTAGCAAGTTTAGTTGAAGCTGAAGCGATATCATCATCCCCGAAACCTTACAAGAGCTGAAGTCATTTCCCTTACACCGAGTCCGATAGAGATAGCAAAATCTCTATTTTCTTTGTTGAATAGAAGCTTCATTTCATTACCTAAGATACTGGTATAAGCAACGCCATTCATTTCAGCAGCCAGTTTCATTGTGGCAAAATCTGATAGTGCTGTAATACTTGCTGATCCGCATTTTTGTGGATACGGCCCAAGATCTTAGGATACCGCCTACTTGAGCTAAATTAGAGTCAATAGGAAGTGCTTGTCCTGCAAGTTCATTATAGTGTCGATTTATTAGAGCTGCTTGTTTTTGAAGTTTACGATGCTTGTCATAGAACTTAGGATCTTGCATGGCTTTGTTTAAAAGTTCATGTCCTAGTTGCTTGACCATTTTTTCAGGATTTGAGCCGAAGGTTTGCATTAAGCCAATCTCTGTACTCATCCTACGAATGTGATTTGAAAGCAAGTCATGAAAATTTACTTCGCCTAGCTCTTCCTGATATTTCAACCAAGAGTCTGCATCCTTGAAATGCACAGAACGATGATGTTGATGTAGGTTTTGCATATTAAAGCCTACAGGTAAGTCTGTTTCTGATTGGACCAAGTGAGCCTGTACTAAAGCTTTATTATGCCCTTCACTCGCAATTGTGTTGTAAACAGCCCTTAATACATCTGCTACTTCTGTTTCAGACATTAAAGAACCATTTTCATGACGATATTTACTACGATCAGTTAAAGGTAATGTGTACTTTACCCATTCATCTTGACCTTTAGAAATGACTTTATAGTGACTGTGAGACTGAGGAAGTCCGTAGTTAGCCAGCTTTTTAATGTCCCCACCATAGCGATTATAATGAACACGAAGAGACTCTAAAGTATCTGTAACTGACTTAGCCAATTTAGCTATTTCAGCATCTCCTGAAGGCTTACCGAATATTTCTTTAACCAGTGATTTAACTTTGTCACCATCTAATAAGAATCCCATTGTCTTTTGTGTATCACTGAAGACTTGAGCCAGTCCTTGCATGTAGCGGACCTCTACAGCCTGAATATTATGCTCTACCGATTGGATACCACTTTGATCAGTGTGCATTACCAGTTTTCGATTCATCGCTTCTAATGGATTAAGTTTAGGATGGTTTGTCAGTTCTTTAACTAGGTTTTCACGGATCTCTAAATCATTAACCAGGTTAGTGACTTCTTTAATATGTTGGTCGGTATAGTTTTGAATAGCACGATCTGCAATCGCTTCAGCTCTCTCTTCATCTGACATACTCTTCCAGGCTTTAATATCTTCAGCAGGAAGTTCACGGCTTGCTTTAATAAACTGTTGTTCTAAAAGTTCAGCTTCTTGATCAGATAATTTGCGTCCTAACGCACCTTCAACGGCTGTTTTACATTGGTCTTTCATAGTCTCTCTTATTATTTATACTGCTTGTTTCAATGCACACTTGGCGAGTGTACTCATTGCTTGAGCCATCATTTGAATGTTGTCTTGTTCTCGTTGTAGCTTCTGTTGCCACTGTTGAGCTGTTAAATCTTCACCAGTCTTTTTACTTGAAATGACGAGATTAGGATTGTCTTTAAGTTTGGTAATTGCTTCTTGTCCTTTAGGGATCTGAGATAGATAACCGAATGAACGATCTTCAAAGATACGATCTAAAGCAGTTTCTAGTTCTTTATTGCCTTTGTGGTCCTTAAAGTCACTCTTATTTGAGCGTCCTACGTGAATGAAATCAGTTTTGTGTGTTGTATGATTAACCACACGCTTTACGTACGAGCCTCTATATTGCATCTCTTGAACTGTATGTCCGTTCTCATCCTTATAAGTTCGGGTAAATTGATCATGATATTTCTTGTCTTCAAAACGCTGTGTCTTCGTCCATTCAATCGCAATTGAAGGATCAGGTTTAAACTCTTTGGTAGGATCGTTAAGACTATTCTTAACTTGAACACCATCGGCAGTATGAGGAATCTTTGCTTTCTCTGTTGATGTAGTAAAGCTTTCTACAATCTTCTCAAGTTCTTTTACCAGGACAGGATCTATCTTTTCTTCATAGCCTTTTAATAAGTCTCCAAAATCATCTGCAAGATAGGATGTATGGTCTGCTGAAGCTGTTGTTATGTCGGCAAAGGGATCTTCTGCTACTGTATGACGAGCTGTAAAAGCATCTAAATCTGCTTTACCAATAAAATCAGTGGTCAGATCTGGAAAAGTATCTAGGTCTGTACGTTGTACTGTTGATTCATAAGCTGATTCAGGTCGAATAGGAGCAACTTCTGCTACTTCAGATACACGATCAAATGTACTATGACTAGGCTCACCATCTACCATATTAGAGTAGGTGTTAGCTTTAGTTTCATGTGACTGCCAATCAAAAGCTTTACCACTTTTAAGAACACTTTGTCCTCTAGCCCATCCAATAATTGTACCTTTACCCCCTAATGCTGCTCTTGCTTCATCGTTGGTAATGGTCTTCTTATTAAGGAAGGACTGTTTCCATTTTGGATTAGCTTCAATCTCTTTTCTCAGGAAGGCAAACTGTTCTGTTAAAGACTCATTGGTACGTTTAAATGTTCCATTGGCATTTACTAATCCTTTAGATCTCATATGAGCTTCTAAGGCTATAGCTCTATTACCTTGCCAACTAAAGATACCGCCATTCCTTTTATGATTAGCAGCGTCAGTATGAAATCCGAACATCGCGTCTATATTAAAATCGTTCTCTCTTCCAAGCTCTCCTGTTAAAGCCTTAGCCTGTGATAGGCTGAACCCTGCTTGTTGTGCTGCTTCATATGTGTCTTTAACACGTACATTTTGATCTTTACTGACTTCAGCTTTAATATTAAATGTAGATATTGAAGTTTTAATACTTGTATTTTTAGGTGTATTAATAATTTTATTATTCGTTGTGTTTTTATTTTTAATATAGTTTTTAACATCATCTAAAGTCTTGAGCTGTCCACCTGTAACTTCTGAGATATTAACCTTCTCACCTTTCATTACCTGATCTATAGCTTGATTTAGATTAGCTTCATGTTGAAGCATATCTCCTGCTGTTTCAGGTTGAGTTGGGATACTTGATCTGTCTGCATTTGCAATTGCCTGATCTACTGCATCGTATGTTGCTGCTTCAGCCTGTTCAATCTCAGCTTGGGTTTTAGTTGGATCTGTACGCATACGACCTAAAGCCCAAAATGCAGAACCTAAACCTAAGTTAGTCAGAATCATTGTAGGATCAGTTGCCATGTCCTTGTACATTTCCCCGACTTTGGCATGTCCATTATTTTCAAGAATTGCACCTTGTCCATATTGAAGAACTTGCCCTGCTAGAGTTGTACCGCCTACTGTTGCTGCATAGTCAATCAAACCACTTTTAAATACATTCGACATTGGAACAAAAGTTAAGGCAGCCATAGATACACCACCAATATTCGATACCGTATCTGCTGTATCTTGATCTACTCCAAATTGTTGAGTCAGTCTTGAATGTTCTGAAGCTCTTGTACTTAAACCTACGGAAGTTGCGACCCCAGCACCACCTAAAGGAGCTGTAACGGCTGCT
This sequence comes from Acinetobacter sp. ANC 4779, assembly GCF_004331055.1. NCBI lineage: Bacteria > Pseudomonadati > Pseudomonadota > Gammaproteobacteria > Moraxellales > Moraxellaceae > Acinetobacter > Acinetobacter sp. ANC 4779. The sequence continues at coordinate 23,444 of NZ_SJNU01000020.1, forward strand.
GCTGAAAGAACCTCAGTTACACCTGAAACTACATGCCCTGCTGTACCTTGATGAGTCGGTTTAATCTGACGATCAATATTGGCTAAACCTTTGTCTGCTGCTTCATCACCTATAAATGGTCTCGTTCCTGCATTGACTAAGTTAAATAAGCCTTTCTCAGCTCCATAGACAAAACTTGTACCTATATCTACTGTTAGACTTGGTTTATACGTTTTGGCATTCGTTGTTTTGGATTGATTTAATACCTCATCCTGTTCTGTAAATTCGCCTGTTAATAAGCCCATTTCGTTCCTTTATTATTTTGTTATATTGACCATATATGCTTTTTTAGTCTTTGGATTGATGTATCTCGAACCATCGGGATTCCTGAACCAATACCAACCATAAGCTTTAGGTACTTGTTCGATTGCATGTTCTTTTAAGAAACTTCTAGGGATTACTTCACCTGTTTCTTTAAAAAAGTTACCAATAACTTTATGTTCTAGTTGGTCCGCAAATTGAGTCTCAGATACGCCATAAGGTCTATAAACCGTCTGGGTATTTGTTCCTAATTTTTGATGGTATGTGCCACCTGTTGCAAGTTCAAAAGCATCTTTAGCCAGGTCCTTGTTAATAATTGGATTACCTTTTTCATCTGTTCTTATGCCTCTGTCTTTTGCTAGTCCAAGATAAATTGAATAGGCAATGTTTTGATAAGCGACACGTTCAGGTGAACTGACTGCTGATGTATTTCCAAAGTGTTGAGAAATACCAAGTATGAATTGTTTAGGATCTCCCAAGACTACATGTTGTCCTTGAGTGATAATTTGCTTGCCTTCTAAAGCAAGGTTAGCTGCTTTTAACTTTGTACCAGGTACATAGACATCTAATTTTTTAAGTTGTGCGATGCCGACATAATCATTAACCGTTCTTTCACCACCAATCAAAGCCATATACTCAGATCTAGCCTGTCTACCTACTGCTGTTTTGGTGTCTGCTAAATTATTGAGTTCAGAAAGCATTTGAGCCTGTTTTTCAGGAGTTGCTGTATGGTACTTGTCGATGAAAGCTTTACGTTCTGATGTATTCCATTGAATTAAACTGCCGACTCCACCATTCGCTTCTTTCTGTTTAGCTAGAATCTCTGTAGTGATGTGTGACTTTTTAAAATCAATCTTTCCTGTTCCAATTTCTTCAGGTTTAACCGTTTGAAGTTGTGTACCTGTTTGAGACTGGATCTGAGCGATTGGATCATCTTTAGATCGTTGTTTTGATGTATTGGCAATGGCTTGATACATGCTTAATTGTTTTTGAAGTAATGAAGCGTCTTCTTGTGGAGTGTTTTCAAGTTGTGAGGTTAAGCGTGTGATCTCTCGTTCCTGTTCAATAGGCGACTTATCTCTGAACTGCTGAGCATCTTTATTTAATGCCAGGTCTTCTCTGACTTGAGCTTCATATTCTGTACCTCTGACTTTATTTAATACTGCTTCAACTCGTTCAGGTACAATCGGATAACCAGTGTAAGCGTCAGTTCTAAAATCTGTAGCGACTTGCTTAATCTCTCTTAAAGCCTGGTCCTGTTCAACCTTTAAACCTTTATTAATACGTTCAATTGTACTTTGAATATTGTTTTTAAAAGCGTCTCTTGTCTCCATTTTAAGATGAGGAAGAACAGTATCAATATTGTCATGAAGCTGTTGAAGCCCATCAATATCTTTAGTTGTTTCCAATGCATTAAGAGCTGTCTTGCCATCTGATAAATCTCTACGTTCATTCCATTGTTGCGGAGCAAGTTTTCTTTGTTCAGGTGTTAGTACAGGATTACGTTCAAGGGTATTCTTGAATAAGGCAAAGCCCTGTTCACGATTCTCAATCTTGAGTGTTGCTTCTGTTACCTCTTCAAAGTCAGTATTAATGGCTTTGCGTTCCACTTCATAAGCAAGTGGTTTGATATTCGTTTCTGATTCTAAGAATACCTTTTCTGAATAGTAGTTAAATTTTTCGTGTTTAGTTTCAGGAAGGGTTTGTCTGTAATTCTCGTTTAACTCATCTGTACGTTGTCTGAGATGTGCCTTAGCACTGAGTTCATTAAACTCTCCTGTAGCAATACGCTGTTTGGTATCAGTGACGACATCGGTATATTCAGCACCATATTTAGCTGCTTGAGTGCTGAAGAAATATTCATCTTTTTCATCTTGAATCTTCTGCTCTTCATTAAGCTGTTTAACTGCTACCTGTTGTCCAACTTGTCCTAACTGCCCTGCTGCTTGAGCGACTTGTCCTGCACCAGTATCTAAGACTCGTCCAGGTTGAGCTTGTGGCATGACATTGCCAAAGTTACCTAATGGGATGGTCGCCATAAATTAAGCCCACCCTGATTGTTGTTGTTTGAGTCTGCTTGTATCCATCGTTAAAGAATTAGATTGGATATTCGAGATTGATTGAGTAGATGTACTGTTGCTGAAAGCATTCTTAGGTGCATTACCATAAGCTGATAAAGCTGTTGAACCTACATTTAATGCTCCACTTACTGTTGCGTTATGCGCTTGTAGATTCTGATTCTTAGCATCTGTTTGATACTGTGCTGATTGGTTTTTAGCATTGAAAAACGTGGTCCATGCATCCTTACTTGAGTTGGTACTAATATCATCTTCAATTGTATCAACTACTGTATTGTCTGCATTTAGATCTAATCCATTTGCAGCCATTTGTGCCTGTGCTGCTGAAGCCTGTTTATTACCAAGCTCTTTTATACGTTCTGCTTCTACCCTGCCTTGTGACTCTGCATTCTTGGCATTCTGTTCTGATTGTTTTGATTGAGCTTTAGATGATTGACGAGCTGAATATGCTGAATAAGCTGTTCCTGCTACTGCTAAAGCTGTGGAAGCCCACATTGCAATTGCTGCTGCTCCGAGCTGCTGCCATTGTATTTAACCTCTTATAATTAATTATATTTATAGTTGTATTTATACTGCCATTTCTAAGAATGAACCTGTATGGGTAAAGCCCATCTTTTCATAGAAACGTACTGTCTTTTCTGTCTGTAGTCCTGTAGCTGTGCCACATTGAATCCAGGTTGCCCCTGCTTCTTTAGCCCATTCAATAAAAGCTTTAATCAATAGATAAGCTGTCCTGCTTCCTCTATTTTCAGGTCTAACAAATAAACAATAGTCAAAAGCCATTAAGCTGTCTGCTTGCCACTCTTCAGTTAATCCGCCCCATAAAGCCACCGAGGATCTTATCTTCATCATCTTTAACAATGAGTACACAGCCTTGGGAAGGATATAAAACAAGGGTTTGTAGTTGAGTTTTTACCTTATTGATATTGATCGGTCTTTGTTTGTAATTCGGGGATTCATTCCAAAACTGAACTGCTATTTCTAACAGTTCAGGTATATCGTTTATTTTTGCTTGTTCTACTGTGTACATTCTTCCTCTTTATAATTTTTCTTCATAATCAGTGTGACAAACCACAAGAAGAATCTTGTTGGTTCATGTTCTTGTGCTGGTAACTTTTCTAAATCAACAGTTAAAGAAACATCTGTTGCCTGATAAAAGCCCCAATTAATAAATTCTTGAGGTACATTTTTCTTTTTATTACCAAGAAACTTCCAAACTTTACGATCATATGATATTTCTTCTTTTGAGTAATCAGTTGACTCTCCAAAAATTGTCGCGAAGCCTATCGACTCATAATCCAAATCAAATTCTTTAGTAGTTATCGCCTCCTCTGGAAGGTAATCTTCTAAAGTATTAATTAAATGTTGATTCAGACTAGTAATAATATGTACTAAGTGATCTAACCTCTTTCTATTAATTTTACCCAAGATATATAAAGTAAAGGCTCTTCCGATCATTTGACTTTGTTTTTCAATATAAGTCTGTTCCAATATTTTAAATATCTCTACACCTAACCGCAGATTATCAGGATTTTTTTCAAAAAATTGATTTACTTCTTCTTGATTTAAATCGGCTGTTTCAAGAAATGTTCTAACTTGCATGTAATAGAGAGCATCATTAGTTAATTTTGTATAACTCGTTATCTCACCTGCTATATTTTTTAAAGCACTTCCCAGCCCAAAAGAAATACTATCGGCTGCTGCTAGCCCTGTATTTTTACCCACTATAGTTGCAATTTTTTTTAAAAGGTGAACTTTACTCATTCTTTTAACTCATTAATTATTCAGGTTAAATTATACTACCTATCATTAAAGTTATGTTCCATTACTACAGCCGTTATATGAAATGGTAATGGCTCGTCTTGTTCAATGGTTAGCTTGAAGTTATCAAAATCATTCCATCCGTTCATCTCTACTCTCTTAGATCCTGTATAGGGTTTGGGAGCTTCAAAGACATTCTCTGTAAATTGCTTCAGTTCAATCATCTCACCGTTTACTTTAGGATTGATCGTTTCATATAGGTATAGATTGATATGATTGATCTTAAATAAAGCAGGACTGGATGTTGCAGGACTACCCTGTATTTCAGGTGGAAATAAACTAATTCGCGCTGTGAACTTGCGTCCTATATAGATATGACCTACTGACATTTCACAATCAATAGTTAAGGTATTGCCTTCTCTGTTTAAGATCGGAAGACTGTAAATACTCTGTCCATCATTAAAGTAAGCTGCTATCTCATCACCTAAGATACTGATTAAAGGATCTTGTACGATGCAAGGTTTATTGTGTTGAACAGGTACTTTAATTACCGAGTCTAATAACAAGCCTTCTTTGAGCTGTTCCAATTGAATTGTTCCATTTCGATTGACCAGGAAATAAAGCCTGTCTGCTCCTGAGACTGAAGGAAGCGTCAATGTACTTAATGCCTGACCACCTATGTTGTGTTGACTCCATGAGTTCACAGACTGTTCACGGTTAAGGGTAAGACTTGAGATAGTTCCATCATTCATTACGAACCATACAATTGAGTCAGGCTCTTGCTGATAGGTGACTTCTTTGAATCCACCGTGATCTTTAGCAATGTGACTTGCCAATACAGTGAGTTCATTTGATACCAGTGAATCAACACTGTAATCATAAATTAATGATCTTAATCGCTCTCCACTTTTCTGAACAAAGAGTAATTCTGAACCGACTTTAATAGGTCTGATGTTTTCTGTAATACCATATGCTGTTGATTCAACAATATTGGCATTGGTAGGACTTAGAGTTGCTGCTGCACTAATTGATTGTTCTGAACCGCCTGTAAATACCACCACACCACGACTTTGAGCGAGATGTAATACATTGCTCAATTGGTCTGAACTTGCTGATACAGTGAAGCTGTCACCATCTGAAATAGTAGGCAGAAAGTTAGTTACGTCCCCTACTCTGCTAAACCATACATAATTGGGATAGCTAGTTGTGCCACCTAATACCAGTCTTTGCTGAAAAATGGCAATTGCCTTCGGATAGCCTAAGTTTGATGTAAAGATGTCTTGCTTGAAGGTCCAACTTCCACTTATTGCTTCAATATCAGTGGTCAGCTTTAAAAGAATCTCCCCTCTCACTTCTGACTTACTGATGAACTCATCTATACGAATGATACCTTCATTGACGAAGGCAAATTTATTTACATCATTCTCTGTAAATGTGTCTGCTTGACTGACTACTGTCATTTCCCAATTAGGATCAGGTACATGTATCGTTCCTGCTTCCCCTATTGGTTCTTCACTTCCTGACGTTGGTGCTTTGCCTTGAGTAATTCGTATGGCTTTGAAGTATTGCTTTACGTTATTGAGTACGTACCAACAAATATCGCCAATTAAATAGCGTTTGGTATTGTCGTATGTCTCATAGACTGATGCAGTTAATGTTGCTTTCTTACCTACTGATTTCTCTGAAGGTTTAACTGCACTTGATGGAGTATCTATCTCTTCAAGTGGAGGTACAGCATATTGAAAGTCATCTATGGACCAGTTAGTTAAGTCTTCTGATGTACGTAACCACTTCAACGGATGCTTTGGATGAGCGATATAGAATTGATGTCTGTTTTGACAATAGTTCAGTTCTGAAATATCTGCTGCTGTATATGAAGTTGTTAGGGATTTAATGAATCCCCCTTCAGGATCTAAAATATCTATCTGATTAGGTTTGAATACCAGAATAAAAGCTTGTGAATGACTCAAGGTAAATGGAAGGATTCTGACTGCATCTGCTGTTTGAGCTATGGCTTGTGTACCACCACGTTTACGGATACCACCTTCAATAATAGGTAGTACGTTAAATGCTTCTTTTAATCCGTTCTTATACTGCTGTAGGTCTGTTCTGAGCCATATCTTTTTCGATAGCTCACCGAGAAGTGAAGTTATTCTTTATAAGGTTTATCTTAGCCATATCTGCTCGTAATAATTGAATAGTCTGATTCTTTAAAGAACTGTTGACTAGGGATCTCTTGGCTCTGTACTGCTTTGGCTTGTTTTAATAGTTCTTGGCATTGCATATATAAGCTATCTGAATTGCCTTGATTGCCTGTAATGGCTTTACTGATCTTTGATGCTAGGTATAAAACTAGGCATTCAGTAAATAAGGTATCAAAGGATTCTTCTTTCTTGTTATCGAATACATAAACTAAATTTAAGGTTTGTTGGTCTGATAAAAGTTTGTCTGTTTCTACTGAATAGTCTTCAGTATTTGCATTGATGATTCTGATTAGATCATCGGGTAACTGGAATTGATTGCTATAACCAAATTCAGGTTTGGTTGATAAAGGTGTGAGCTTGATGCGCTTGGTTGCACATACAAATGGATGGAGTCTTAACAAGGCTTTACGTGATGTGTCATAGACTGTTCTCATGCGTCTTGCTGTACTTGTATTCTCTTCAAAACTTGTAATTGAATCTGCTCCAATTAAGCTAAGAGCTTGATTGCATATATCTACTTTTGTAGTCATGTAGCGTCCTTAGTTATTGTTATATTTCAAATAAGAAAAGCCCCCTACCCTATTCAGATAGAGAGCTTCTCTTATTTATAGTTGTTTATTTACAATTATAAATAGTTGTATTTTTAGTCTTATATTTTAAATTTGAAAGCGATTACTTTCTTCTCGTCAGTACGGATAGCACCTAAAGATTCTATGTGACCAATTGAGTGAAAACGGTTAGCTGTCTCTACTTCTACAATCTTCAATGGAGAGATTGTATTGATACCAATTTGTACTGCATCTTTGGTATAGGCTACCCCTGTAGCTGATAAACCATCTAATGCTTTAATGCCGTTGTAATAGGTCCATTTGAAACCAAGAAAGTCGTTTACTTCACCACGTTGAAGCATTTGTCCGTGCAAGGAAGTCTGAGCTTGTAAGCGTAGTATCAGCCAAAATTGCGTTAAGCATCGTTGAATCATAAGTAATGTAGATTTCATCTTCTACATCGTTAGAAAGCATTTTAGTACGAATGTCGATTAACAGTTTTTTAGTTAATGGAGCTGCTACATCACCTAATACTTGAGTTGCAGGAAGAGCTACAGCAGTAAATGTATCTGCACCGGTCTCTTTACGTTGAGCTGTACCTAACAAAGCGTTGTAGATTACTTTGTCTACTTTGCGGTTGTATTTAGCATGTAAGCGTTTTAAAAGTTCATCATTAGGATCTGCTTTTAATTTATAGAGGTCTTGTATTGCTGTACGTGTGAAGTTGGAGAAGTCACTCATTACTGCATAACGTGATGCAAATGAAGCGTCTGTGTATTGTGTAGTACCAAAGCGATCTACAGTACCTAAGCCATCACCTAATGAACCTAGTTCGTTGACGGTCCAACCAGTACCTTTTACTGAGCCAATATTATTTACTGTTGATAATAGTTTTGATTCTTTCTGCTCAAGAAGAGCTAAATATGTGTCAGCATATTGTTTTACAAATACGCTATCAATAGTGTCGTATGAAGTTGCCATAATTTTATTATGTCCTTAATTATTATTTATTTTTATAGTTTTATTAATAAGATTATTTATAGTTGTATTTATAGTCTTATTTTTAGTGTGTTTTTTGTAGAGCGAGTTGTTGTTTCAGTTGTCTTCAGTTGAAGGCTGATAAGAGATTGATACAGGTCTATGCTCTACACATAAGGACGTTGTATGGCTTAAAGTTTTATCTAACCGCCACGTTAGGAACTATTCATTGGAGCGAAAAATGGGAGTTGAACCCACATCTGCAAAGTCGGAAATCTTGCCACTCTACCATTAAGCTATTCTCGCAATTGCCGTACTGAAACGGCTTTATTCTTATTTGCGTCTTAGGCTGTTGTAGTGTTGATCAATACGTTCTTTAGTCGCTTTATTTTCAGGATGACGAGGATTAAAGAACGCTTCACTACGCATCAATGATTGGATGTCTTCTGATACTGGTGTACCGATGTTGATAGGTTTGTCTTCAGTAATTTGTGAACCAAAGTAAGCAGCCATCTTAATGAATGCTACGTTATTACCAATCAAGGGATCGTTGATCTGATCTTGTGAAATGCCACATGCTTTAGCTGCTTTAACTGCATTAAAGATGTTTGATTCATAGTCTTTACCCCATTCAGATTGAAGCGTCTCTACGGTTGTATCTGTATCTAAAGCTGATGATGTTGATACCAGGTCTACAGCTCTGGATTCATACTCACTTAATAGAAAGTCCATTTGTTTATTAGTAATGCCATGAGCATGAGCTGATTTAAGAAAGACTTTGTTTCCTTCGTCTTGTTTAAACTCATCAAAGCTGAATCCTTCACGTTCAGTTGTATATTCATCTTCTGTTTTAGGAGGTATATCCCCAGTGCCTACACGCTTCTCTAAACCGATATACGACTCTGAAAGCTTTGCTATTGTTGCTTTGTAGTCTACTGTTCCAGTGGATTCATCCATTACTTTAAATTTATCAGGAATAGTTGTATCTATCGTTGGATTAATAGTTGTACTTAATACTGTATTATTCGTTGTATTCTCTTTAACTGTTTCTACTGTTTCTACTGTTTCTACTGTTTCTACTGTGTCTACTGTTTGTTCAATGTTATCTGTCATTTAATTCTCTTTTTTTTATTGTTATACTTTGGCCCTAATCAATACTAACTATTAAAATGAATATAAAATATTTTTTAGAAGCTGTAGGCCTATTAGTTTTATTATTTTTTTGCTCTATATTCCTTGGAGTACTCATGGTAGGTATTTTTTCACCACTAATTGGAGCTGTTAGCCTGGGCCTTTTTTTGTCTTTAGGACTTTTTTGGATTGGCTATATTAATACCAAGACAGGTTTTGAATACAAATATAAAAACTCTTTAATGCTACATCTGATTTTAAGTCTCGTCCTATTTTTAGTTTTCATATATTTCTCACCTTCTGAATTGAGAGATAATATAACGAGTACTCTAAATTTTTTTGTTTTTCTTGAAATTGGATCTGTTATTTATTACTTCAAAAGCCGTAAAAAATTAACAATCTAATTCATAGTCTGATTTCAGCTTCTTTAAGTCGGGCTAGGATAAAGTTGATTACATCACCTTGACCTAAGTTGAAGCTCGTTTGATATTGGTTGTCTTTATCGAATGCTAGTTTAGTATGGAATAGATTGATCAGTTCATCCAATACTTCTAATCCTTCCCCACTGCTAAATACTCGTTGGTATTTATTACTGTTCAAAAATTCCTCCTAGCTGTTCAGGGGTTAAGTTTTTGGCTTGATCTTTTGCTATCTCTAAACCTGTAGAACCGACTTGAGACATCAAAGCTTGTTGCTGTTGTTGCTCTTGCATTGCTGCTTGTTGTTCTTGTTTGGTCTGTCTGAGCTGTGCAATCTCTTCTTGTGTACGTATGACATCTGTTGGAACATTCAGTCCTTCACCGATAATCTGTACGGCATGATCAAGATTGATGTTGTCCATAATCGTAGGATCTATCTGAGCCATCTGTCCGACATTCATCATTAAGTTTTGAATGGCTGTTACACCTTCTAATCTCTGAGCTGCTGCCATTGGATTGATGAATTGGAAGTTGATCCTTGAAGCTTGCATAAGCTCTTCAGGTGCAGGATTAAGTAATCCACTTCTAAGGGATAAACCCCATACACGATCCAATAAGGCTTGTAAGTATTCTGATGTTAATCTTGAAAATACACTACCTAATTGGCTTCTATAGACGTTTACTCTTGCTGATATTTCAGTTGCGGTTAACGGTGAGCTACCATTGGGCGTTAGTTGATCAGACATTAAGGTACGTTTGATCTTGGCTTGTACGTGCTGTAAGTAATCAAGTCCTAAGCCTACTGTTGCTGATCCAGTATCTAAGCGTTTAATACTGTCTACTGTGTTTGCTTGGATGATAGCGTTTGGTCTGATACGTAATGTTGCAGGATTAATGACACCATCATTCGCTGATATCCATAGACCACCTAGATTAAGTTCTACTGCTTGTAGTGACATCTTCATGATCTGATTCGCTGTGATAGCGTCAGGTAAGGCTAGAGCCATGATACCGATACCATAGTGCGAACTAGGTAGCTTCTTAAAGCGACTCACAATACAAGGGAACTCTTCATAGCCACTTTCTTTTAGAACATGCTTACTATTTGATTCAATCGTAACTGAAGCAAAGGGCATACTCTTCGCTACTCGTTGTCCTGTTTCACCTTTAACCAGGTCTTTAGAACGAGGGTAGATGGCATGGACCAATGTAAATTTCGTGTCAGGCTTCTTGTCATAAGCTGTTTTAACTTTGTCTGATACTTTATCTAGGGTAAATTCCGAAACGAGTTGTTCTGCTGTTAGCTCAAATTCCCTGTACACCGTATCAATTAAGCCATGAGCTTGTGTTGATGAGATATAAGTAGATCCAATCTGCCAGTTCTCAAAAACTAATCCACCTTTTTCTTTATCTATGTCAGCGTAAAGTACAGCCCATCCGAGCGACGACTAAATCTGATAAGAAGTCAGAAGCAATACTGTCAAAATTACTTGAATGAATATTTCTGAACATAAAGTCTGTGACTTCTTCTAACCACTTTTCACCTTCTGTTAATTGAATAGGTGAGCCGAGTCCTGAAGGTAATGCTTGAAACCATTTAGATGTTGGATTCGTTGTACCACTGTAAATACTTGAAGTCAGGAGTTGGATTGATTCACAAGCTGTACTGTCAAAGAGTTCGGCTCTTGCTTGTTTACGTTCTTGTTCAAGTCCACTGTTGGTTGAGTCTTGAAAGCTTTGTTGTCTTTCAGGACAGCCATATTTGTAAGCTTGTTTCCAAGAGTTTTCAAAAGGTAATCGTTCCGCTTTTAACTGACATAATCGCTTTAACAATGCTGTTGCTTGTGCGTTCAATCGTTAAGTTCCTGTATTTGTTTTAGGTGCTGATAGAGCTGTTGATGCTGTGCTTACTAAACTTCCCAATGCTGTGCTTTTCTTCTGTTTACGTTTAGAAGCATTAGATTCATTGGTTTCTTTCTGAGCCAGTTCAGTCGCTTTACGTTCAATCTCTTCAGCACTTTCTTGTTGAACGATCTTAGGTTTACTACCCATTTTGTTATTCCTATGGTTATTGTTATTAATATTTATTGATGATGCAAAATGCGTGTGCGTGTATGTACGCACATAGGTATATAGATAACTTTCAATTTCACACTGTTAAGTATTAGCAAATGATTTCATCTTGTCGTGCGTGTGATACTGACCTTGCTTTGTCACTCTGCTATTTTCATTGCTAGTTATTTAAAGTCTATTCGTGACAATTCATTGTCAGTTGTAGTTATTCATAATCGAATAAGTGTTTAAGAAGCGCAGAAGATCTATGCAGTCTAGGTTTTAGTTATTGTTGTACTGTAGTCGCTGTGTCTGTTGATGCTTAAATGTATGAATAGGCTCTTTTTTATTAAAGTAATATAGGTTGTTATTATTATTTATAGTTTTAATTATATAATGAATTATAGTTGTATAAATAGTTGTAAAGAAATAAACCAAACTAGAAAGAGAAAAACTAGATTGACTTAGAAAGAGGATCTTATAGCCTACCTAGATAAGCTATGAGTAATTGTTTTGATAAAGGAAATATATAAATGACGCTTAGATAATAATTGTATTCAGCCTAAGCTACTGAATATAATGAGAACTATATCACAATTTAGTATAATTGTCAAGCACTAAACACAACATATAGTATGTATATATAAATTTAACCACTATATATAGTTATTTCAATAATCCACACTTGACTTTTAGAATCTATAACCGTATTAGTATATATATTTTTTGTTAAAGGAAATTGTACAGTATGTCAATTTTATCATGGGATGATTTTGAAGATCCCTATGAAAGTATTGCTAAGTTACAAGAAGAAATGGAAAAACCATTTCAAAAAATGTTTGCTCGTCTTAAGAAAATAAATTTCTTAAGAAGATTTCTTAAGATGCTAGGACAGCCTTATGCAACTATGCATTTAAAGATCAAAGAAATTCGTCAGTACATTAACCGCTACCTATTTATTTTCCTTAGAGAAGAATATTCTCCAAAAACAGAAAAAGCTTCTTTAGTTTTTAATAGATTAGCTTTCAAACAACAACAAAAAATTTCACCTAATATTTTATTTATAACAACACGTAATTTCTCCATTCAAAAAAACCTCTCTATTTCTGCTTAAAAGGCAATTCTCAATGACCCAACTGCATTTAACTCTGCACGTTTGGGAATAATCATTACTGTTATCTCTCATTCGTGCAGCCAATAAAATTCTATTCGGAATTATAAAAATGGCTAAGCGAAATAAAAATCGAAAGCTAAAGAACAGTAATGAGAGAAAATCGCAAAAACCTAAAGAAGCTAAACCTGTACCTTATGAATATAAGATAGAAAAGCTTAAATTTTATTCAACTGCCATAACCGTACTAGGAAGCGTCATTGATAAAATTTTTAAATTCTTCAGTTAGGTTTAGATAACATTCTGTTTTAGATCCATTAAAAGGGATTGATGGGGTATATTGAAATTGCTCCATCTCTCTCTTGTATTTTACTTCCATATCGTATGTCTCTTCGGCTGAAGCAGGGAGTTCTAGTAATATTTCCCAAGAATAAGGCATTGCCTTTACTGAGCCATATCTGGTTAAAATATGGTTAACCGTGATACCGCAGCTTGAAGAACTCTTCATCCTTATCGTAGCAACGTAGTACATAGAAGATAGGTTGTCCTCCATTCTTAATAGCTTGGTCCAGGAAAGAAGCTTTCTTGCATCCTTTAATTTTCATTTGTTATTCTTCTTTTTTAATCGTTATATTAATTGTTTGATATGAGTGAAACTTTGATGACTGAAGATGAAGAGCTTATAAAATTAGCAGAACAAGCAAAAAATGATGCGACAATTAGCATTACAATTGATGAGTTAAGAGCTTTAGTTCAAGCTAATTTAGATAAAGAGAAGACAAAATAATAGCCCTCATTGAGAACTATATCGTGATTTAAACTAGGCTTTCTTTTACAAACTTAGGATCAGCTATAAACAATCGAATGAGTGATGTTGCTGCTCCTGATGGTCTTCTAGCACCTTGTTCCCAAGATTCAAGTGTACGTCTTGATACACCAAGAATCTTAGCAAACTGATCTTGTGTTAGTTCTGCTTTTCTACGTGCTAATGCTACATCTGTTTCAGTAATTACAGTTCTTTTTGCAGCATTATTTGCAAGCATATCATCTATACCTTGCAAGATTTCAGCTTCAATATCTCTTGTTGCTTCAAAAGCTTCGAGTTCTTTTTCAGTCATTAAACGAGTCATTTAATTTCTCCACTAACGCTAAAAGAGTTTTCTTACTAAGCTGTACAGTTTGCTTTTTACTATACAAGGTTAATAACCAAATCTCTCCATTTACTAAACGATTAAAGTAGATGACTCTGACACCACCACTTTTACCACGACCACCGCTAGTCCATCTAATTTTACGGATACCACCAGAGTTAGGCTCTACATCTCCTGCTTCAGGATTTAGTGCTAAGAATGTCTTAAATTCTTCGTATTCTTCCTGAGTCCAATAAACAAGACAGTATTTAGTAAATAATGGGGTTTCACATATTGTATACATTGCTTGTATTCATACTACCTTGTAGTAAATAATTATATACTACTATGTGGTAGTTTCAATCAGTATTTTATCTTAGTAAGACGTTTACATTGTTTTTATCTTAGTAAGGCGTTTAGGCTTTTTTATAATAACTGTACTAGAAGAGGAAAGAGGTATGTTTTGGATGATCTCATTTGCTTCTAGGGTGTTGCTAATACCATCTTTATGAAGTTGAATAGAGAACTGTTCAGGGTGTTTAAAGTAGTCATCAACGAGCTTATATGGTGTTACAGGGCTATTGATAATAATGTCTAGTTTTGTTGTATCGGAATATTGATTGTTCATTGTGTGGTATGTGACATAAACCAAGGCTTCGCCTTGATAGATTTTATGGATTGAATACATTATTTATTCTCTTTTCTTTATTATTTTAGTTGTTATTTAATGTGATATATCTATAACAAACAGTTATAGAAAACAGTTATAGAAAACAGTTATAGAAAACAGTTATAGAAAACAGTTATAGAAAACAGTTATAGAAAACAGTTATAGAAAACAGTTATAGAAAACAGTTATAGAAAACAGTTATAGAAAACAGTTAATACATTAACATTTTTTATATAATTTGTCAACCTGTATAACTTTTAGTTATAAGAATACAGATACTACATAGGCTATTTAGTAAGCAGATAATTTGATTAAGATA
>NZ_SJNU01000021.1:0-9186 GCF_004331055.1 Acinetobacter sp. ANC 4779
TATTTTTAAAAATCATATGCTTGTATTGAATTTTAAGAAATATAGATCTTCTTCAAAATCGTAATTTCTAGGATCTAATTAGGGGTGTAGTGAAAGTGAAGCAAAAAAGGCAAAAGTTATGCATTTCTTATGCAAAAGTTACGCATTTCTTATGCAAAAATTATGCATTTCTTATGCAAAAGTTATGCACTTATTTATAAATGATTGATTTATAATTAATTAATTAAGAGTGAGAATATCAATTTAGAAAAAATCTTTCTCGGTCTAAACAGAAAATTAGGCATTTAATCTGTAAGTATATGATTTATCGTAGTAAAAGAGCCTAAATCTACAAAATCTGACTGCTAAAAAATTAGAAAAAATCTTTCTCGCTAGATTGTTATGTGGTTGTAGATCCTGGACTTCGCATAAGAGATTTTATGTTAAATATAGGTTTGAGAACGTGTCCATGCGGTGTGTAAATCGTAATCTCAGCCTATGTAGGAAAGCACAATTACCTACTGTCGTGGACGACCGATACGTGGCTCCGTCAGCCTGAAAGTGGTATTCGGCAATACTTTAAGAGCTTTTAATTAAGAAATTTTATAGAATATAATTATTTACATAATTTTAAGAGCATTTCATGACTGAAGATATTTATGAAGATTATCAAAATTCAATAAACAAGGAACAAGTTTTTGCTGAAGAGCAAATTGATAAACAATTATTTGATGAAAATGATGTTGATGAAGTTCCAGATGTTCAATTTGATTTAGTAGTTACTCCATCTGATCCTCCTTTAGAAGTTTTATCAAGACAATTAAAAGACGGTGATTTGATAGTTCCTTTTTATCAAAGGAAATATGTATGGAAAATTGAACAAGCTTCTAGGTTGGTTGAATCCTTTTTAATTGGATTACCAGTACCTCAAGTATTTTTTTATGTGAATGATGAAGGTGAATTAGAAATCATCGATGGACAACAGCGTATTTTATCTATCAGTTATTTTCTAGAAGGCTATTTTGGAGAACCTGATGCAAATGGAAATAGAAAAGTTTTTAAATTAAAGGGGCTCTCTGATACTAAAAATTATAATGGGAAAGCTTTTACTGATTTAGATAAAAAAGATCAACGTAAACTTAAAAATTCAACATTAAGAGCTATTAATATTCGTCAGTTATCTCCAAATAATAACAATGATTGTGTTTTCCATATTTTTCAAAGATTAAATACTGGAGGAACTCAGCTTAAGCCCCAAGAAATTAGAAATGCTGTGTATAGAGGTAAAATTGTTCAGGAATTACAAACTTTAAATAGTAATAAACATTGGATGAATATCTTAGGTTTTAAACAAGCACATAAAAACCAAAGAGATATAGAGCTATTGCTACGTTTAGTAGGTTTGTTTAGGAATTGGAATAATTATGAGAGACCAATGCTATCTTTTCTAAATGATACTATGTATAAAAATAGAGAATTTAATAGTGAAGATATTGAAATATTTAAAGAAAATTTTCACAAAATAACTAAGATAATTGATGAAAATATAGAAAAACCATTCAGACCAAAAGGTGTTATAAATACTGCGATGTTAGATGCTGTTTTTATAGCTTTATTAGAAAATAATGAAATAAATGTATCAGAATTAAATGATAAATATCAAAAATTGATAACTAATGCGGAATTTATTGCCAATACCTTTGGTCCTACTGCTGATACAGCAGTTTTAAAGAATAGAATCACTATAGCAAAGACCTTTTTAGGTTAAAGGTATTTTGATGAAGTATTCAGACCTAAAAGATGAACTAAATCATGTTGATTATTTAGTTAATGAAATTAATCGAATTGCACCCGCCAAGGAGAATTCAAATCTGACAGTTAGGGGAGAACTTTCAGGATTACTATTAGTTGCAATGTGTGCAATTTACGAAAATATGATTAAACAAATCATGATTGAGTATGCTGATTCTGTGCATAGTGATTTTTCTTATTATATTGAAAAAAAATATGAGAAATTAAATAGTAAAATAACAAAAAAAGATTTAGAGGAATATCTAAAACTTTTTTCACCCAGAAAAGAAAAAGCATTTAAAAGTGAATTAGAGCGAATGCAGAAGTATTTGAATAAGGTACATCCAAATGAGAAGTATCAGCCATTACTTAGTTGGAGACATTCTTATGCACACTCAAAAACTCCACTTACAACGATCGAGGAAGCTTATGAGCATCATAGATATGCCAAACTGATAATTTATGCTTTTAATCGGGCAATTGAATGTTCTTAAATATCTTTAAAAGTTAGCAATTCTTGATATGCCAGAAATAAAAAATCCACCTGTTGGTGGATTTTTTATTTCTTTTATCTAAAAGTTAATTTAGAAGATAAAAAAGGTGAAATTTGTTTTTTGGCATAATAATTATAATACATATAAATAAAAATGTTTAGAAATTTTATAACTTATTGTTTATACTAGATAAGCCAAATAAAACAAAGTAGCTAGTACCTTACCAATATTTGTCTTTTTATATGTTTATTGGTTGATAAGTGATTAATTAATAAATTATTAATTCGGACAAGTTTGACTCAGTATTAAAAGAGTTAATTTTAACCCTCTATTGGGTTTGCCTAGTAGCCTAAATTGGTAGCGTGGTGAATTTGTTTTTTGGCGATTGCAAAAATGCTTCACTGGATGGGTGGATTAGAGGAAAAGTGTGAGCTAAGTAGCTACATACCCCAGAGATGGAGGTATAGTTCATGCTTGATTTAGTTATCAATGTGTTGAGCTTAACTGTAGCGGTTTTACAGTTAATCAAATGGTTAAATTAACCTAAAAAAGGCCTCATTCCTACAGGAGTGAGGCCTTTCTTATTTATTATTTTTTTCATAACTTTCTTGTACATTTCTTTCTTCAGTCTATTGTCTCTCTTATTTGAGACATGGTGTCATTTGAATAGCCTACTGGTAATAAAGCTGATACAGCTAGACATGCTAAAATCAAAGAGTTAAAGCTAAATTGACGAATTTTGGCATTGCCAGTGTGTACAGTGGCTTGAAGAGGATAAAGATGAGTTTTGTTATATCAAATTGTAATTATTGTAGAGCAAAGAATATTAGGCTTGATAATAAAGGTTTTAATAAACTAAATACTTATCAATGGGATATATTAGCTATATGTAGTAATTGTAATTATCCAACGGTTTATCGGCTTAGTCAAAATTCAGGAATAGAATATCCTTTAAATGAACAGCTAAAAATGGCGACCAAGCTAGAAGATCTTAAAAATTTAAATTTAAATTTATTTTTTTCTATAGGTAGCATTATAGTTCCGCCTAATAGGGAAATTGCTGTATGTCCAGAACACGTGCCTGAAAATATAAAAACAGTTTTTGATGAAGCAGCGATTTGTCTTTCTAATAATTGTTATACAGCTAGTGGAGCGATGTTTAGACTTTGTTTGGATATAACTACAAAAGAATTATTACAGAAATGGATAGAAGAAAATCAAGTGGAAACTAACCAACCAAATAGTCATCAAAAAGATAAGTTATATAATCGGATAGAGTTTTTAATAGAACGAGGAGTAATTCCTACTGACCTAAAGGAGTACGTACATCATATTCGTTTAGAGGGTAACAATGCTGCTCATGATGGAAGTACAGAAAAAGAAGAGACTGAAGATTTACTAGATTTCAGTGAGCTATTCCTGGAACGTATTTATACAATCAGAAAACAACTTGAGATTGCACAGACTCGTAGATTAGCTAGAAGAACTAGATAAATTATTTAATTGGGAATAGCCAACAATTTTATAGATACTTTGAAGCTTCACTAAAATTAACATAATACGGATTACGCGAAATAAAAAAGGTAGCTTAAGCTACCTTTTTTATTTTTAGACATTGAATCCTATATGTTTTCCTGTTGGAAGCTCTACATCAATACGAAGCTTTCCACCCATTGCTTCAACATACTTTTTCATGGTCGAAATCTTAAGATCATTACCACGATTTTCTATTGCTGAGAGTGATGGTTGCTTAATTCCAAGTGTTGCAGCGAGCTCTTTTTGAGAGATCTCTAATTCTTCACGAATAAGATGAAGCTGATTTTCTAGCAGTAATTCATCAGCCATTTTTTGAATACGTGCTTGGCTCTCTGGAGAGCGGCTAGCTAACAATTCTTGCAAAGTTTTAGCCATTAGATTGTTCTCCTAATGTTGAGAGATGAAGTTCATATTGTTGATCTGCAATCGCCAGCATCTCTGTATAGAATCGCTTTTTACCACCTTTATCACCAATACACAGCACAATGGCCTGACGTAAAGGATCAAATGCAAAAAAAGCCCGGAGTGGTTTACCGCGATGTTGAACACGAAGCTCTTTCATGTTGGTAAATTTAGAGTCATACACGGTATCTACTAAAGGGCGGCCTAAGCTCGGTCCCTGTTGTTGCAGAACAACCAAAGCAGCTAAGACCTTTTCTTGTGTCGATTCATCTTGCTGTTCAAGCCATTCATTAAATAGATCTGTCGTAATGACTGTCCACATATCACAACCAAAATATAGATTATAGTCTATATTTTAGAAGCATTATGCTTGTTTTGCAAATAAGAAATGATAGGCAATAAAAAACCCCGACATCCTGTCGGGGTTTTTCGTATTTGATGCTTAGATCTAACTCCTGTCGGATCTCACATTCCTTGTTCTGTACGTTGTTCTTTTTATTTGGAGCATCCTGCTCTCTATGTCCCCATCATATGAAATTACAGTGAAGTGGTATAGCCGCAAAGGGCCGAGATTGATGTGAGCAAATGCGTACAAAGCCGGCTAAAAACTGTCCCCTTTTTATCCGCAGAAATTGGGGATATTTTCTGCCCCGGGAAGGCTGACAACATTGATAAAAACCTAATTTTGATTAAAAAATAATCAATTTTATTGGCATAATATATCAAAACTGTTTAAAAAAAATCCGACTTGTTTCCAAGCCGGGATTCTGCTGATCTTTCAACTTTTTCTTTTAGCTTAACTTATTGATATTGCAGTATTATTGCAATCGCGTTTCGTATAAGCGCCATTATGTTAAATAGATAGGGAGATTGGTGGAAAATTCAAGTATATTAAATTTTTAATAATAAGAGATTGTGCATATTTATGGAGATTATAAGTTGAAGAAAGATAGATATATCCTTTTCCAGAATAAGACCGAAGCTGAAGATTTTATTAGGGAGCTTGACCAAATACTTATAGAACACTGGGGAGATGCAATAGTTCATCCTTTTAACGGAAAAGCAATTGTTCCTTGGAACGATGAACACTTAAAAAAAGTATCTTATTTACTACATGGTAAGAAAAAAATTTCTCCAGAGCAAGCAACAGAACAAGGATGGTACTTTGGTTATCATCAGGGATTTTTTGCTAAAGCAACTACAAAACTTGAAGATGCTACATTTGCTCGAGAAGCATTAGATAAATTTGATACTTATCCTAACTATCCTGCTTATAGAGCCACATTCTATGGAGTTTTAGTTTCGTTATTTGGAGTAAAAGAAGCTCTTTGGGAAGCGACTAAGAGGATTAATGACGAAGCTCTTAAAAATGGAACAGATAGCATCAACACCAAAGCTAACGAGTGGTGGAGTAATAAATTTGAAGAAATTTCTAAAGACCAATTGCTCAATTTATTTATAGAACTTCATAACCAAGACAAACATAATCTTAAGATTAAGCATCTGCGCCCTCAGATGAGGTTGTATGGTTATAAAGGTGATGGTCCGGCACCGGATATCATCTCAGGTGAAGGTGTTTTTTCCATAGTTAACCGTGGAACCAAGGATGAAAGACGAATTTTTTATTCAGGTGCAATAACAGAATTCTTTTGTTATTTAGATATATCACCTTTAATTCATAAAGGTGAAGACGTCAGTAAGCTTTCATTGAAGCAACAAATGGACCTTGTAATTGAGTACTATCGAGATCTTATTTGGGAGGCAAAGAGTACTTTTAAATAAAATTTTTTCTTGAGATTTTCAACCTTATCTAAAATTAACATAATACAGCTTATACGAAATTCACCGCATAACTTCTCTAATAACAAGACATTGCGATCCACTAAAAAGCCCAGTTTGTAAAAACTGGGCTTTTTAGTGGATCATTCATACAATATGCGGATTTACTGAGCATTTTTTGATTTTTTTCATTAGCCAGGATAAACAATGCTCTTATCCATTCGGCAGAAAAAAACGGCTTAAAAAGCCCCTTTTCACCGGCTCTGGCTCTACAGGCACTGGCACTGGAATACGCTTATTTTCGACAACCTCTGGAGTATTCGGTGGAGTTATGGAAGGTTCAGCTGGTTCCGATCGAGGATCTGTTGCTATATTTGAATCAGTAGATTGATTTATCTTCTCAATATCTTCTTGTTTTGGCTTTTCTAAAGTGCCTTTAAACTCAATTCTATGTGTTAGATCCTCTATATGTTGCATCAAAGACCTTTCTCTTTGATTCGCCAAATCCAACTGGTTTTTAAGAATAGATATTTGGTCTTTTAATACGCTTTCGACCTCAGATTGGACGTGTACTTGTACATCCTTTTGAACGTGTTCAGTACGTGTACTTGCCTGAACACCTATAGGATTGCCATACACTCTTAATAATTCTGATAAATCTATTAGTCCATCATGATCCCTTGATAAATCTCCATTTTTTAATGCCTCATATATTGTTGTTCGAGATTTTTTAAATGTTTTACTAGCGTCCATTACGCTAAATTTTGTTGTGTTCAATGTAATCCCTCAATACGTGTACAAGGATGTTCATGTGAACATCCTACATGAACATAGAACTTATTTCGCTCTGAATCCTACCTTTTGAAGAGAAGGCAATAATTTACCAAACATTGTTTTGTCTTGAAGCATTTCACCAATTCGTATAGCGAACTGTTCATAGCTTTCAGTACCTTGGGAGTACTTATTCATTTCAGGAAGTTTTGAAAGTTTATTTGCAAAAAGATGACGTTGAGCATCAGAAATCTTCAAAAAAAGATCTAAATCATTTTGATTATCCAAAGCTTCATTTTGCGATTTCTTTTGTTTGAAAGTGAATGAAAACCCAGAAATGTTACGTCCTTTTTTATGTTGTTCACACTTAACTTTAATGTCTGTATGCTCATTAATCTGAACAATAGCGAGGTTTAATACACGATCTTTAAAATTCCCCATTCTTGTATATTCATCATCTAGTACGCCAATTTTTTTTCTGAATTCTGTTAATTCAATAACAGGAGTTTGGCCTGTACTACGCCAAGCAATTAATAATTCATATAGACGTACAGCGTAAGCACTAGTGAGGTTACTAATTTGTTGTAATTCATACTTTGTGAATTGCTCTTCTAATCGTGTAATTAAAGGTACGATAGCAGGAGCGAAAATTAATTTTACTGTTGCTTCTGCATCTATATATCTAATTTCACTAACCCAACGACTCAAAACATTTTCAACATTTCCTCTTTTATTTATTTCTTGATAACTAAATTGTCGGGCAAATAAATCTTTACACGCATCTTTTAATGCTTGATAAGCTGTTTGTCTTGCAACATTAAATTGTCTTGTATAGCTTTCTGCATGAACCTCTAATGGATCATTAGCATTAATACCCTTTCCACTTTCTCTAGCTTCAACAATCGCTAAGAGAATTAAACGTTGTTCAACTAAATCTAAGTTATAGCTTGCATTGATTAAAGCATTATCCTTAACTACTAAATCTCGCATATTATTTATCTACATTTATATTTTTGAATATAAGTCTATATTAATAATTCTGTAGATTAATGCAAGGTAAACGTAGTTAAATCTTCAAAAAATACTATGTAGACTTATGGTAGGTAAACGTAGTCATATTGGTAGGTAAACGTAGTCATATTGGTAGGTAAACGTAGTCATATTGGTAGGTAAACGTAGTCATATTAAGGCTGAAACCCTTTCCACGATAGGTTTTCAGCCTATCTAAAAGCATTTAAAAACTTTAAAAATAATTAAAAGCCCAAAGTATAAAAAATTGCCCTTGGTTTTCGCTTTGCTCAAACTCTATTGAATCTCGCTTACGCTCGATTCGTCGGGGCAATTTTTGGTTAAATTTTCGTGACTTTAAAAAAAGCAAAAGCAAGATCAAAAGCGACTCGGAATTCGCTTCGCTCATAAGTTTTTTTGCTCGCTTCGCTCGGTATGGAATTAGCTTTCCAAAGTTCGCACCCATGCGGGATGCTCTGCAATCAAGGTGATTGATGGATAGGAAGCTTGTAATCAGGGAAAGGGATGGGCAAATTTTATCAGTTCACTCGTAGACACTCGCTCTATAAAGCTAATTTTTAAGAATACTGATGATTCTTTTGTTATCTACTTTATGGGTTAATCTTAGTGAGCAATTTGAAAGATGGTCCTTAATGTGGCTTTATTTCGCTCTGATTTGCGTTTTTAGCCGCCTATTTAGGAGATAGACTGGATTTATCCTATCTATCTAAAATCTCTTTAAAAAGCATTTAAACGCGATTCATGAATATCTGGGTGAGTGGTAATTTGAAGCTTCCTATTTCGATAATAAAGAGCTTGTATCAAATTATTTAAATTCCAGGCTGGGAAATAAAAAAACCGATCACAAAGATGAGCCAAGCGATGCTCAATATTATGAATAATCTGGAATCTCAGCTAATTTTTTCTTCATACATATTAGATTTATAAAAATCAATTAAATAAGATGAATAATGTATGAGGTTGTTGATCTTTTTATATAGCCTTTAAGCCTATAAGTTGTTGATTTTGGGCATCCTGTAAGGTGCGTATGGTGTATCCCTAAATTCTTAATCACAAAAGGCGTTAAATCACTTCTCTTTCCTTTGATTTGGCTTTATCTCCTGTCTTCAAGGCGTTTTTAAATTTATTTTTAAAAATCATATGCTTGTATTGAATTTTAAGAAATATAGATCTTCTTCAAAATCGTAATTTCTAGGATCTAATTAGGGGTGTAGTGAAAGTGAAGCAAAAAAGGCAAAAGTTATGCATTTCTTATGCAAAAGTTACGCATTTCTTATGCAAAAATTATGCATTTCTTATGCAAAAGTTATGCACTTATTTATAAATGATTGATTTATAATTAATTAATTAAGAGTGAGAATATCAATTTAGAAAAAATCTTTCTCGGTCTAAACAGAAAATTAGG
>NZ_SJNU01000022.1:0-6702 GCF_004331055.1 Acinetobacter sp. ANC 4779
CGAAAGGCAAAACCGCCACAGGGGAACTCCACATAAGCGGAGCGTTAGGAGTAGCTAGATTGGACTATTAAGCTGCATGTTGGGGAAACCCTCGCAGAGATATAGCCATATAGCGACAGGGAGCGCGTGGAGAGAGGTGCTAGACCTTTAGTCCTTGTCTGCATAGCAAAGCAAAGCTATGTGCGGATACGACCGATTCGTGGCTCCGAAGCCAAATTAGAATTAGGTTCATCGGCAATACTTAGGGGAGAGTGATTTTTTCAAAATCACGCCCTTAGGGTGAGTATTGCCGAAACTCTCTCAAGCGTTCACCAAAGCCAAAGCCGAAGGCGACGCTTTGAGGAACGTGCAGAGAAGTTGAGAGCATTTGTTTTAATGTTTTTGATTTTATTTGGTTATATATTTCTGTATAGTTTTACTGAACGAGTTGCTGTATATTAAAACTATACAAAGGATAATTTTTTGTGATTGTAGATTTTAATCATAAGGGACTGGAACGATTTTTTAAGACTAGTTCTACAGCAGGTATTCGGTCTGTTCATTCAACAAAGTTAAAAAGACAATTAACTGCTTTGAATGAAGCTCAAAGCATTGATGAAATGAATTTCCCTGGATGGAAGCTTCATCCTTTGAAAGGGAAGTTAAAAGATCATTGGGCAATTACGGTGAATGCTAATTGGCGTATGACTTTTATTTTTAAAGATGGTAATGCGTATATCGTGGATTATCAGGACTACCATTGAGGTGAATATGATGATGAATAATCCAGCTCATGCAGGTGAGTTAGTTTCAGAATGGTTAGATGGCTTAAAAGAAGAAGGACAAGCGATTACCATTACGGAACTTGCTGAACGTATCCAAGTGACACGTCCATTACTTTCTCGCATTATTAACGGAAAAGCACCAGTGACCGCAGATGTCGCATTACGTTTACATGATGCTTTAGGAATCAGTGCAGACTTATTAATGCGTATTCAATCTAAGCATTCACTTTGGATGGAATCACAAAAACAGCGTCCGGAGATTCAGCCATTTTTTACTAATTTTTAGTAGCTTTACGGACTCTAATAAGAAGATTTTATATTAAATCATGAGGCAATAAGTCTTATAAATAAACCAAATCATATTTTAGGAAATAATTTTATTTTTTAATAACTTTTTAATTGATTGATATTACTATTATACAAGAAATAGTATCCTACGTTTGGTGTGACAGTCCAACTGAGAACACCAATCCTTTTTTTCAAATGAACTTCTTATTAATGATTTGGGAGCCATTTGAAAAATTAAAATTGCTTCAAATTAGTAGGGTAAATTTCGATGTTACATACGTCATCTGTTATACATAAAGAATTTTATAGTTTAGAAAAACATTTTGAAGCAGTTTGTAATCTACATCCTCATCTTAAATTATTAGAATCACAGTGGCGTTTTGATCAAGAATTAATTTCTAAGGCATTACAAAATGTCAGTTCCATCTTTCCACATTATAGCCGTCATGATGCATCTCATTCACGTCAGATTATTGTCAATATTGAACGTATTCTTGGCGATAAGATTCAATATTTAACTGCAACAGATACATGGCTTATTTTGGAATCTGCATATAACCATGACATTGGTATGGTTATTACACAAAAACAAATTGAAGATATGAATACAGCTGAATTTCAGGATTTTGTGACTGAATTAAGTAATGATACAGATCATTATCTGAATCAATTTGCTAAAAGCTGGTTAGCAGATAAAGCCGTTCTTCCACAACAAGCATCTGCGCATGATTTTTTTCAATACTACCTACAAATATTGGCAGAATGGTATAGACAAAAGCATCCTAAAAACTCAGCACGTATCATTCGTAATCCTGTAGAGGAAATTGGATTAAATTCTCCTCGTAATGAACTATTACCTAAACGCCTGTTCAGTATCCTTGCAGATATTTGTGAAGCACATGGAAATAGTTTTGAAGAAATAATTAAGCAACTTCCACAAGCTGAAGCCGGTATGGCATCGGAGGATTGTCATCCTCGTTATGTAGCCTGCTTACTACGTATGGGGGATTTACTAGATGTGGATGACAACCGCTTTTGCCCTGTCATGATGGCAATGTGTGGGCATAATATACCCAAACTAAGTAAAATACATTATGACAAACATCAAGCGATTAAAAACTTACGTATGGATGCTGAACGCATCGAAATCACATGTGTCTGTCCTACCCCTGATTCGTACGAAGAAGCTTATAGTTGGTTTGATTGGCTTCAACAGGAATATCATAAACAAACTCAACATTGGCATCAAATTGTACCTTCACTAGAGTTAGGGCGCCTACCGACCCTGATGACACCAATTGTGAAAATGGATGAACCATATATCATTCTTGATGAAGGTAAAAAACCTACTCTAAAGGTGAATAAAGATTCATTTTTAGGGTTAGTACGAGGGACTGGTTTTTATAATTCTAAATTTGATGCGATTCGTGAAATTTTACAAAATGCGGTTGATTCAACTTTACACCGTCTTTGGATAGAGCATAAAGATACAATTAAAGATTTAAATCCAACGAGTCCCGAACTTTTAAAAATTTACGATAAATATTCTATTGATATAAGCTTTGAACCTAATAAAGAGAAAAATGGAATTTGGGTGTTAAAAGTGAGGGATCACGGAACAGGTATTAGTTTTAATGACCTAAAATACATGTTAGAACTAGGTAGCTCTTCTAAAAATAAAGAAAAAGCAAAGAGAATAGCAGCAATGCCAACATGGTTTAAACCTTCAGGTGCTTTTGGTATAGGTTTGCAAAGTGGGTTTTTATTATCAAATGAATTTATACTTATTACTTATTCTATGCTTGATCAGCAAAAGGTTAAGATAACTTTTAACAAAGAAAAACATAATGTATTGTTAGAAAAAACAGATAAAAAAATGATATATGGGACTGAATTTATTATTGAAATAAAAATAGAAGAAATTCCAAAGAGGTTATCATATACATTTAATGATAATGATAAATTAAGCCAAATTTATTCTAACTTTGATATTACCAAACCAGATTTATCACATGTAGAAATTTTTGATATTCAGCAAAAGATAGCTGATTTTTTTAAAAATTTAGTAATACAATCAAATAAGACAATAAATAACAGAACTACTGAAAAAGGTGAGTATGATTCAGAGGAAATATTAATTATTAATAATGTGGAATTTGGTGATTTTGGAATGCACTATTCCAATAATTTTTTCTTTAGAGGTCAAAGTTTTAGCGATCTAAGCATAAATTATAGTTGTATCCGATTCGATATGGATTTTTACCATGCAACATCAGATTATTTTTTAACCCAGAATAGGGAGAAAATAAAATCTGAAATAAAAAATGAAACATATAAAAAAGTGACTCGTGCTATAAAAAAATATATTGAGAAAAATTTTGATAGTTTGGATGAAGCGGAAAAACCTTATGCTGCTTTTAGTTACATAATGTCTTTTTCAGATCACGAATATGATACAAATCCTGCTAAATTTAAGGATGAAGCACTTAAATTTCCTGTGCTTATAAATAATGAAATTATTCTTTTAAAAGATCTTATAGATAAAATAAAATCAGGTGAAATTTCTGAAATTTCATTGAAATTCAATACGGGTATGTCTCAGATTGATTTGCAAAG
Organism: Acinetobacter sp. ANC 4779; assembly: GCF_004331055.1. Taxonomy (NCBI): domain Bacteria; kingdom Pseudomonadati; phylum Pseudomonadota; class Gammaproteobacteria; order Moraxellales; family Moraxellaceae; genus Acinetobacter; species Acinetobacter sp. ANC 4779. The sequence goes on from NZ_SJNU01000022.1 coordinate 3,669, forward strand.
TATAGATGGATGTATTAAAAATAAGGAAGATGAACAAGTATTTTATTTTATAAAATGTTTTTTAACTAAAGAAAATTTTTATTATTCTGAGGTAGATGAAAATTCTGGTTTTAATACGATTAAATTTAGTAGGGAGGATATTCAACCTATCTCAAATCAAAAATTTAAAAAAATAATTCAAGAAAAAAATGGATTTATTTTGAGTTCTATTGGATGTAGAAAAGTTTTCCCTGCTTGGAATGAATATAGAAAATTAGCTATTAATAAAAGTTTTGATTGGGTAGATATATACAAACATGATGCTTATAAAAATGATTACTTAGTTTTACCTTTAGATTTCAAATATAAAAAGGATCATCCCGAATTTTATGAGTACTCTGAAGCTTTTAATCAGTGGGTGTATGAGAATCGAAAAAATCTAGAATTGAGCTTGAAAGATATAAAAGCTTTAAACAATCAATTAATTGATCATATAAAAGAAGTTCTAAGCAATGTAGAAGTAGTTGAATAGTCACCAATTTTGTATACAGTCTTTTAAGTTTTTCTAAAATTAACATAATGCACGTTATACGAAATGCTAATATTTATTTCATATAAATCATAGTTTTAGCATCCATAAAAAAGCCCAATCATACCTGATTGGGCTTTTTTATGGATTATTCATGTTCCACGCTTACTATTTGATCAATGTTCCACGATATATTTTATAAATACTAAACGTAAGAACTTAACTCAATATATTAAAGATGACATAGCTAAAACGATGATGATGCTCATAAAGAGTAAAATTAGATAGAATGCAACTTTACTAAAATCATTTTTAAATCCTTCTTTTTCTAGTTCTAAAAACATGTCATTAACTTTTTCTATCAAGAAGTAACCTAAAAATAATATGCTTATGACTATCATTATTGAAATCATTAAAGCCCAGTTGTAACCTATTTTTTGGACTAAATAATCATGAATACGACTTCCCATTTCAGTAATAAATAATGAAATTCCGATAGAAGTTATATAGTAATAAACTTTTAGTTTTTTCATTGATGTAATCAACTAGTTAGTAAGAAAAAATTGATAAAAATGACCCCATTTTATTCGAGCCAATTTCAGCTTGGCAGCATGAAATAGTGGCTCAAACAAAATATGGTCTCTTAAAAGCCCTTTAATTCTTCATTTAATGCATTAATTTCTTCTTCAGTCAGTTTTTTTGCTCTCAAGCCATCAAATGCACATGGTTTTGACAAGGGCTTTTTTACGGCTTCAGGAGCTATTTTAGGCTTTATGCTAGTTTGCACAGCGACAGGGCGAATAGGAGCGTTTTGCGTGGCTTTTAAATAGCGTAAGCGAATCGAGTTGATCGACACACTGGTATCGAATTTTTCCAGTAATTCTTTCTGAATATCTTGATAGGTATAATTGAATGTTCGGTCTTGTTTGCGTTCAACAATCAGATCAACCATCACGCCAGTAATTTTATTTTTGATGCCCATACACTGCCTACTTTTAGCATTTAATACATATTCATACATTTTAATATACTAGGCTGTGTTTAATGCGATAATTTCTAGGTAGGATTTAGCCCTTTTTAGCCCTTTTTAGCCCTTTTTAGCCCTTTTTAGCCCTTTTTAGCCCTTTTTAGCCCTTTTTAGCCCAAATCTCGGTGAGCATTTCAGGATTTAGCCCATTTTAGCCCAAATCATGTTTTAAGAGGTCTGTTTTATCTAGGGCAGGATAGGCACAAAGTGCCGAAATACTACCATTTTTGTGATTTACTCAGAGGATGTTGGATTAAGGGACTGTGGATTTAAGGCTATTATGTCTAGGGCAGGATAGGTGCAAAGCGCACAAATGATATCATTTTGCTGAATGCAGTTTATTGCTAAAAAAATATTGGAATAATAAGTATGTCTTTAATGACGATTGTCGAAGCATCAAAACAATTTAACGTGACCAGACCACGGATTTATCGAGCGATTCAGAAAGGTGAATTGACCACCTCATTAAATGATGAGGGGGTACAGATGATTCAGGTACAGGACATGATCCGTGTCTTTGGTAACGAAAAGAAAAAAACGGTATCGAATGCTGTTCGTAACAAGCCTAATGATACTGATTTAAAATTGGTTCAATTACTTGAAGAACAGCTTAGAAAAGCCGAAGAAGACAAAGTCTTTCTGAAGCAGCAGATAAATGATTTAAGAAAAGATTTTGATGATTACAAGCTCAGAATAGAACATCATCCAAAAACAGAACAAGAAACACCCGTGACAAGTCACGATCATGTTTCAACAGATCAAACATTACAGATCGGACAGCCCGAAAAAACCACTGTAACAACACTGCTAAACGATAAAAAAGATAAGCCAGCGAAGAAAAGTTTATTTAGTCGATTGGTGGGCGAGATACTGCGCTAAGCATAGAATTTGAACCAAATTTTTGGATATTGAAGAAATAACTCCCTAAATTAAAGAAAAAGCCCATTGAGTATTGAAACTCAATGGGCTTTCGCTTTATATTCAGCGGTACGCAGTTATTTGATGTATCAGCATCGAATAACGAAGATCATAAGGTTTGGCGACCGTTATGATTTCACCTAAGGCTTGTACCTGAACTCTATTTTCACAATAAAAAGTGTTTAGTTCAAGACCTAAAATGATAAGTCTTCGTTAATACGTGTTTTTAATCATCAAATAAGTTCCCAAAACGAGCTTTGCCCGCTTCTGTGTGTCCGTTTTACGGTCGGCATGCAGTACGTGTGGTAGGAATAAGTGTCACTGGCGTACTGTAGCTATAGTCGAAAGGCTAAACCGCCACAGGGGAACTCCACATAAGCGGAGCGTTAGGAGTAGCTAGATTGGACTATTAAGCTGCATGTTGGGGAAACCCTCGCAGAGATATAGCCATATAGCGACAGGGAGCGCGTGGAGAGAGGTGCTAGACCTTTAGTCCTTGTCTGCATAGCAAAGCAAAGCTATGTGCGGATACGACCGATTCGTGGCTCCGAAGCCAAATTAGAATTAGGTTCATCGGCAAT
>NZ_SJNU01000023.1:0-7513 GCF_004331055.1 Acinetobacter sp. ANC 4779
TGATTCGTCACCAGCAAGCTAGGTCGGCTATACTACTCTCTTCTCAAGAATAGTCAACAGGTTTTATTGATTATTTCCAAACTTCTTCAAGACTTCCAGATTTAAACCCTTTAGGCTAAATCCTTGTTTCTCAACAAGTTTTAATCAACATCACCGCCGATGGATACGCATTATAGGCGAAAAAAATCCTCACGCAACCCCTTTTTTCACCTTCCCTGATCATCAGGATGTTTTTTAATCATTTTATCTTCTTTACTACATATTTTGATCAAATTTGTTTTAATACTCTCTTTCAAAGAACTGTTAATATACTTTATTAGGTATTTTCAGCTTTAAGCACTAGCTTACTATAGAGCTCTAGGATTTTTTATGCGTCACTTTGATTATGTTTGGGCTAGCCTTCTATCCTTAGGATTGATTTCCCCTGTATTTGCAAATGATTCGATGGATACTTCTGAATCTTCAACAACAGATAAGCTAAAAATATCTTCTACTGAAAAAACTCAAACAGCTCAACATCCGCGGCTTGAAGCATTAAAAGAATTAAAAAATGTCACAGCAAACGATTTAAAAGTAAATGCAAATGCAACCCAACCTGACAGTCAAAAAGATCCATTACAACCCTTAAATAGACAGATTTTTACTTTTAATGATATTCTGGATCGTCATGTAGCTCGTCCTTTAGCCGTTCAATACAAGAATAAAGTACCCACTGACGTTCGAGGCTCGTATCGCCAGTTTCGCAAAAATTTAGGTGAACCTTGGAATGTAGTCAATCAGCTGATTCAAGGCCGTCCTCTTCGTGCTGCGGAATCTTTAGGACGATTTACCATTAACACCATTACTACTTTAGGCTTTGCAGATCCAGCTCGACGTCTTGGACTAACTGCGGAAGAAGAAAATTTCGGAACTACCTTAGGTTATTATGGTATTCCTTCAGGGCCTTATGTCGTATTACCCATCTTTGGTCCCAGTACATTTCGAGATACGGTGGGTATAGTAGTAGATGGTCAGGCACGTCCACAGAAATATATTTTAGAAGATCATGATGGTCTTTATTGGGCAGAGCAATCTTTACGTGGTATTGATGCCCGCTCACAACTTTTGGATATAGAAGATGTTTTACAAGGCGATAAATATGCCGCTATTCGTGATATTTACTTGCAGCGTAAAAATTTCGCCATTGCAGAAAAAAAAGGTCTAGAATCCGAAAGTCTGTTTATTGAAGATGATTCAGAGGGTACTGAAGATGAAATGCCAGAAGATAATCAAAACTAAACGACGGATGAAATGCAAAACGATGAGATAAACACCACCACTTAAGTCTTTTTCATTGATTAAAAATATGATCACTAGAGCGTCTTTCTTTGCTGATCATTAGCTTGTTATAGTAGAGCTATACGTTATCACTTTAAGGATCATACAATTTCTTTATGTATTTCATTCAACCGACTCGCAATATTCCTTATTTAGATCAGGTTCTAAGTACGCTTCCAAGTGTACAAATGATTCACATAGAAGATATTGATTTGTATGATCCCACAATTTTAGCCATTGCGGATGTACAAGACTATCTGACGCATCAGTGGTCACTACCTACCATTGTGCTGGCTTTTGAAAATGAAGGCACCGCTTTAGCCCAAGCTTGGGAGCTGGGTGCTTTAGCGGGTTGGATCTGGAATAAATTGCCAAGCGACCCCGAAGCCTCATTACTCAAAATTGATGCACAATACAAACGTAATCAAGATAGTCGTGACCTACCCTCAGCTGCATATTTACAACAGTGCCTACTTCCCAATCCGATTGAACTGATGAATTATAAAGTTGAAACCTTGTTTCAACCTTCTGCATATCTGTCAGGTGATTGGTACGATTACTGGAAAATCAGCGATAAAGAAATCATGTTTTATCTGGCTGATGTTTCTGGGCATGGCGTTGCCAGCAGTTTATTAACTTCCTGGATGGCGGCTTTTCATGGTCGCTCTAAAACACCGCGCGAGTTGATTAAAAAGCTCAACGGAATGCTAGTTCAAGAAAATATTGAAAAACATATTACAATGATCGCCGGGGTTTTAAATTTAGAAACGCATCAGCTACGTTGGTCCAGTGCCGGACATTATCCTCCTGCAATTATCTTTGAACCGAACCAACCACCACAGATTTTAAATACCAGCAGCTTTCCTTTGGGACTTACCGAGGATCTTGAGGTTGAAGAGTTTGAATGTGTGTTGAATCGTCATGCCCGGTTTATTATTTGTTCAGATGGTGCACTCGAACCTTATAATGGCGGACTGAATGAACAATTTGAAAAATTAGTCTTCGATTTGCAGAATCACTCCTACCAAGCACCGGAACACGTTGCAGATGATATTGCGATCCTAAGTTTACGCCGAATGAATTAATCATATAATCAATACGTTAACTTTAAACTAAGCCATATACGACCCTAGAGCACTTGAGTCTATAGTGGCCCTATGTGATAATTTTACAATCCTTCTCTTCAAATGGCATTTATATGTCAACAGGTCATGTTGAATATGCAAGCTTGAATGGAACGCATATTTTTAAGCTTATTGGCGAAGTGCGTGCCCAATCTTGTATCAGTCTAGACAAACTCCTGAGTAAAATTGAACAGCAATCAAATGTCGTTGGGGCAATCGTAGATTTAACCCAAACCACATTCATTGACAGTACTGTTTTAGGCATACTTGCCAAGCTTGGTTTAAAGCTGAAGCAAATTCACCAAATTCAGGCAGTCATGCTATCTACCAATCCGGATATTACTACCTTAGCCAATAGTATGGGCTTGGGTCAGGTTTTTGTGATCTTAAATTACTGCGGTGATCCAAAACTATGTACCCGCGAATTAATAGAAGGACATATTACCCATAATGCCATGTTAACCACTGTTTTAGAGGCACATAAGACATTGATGAAGTTGAATGAAAATAACCAAAACATGTTTGAGCCCTTGGTTAAGCAACTACAAAAAGAACAAGACACTATTGAAAAAGTGTCTCAACAAAACGTATAAAAATTATTTTTAGAGCCTCCTCATGACTTTACTCTCTGTTGTACAAATGAATTCCCAAGATGATATTGAAGCCAATTTCATCTTGATCGAGTCATTGATACAACAAAGTAAAGCCGATGGCGCAGAGCTGATTGTTTTCCCTGAAAACTTTGTCTGTTTTGCAGGGGGAAAACAACGCGAAACTGCTACGCAGTTTGAAGCCCTTCAACAGCGTCTGGAAAAACTTGCGCATCAATATCAAATCTGGATTGTGGCGGGCACGCTCCCATGTCCGTTCCGTCCAGATGGTTCTGTTATTACCGATGGTCGTGTCCGTACAGTCAGTTTATGTATTAGCCCAGAACGTACTGAAGCGCGTTATGACAAGATTCATTTGTTTGATGTGCAAGTCGGTGATGCTGTCGGTGGTTATCAGGAATCCAGATTCTTTGAACCCGGTACAGATGTGGTTGTTGCCAAAACACCTTTCGGCAATATTGGTTTAATGGTGTGCTATGACTTGCGTTTTCCTGAGCTCGCACTCACTTTACGTAATCAAGATGCCCATATCCTGACAGCACCTGCGGCATTCACCTACACTACCGGTCAAATGCATTGGCAATTACTCCTTCAGGCACGTGCAATGGATAGCCAATGCTATGTCTTGGGCGCCGCCCAACAAGGTTGGCATGGAACAAAACGTCAAACGTGGGGTCATGCAGGTGCAAGCAATAGTCGCGGTCAAATTTTAGACATCATCCAGAGTGAAGGTGCGAGCTTAATTACAGTGCCTTTTGATCGGGTTGAACAAGAGACTGTGCGAACATCAATGCCTCTAATGCAGCACCGTAAAATTGTCAATTTCTAATTCAACTCAGTGTTAAAATCGAAATTTTCGCTTTATAAAAATTACAAAATCACTGCTTATTCTTCCATCAAAATCCCACACGATAACAGCTCATATCAAATTTACAGGGATTATAAAAATGGCTTTAGAAAAAGCGGTCTATACAGCAAAGGCGAAAGCAACCGGTGGACGTGATGGACGTGCAACATCATCCGATGGAATTTTGGATGTTCAGTTGGCCGTGCCTAAAGAAATGGGCGGACCGGGCGGTGGCACCAATCCTGAACAGCTTTTTGCAGCAGGTTATTCAGCCTGTTTTCTCGGTGCGATGAAATTTGTGGCCAACCGCGATAAACTCAATATCAGCAAAGACGCCTATATTGAAGGTGAAGTGGGTATTGGCCCTATTCCGACTGGTTTTGGCATTGAAGTGACCTTGAATATTCATTTAGAAGGCATGGATCAGGCAGAAGCACAAAAGCTGGTCGATGCTGCGCATATTGTCTGTCCTTATTCCAACGCAACACGTGGCAATATTGATGTAACCCGCAATGTGATTACTTAAGCAAAATCTGATCCTATCCTAAAATCGAACTGATCCTTTTAGGATAGGATGTATTCATCAATTTCATAATTTAAAAAATATAAAAACCCAGACTTGAAATACATAATAATTTTTATTTAAATGAACTAACTTTATTGATGTTTAAATACCTTCTGATTAGCTCCCTGTTCTTTTCCATCTCAATTGCTATCTTTTGCAGAGATGAATATTTCTGAAAAAATTCAATCTCAGCTCCAATCTCTGGTCAAGCCAAACATTCAAGGTTTAGAAATTCCGTCTACCCCCAACAACATGAAATTGCCTGAATTTGATCAAGGGATTATTGGCTGGCGAACTGGGTCTGATGCTGCAGACGTGCGTCTGAATTACAGGACTAAAAAAGAGGTCGAGAAACTAACAATCCAACAGGTGGCTTTAGAAATAGTTCAAAGCTGGCAGAAATTTTATGACAATGAAACCCGGCGCAATGCAGGTAATCCAGCTGCTCCATTTCGCGCACAACTGATAAAAAAATTGCCGAGCTTTGCTAAGTTCGGCAATTTATCAAAAAAATGAAAGGCAAAAATATCTCGCGTTAATCGGCTGCTTCATTGGTGACACGAAGTACTTCTTCTAAAGTGGTTTTACCTGCTATTACTTTACGTAAACCATCATCGCGAATCGAGCCAGACTGTTTACGTGCATAAGCTTCAATTTCATATTCCGCAACATGACCATGTATCAGACGACGCATTTGATCATCGACAGGAACAATTTCATAAATGGCCGTACGCCCCATAAACCCGGTATGCGAGCAGTGGTCGCAGCCTTTCGGTTGCGGCAACTTCAGTTCATTACCAACGTCTAAATGACGGAAAATTTCGGTTTCAAAAGCATCCGCTTCATGCCAGGTTGCACAACGTGGACATAGAGTCCGCACCAGACGCTGCGCAATGACCCCAATTAGAGAACTCGCCAGCAGAAATGGTTCAATGCCCATATCTTTTAACCGCGTGACCGCACCAATGGCAGTATTGGTATGTAGTGTAGATAAAACCAAATGACCGGTTAAGGAAGCTTGTACTGCAATTTCCGCGGTTTCCAGATCACGAATCTCACCGACCATGACCACATCAGGATCTTGGCGCAACATCGCTTTTAAAGCCCGTGCAAAGGTCATATCCACTTTGGTATTGACTTGGGTTTGTCCAATGCCTTCAAGTTGATACTCGATCGGATCTTCGGCAGTCAAAATGTTTTTTGAGCCATCATTCAGGTCTGACAATGCCGCATACAAAGTTGTGGTTTTACCTGAACCGGTAGGCCCGGTCACCAAAATAATGCCATGCGGACGATGTACCAGATGAGTTAAACGTTCATAATCTGGCTGCATCAGGCCCAAATGGGTCATATTCAAACGCCCGGCCTGCTTGTCCAGTAAACGCATCACCACGCGTTCACCATGCGACGATGGCAAAGTCGATACACGGACATCCACTTCACGTCCAGCCAGTCTTAAAGACATACGGCCATCTTGCGGCACGCGTTTTTCGGCAATATCCAGTTTTGCCATGACTTTAATACGTGACACCAAAAGTGGTGCCAATTCACGACGCGGCTGGACAATTTCTCGCAGCTGACCATCGACCCGTAAACGCACGGATAATTTTTTCTCAAAAGATTCAATATGAATATCCGATGCACCGACGCGGATCGCTTCCGACAATAATGCATTGATCAAACGAACAATGGGTGCGTCATCTTCCTGATCCATCAGGTCTTCAGCTTCAGGCACCGAATCTGCCAGACTGAGTAAATCGGGATGATCTTCCAGACCTGCGGCAACCTGTTGCGATTCACCGGTATCTCCGGCAAAGCTTGAACTGAGCAATTGATGAAACTCTTGTTCGCTACATAATTGATGTTGTGCAACATGACCTAAATAGCGACGTGCTTCTTGTATAGCCGAGGATGGCGTATTTTCACGGCGCACAATAAATGCCTGATCGCCTTCGTATCGAAGCAATACGCCATGACGCTTGGCAAAACTATAGGGTATTTGTAATTGTTTAAGTATTTGCATCAAAGTTTATAATGATGAATAAATTGATTTGAGTGTACTCTAAGCATAAGACAGCGTGAAGTCTGTTTTTACTGATTAAGCAAGAAAGGAAATGTGTCGTTGTCTAAAATCAATGAATTGATCGAACCCGAGCACCCCAATTTAAAATGGTGGGGTGAACACACTTTTGAATTGAATCAGCCTAAAGCATGGCAGTTTGGTTCACTGTTGTTTCGTCTGACCCGAGGACTACAAGAATGGCGAATGGAATTTCACCGTCCTCAGTTTCAGTATGACTATGAACAAAAGTGGCATCAAATTGAAGATCCCAATTTTGGTTTTCCACAACCCGTGCAAGTAGAACGCTATATGTTCAAGTCAACGCAAAATAAGTTACAGCTTATGCCGCGATTGGCCAATCGTTCCGTGGTAATCAAACCGGTTGATCCCATTTATATTCCTGCGGGACAACGCGGGACGCTGTATATCAGTACACCGTTATGGATTGCCGGTTTTGTAGAAGGACAAAAAGATCCGCTGTTTGATATTCCTGTGATTTTGCCCAAAGACACTTGGTTTGGACCGAATCATCGCACTGGGGAAATTTGCTATGCCACTGCGGTTGATGGCCGGACTGAATTGCATCAGTTAAAACCACGTGCTTTTCGTGCTGTAACCCCAATTGAATTTCATAATACCAGCCATCAACAGTTACGTTTTGACCGGATGAATGTGCCTGTTTCTGCACTTCCCCTATTTTATAGTGAAAGTACCGGACGGTTATGGACTTCACAAATTAAAGTCATGCATGAAAGTTTGGAACGACCGCCGAGAATTCGGATTGAAAACCGTACCCCGCCCCATGCAGGTGAAGTGATGTATCTGCATCCGCCACGCGCTCCCGCCAGTGCTTTGTTTAATATGTTTGATTCATTTTTCTAGGGGGCAATATGGCAGATTCAAATATTCCAAAAGAAATCACCCAAAGTGTCAAAGGTATCTTCACCAATATCAATACGGAACGTCTCACTGAAATTTTAGTGGCGG
>NZ_SJNU01000024.1:0-1642 GCF_004331055.1 Acinetobacter sp. ANC 4779
CATTTCTGCTTTGCTTTTTTTTGGTTTTAACTTCTTCTTTTTTATGCTGAGTATCTTTAATTAAATAACCAATTGTAAAACCTATAATTAAACAGAAAATAGCAATGCCCATCTTTTACTTCCCACATCAAAAAACAAGGGCGAATTAATCGCCCTTTTTTATTATCTTGGTATAATTAATTTACCTGATTCAGTTATTTCAATTAAATCAATACCTTGCTCTAATACTATATGTGCCAGTTCGGTATCTTTCACAGGTTCTAATTTTTTATTAATTAGTACTTTATTTAATTCTACTGCTTTATTTCTTAACAGCTCTTTCTCTCTGTCGTTCAATCTAAGCATTTGTGCCATTGGTGCAAGTTTCCGATACATTTTACAGTCTCCTAATTCTATATAAACTTGTATACATGCTTTACATGATACATGTAAATCTGTTATCTTTTTGTCAAATAGAAACATGTATACATGCTATGGAAAAAGAACAAGCCTTCGAAATCGTCTCCAAAATTATCTTTGACAGAGCTTGTCAATTGATCGTTGGGGGCAATTCTGCTTTTGAATCTGAAAAGGCTCTTTTCCATATTGAAATGTGCATGAACGAGTGGGGCTATAAGTCCGCTTTAGTTTCTGAATATTGTGATGCTGTACAACAAGAAAACGACAAGATGCGCGATTTGGGGATCGAAGAATGAAAAAGAATCCTGTTTGGTCTCTCAATGAATCTTTCTATGGTTCTTCTTTCGAAAAGTCAAAAACACCGAGTTTACAGTGGGGGTTGGAAATAAATCCTTTAAATACCCCCATTAATAAGATGCAGGTAAAGATCACTGGAGAGATCAATGCAACAAGAATATATAGATCAGGCTTTAGTGGTTGCAGATTCTTTTTATAATTTGGGATTTGCTCAAGGTCTAGCTTTCGGTATTTTTATTGCTTTTATGGTCTACATTAAAGTATCAGACTGATTTCGTATAATATGATCAAGATTATGTTACAAGGCCCCAGTGAGAAAATATGCTTTCCTCACGGGGTTTTTTAACATCAATCTGTATTATACGAAATCCCTTTTTATGCTTATGCTTTCTTTATCTTTCAATATTTCTTCACTTGATAAAATTGCTTTATATAAAAATACTGGTAGTCCATCTTCAATATCATTTACTTTTAATTCTTTTGATCCATCTCTGTATTCAAATATAGCAATAGGGTAGTTGTCCTGGTCTACTATGTAAAAACGTCTATCTTTTATAATTAAGTTATTTTCTGTGAATTGGTGTTGAAGTAAGCGCATGAATTTACTCTCATTATGTGAAAGTAAATTTAACTGCCTAATTCTATCTGCATCATTTAAATAACGTATTTTTGCACGTTGTCTCTCGTTGTAGCTTAAATATACATTTCTGCTTTGCTTTTTTTTGGTTTTAACTTCTTCTTTTTTATGCTGAGTATCTTTAATTAAATAACCAATTGTAAAACCTATAATTAAACAGAAAATAGCAATGCCCATCTTTTACTTCCCACATCAAAAAACAAGGGCGAATTAATCGCCCTTTTTTATTATCTTGGTATAATTAATTTACCTGATTCAGTTATTTCAATTAAATCAATACCTTGCTCTAATACTATATGTGCCAGTTCG
>NZ_SJNU01000003.1:0-270279 GCF_004331055.1 Acinetobacter sp. ANC 4779
CCGCCATTAATGGCGGTTTTTTACTTCTACAAGCTCTAGACTCTCAATCAAAATAGGCAAAGTATAACTAGACTGCTTTTTGAATTCCCTGCATTTTGGCAATTTCCTGTTGCTTGAGTAAATTGCGCTGAATTTTGCCACTCGAGGTTTTAGGTAGACCCGCTACAAATTCAATCTCCTTCGGATATGCATGTTTAGACAAACGTGAACGCACATATTCCTGAAGCTTACGATTTAACTCATCTGATGCTGAAAATTTCGGTTTGAGTACCACAAATGCTTTGACTACTTCAGTACGTGCCGGATCTGGCTTGCCAATCACCGCCGATTCCAACACCTCTTCACATTCAAGCAAAGTGCTTTCAACATCGAAAGGACCTACACGATAGCCTGATGTTGTAATGACATCGTCAGCACGCCCAATAAAATCTACCCCACCATATTCATTTAACTTAACCGTATCGCCGGTTAAATAATATTGACCCACAAAAGATTTAAGGTTATTTCCTCCATAACCTTTAAACCAGGTTAAAGGTGACTGAGAAAAGTCGATGGCCAATGTGCCGATTCCACCTTTTTCCACTTCTTCATTATTTTGATTCAATACCGCAAAACGATGACCGGGGTTGGCAAAACCTGCTGAACCGACTTTCTTTTCATGTTCCAAAGCATGATGATTGGCAATTACCATGCCCAGTTCAGTCTGTCCATATTGATCATAAATATTCACGTTTAAATCATGGTTAAACCAGTGAATCACTTCAGGCGTTAAAGGTTCACCGGCACTACTCACCACCCGTAAATGCTGTTTAATAGATGAATCAAATTTTTCTTTAAACCCAAAAAACATCCGAAATGCGGTTGGCGATCCCGTCAAGTTACTGACTTTATATTTTTGAATGATCTGCACGGCGTTATCCACGCTAAACGCACGCTCATCCATAATGATGCTATGCCCAAGACTTAAAGGTCCGGCAATGCCGTAATATAAACCATATGCCCAACCCGGATCTGCCAGATTCCAAAAAGAATCTTCTTCAAGCAAATCCACGGCATAAGTCATATACCCTTTAAATGCCAATACCGCCTTTAAAGGAACAGGAACGGATTTAGCCAATCCAGTCGTACCGGAAGTAAACATCATCAGGAAATCATCTTCAAAGGTTTGCATTACGGGTGCAAAAACTGAAGATTGCTTGGTCAGTTCGGTCCAAAAATCTGCATCTTGATGACTTAATGTATTTAATGGATGTGCTGTTAAAATATGCGTTATGGCAACACCATGCAGTTTTTTACGCTGTTCATCATTGGTCACAATCAATTTTGTTTTTGCGGTATTGATTCTGTGTTCAATCGCTTTCGACTCAAACGCAGTAAACAATGGCTGATAAATTGCACCCATACGCCATGTCGCTAAAATCGTAATCAGTAATTCCGGCGTTCGGGGTAATAAACCGGCGACACAATCGCCTGCTTTTAAGCCTACCGATATAAAATAATTTACCAATTTCCCCGAAGCTTCTGCCAGCTGTTCAAATGTCCATTCGGCAGACTCACCATTGTTGCCTTCCCAAATTAGGGCCGTTTTATTTAAGCCAAGATAACGCTCGCAACATTCTACATAGGCATTGACTGACTCAGCTGTACCGACCAGTTGCTCTGCAAGAAAACTATCAAAATTAAACTCTTGATATGCTTGTTCTAATGTCTTCATGGCGACAACCTCTCATCCGTTATTTTATTGAACAAAGCTCCTGCTTTGCTGATCCATTTTGCTTATTTTTCTGACTCTAAAATGCCAAAAACCATTCAGCATTTTCAATTTTTTAGCTTCACTCTTAAATTAGATAAACATACTTTCTCAGCTCCTGCAATTTCCTTATCCATCAGAAAATGTGCAGGATTTGAACACCGACCAAAGTCTAAAACTTAATCACCATTCGATCGCGATTTAGATTTTAGTCACTTCACGGGCAATGACTAAACGCTGAATGTCCGATGCACCTTCATAAATCTGGCTAACGCGTACATCCCGATAAATACGCTCTACTGGAAAATCAGACACATAACCATAACCACCGTGGATTTGAATGGCATCAGAACAGACGCGTTCCGCCATGGTTGATGCAAACAATTTTGCCATTGAAGCTTCTTTTAAACACGGTAAACCTGCATCTTTTAAAGTTGCAGCATGGAAAATCAGTTGCCGTGCGGCCTCAATCTGGGTGGCCATATCGGCTAAACGAAATGCCACAGCTTGATGCTGAACAATCTCTACACCAAATGCTTTACGCTCATTGGCATATTCCACCGCAGCATCTAGAGCAGCACGCGCCATGCCGACTGATTGTGCAGCAATACCAATCCGTCCTGATTCCAGATTAGATAAAGCGATTTTGTAACCTTCACCTTCCTTGCCCAATAGATTTTCAGCAGGAATTCGGCAATTTTCAAAGATGATGGTTGCAGTATCTGAACAGTGTTGTCCCATTTTTTCTTCAAGACGAGAAACAATATAACCTTCAGTTTCTGTCGGCACGATGAAACAGGAAATGCCTTTTTTCCCTGCAGATTTATCCGTCACGGCAAAGACAATCGCAACCTGCGCATACTTACCAGTAGTAATAAACTGTTTAGTGCCATTTAATACCCAAGAGTCACCGTCACGTTCTGCCTTGCATTCCAGTGCACCTGCATCCGACCCCGCTTGTGGTTCAGTTAAGCAGAAACAGCCGAGCCATTGACCTGTCGCAAGTTTGGTTAAGTATTTTTGTTTCTGATCTTCTGTGCCGTAGCGTTGGGTAATTCCGCAAGGTAACGAATTTTGGACGCTCACAATGGTAGAAATTGCCCCATCACCGGCAGCAATTTCCTCTAAGGCCACAACAAGTGATACATAATCCAGCCCGGCACCGCCCCATTGTTCTGACACGGTTATACCTAAAGCACCCAACTCCCCTAGTTCTCTCAGTTCTTGCGCAGGGAATTTAGAAGTTTTATCGCGTTCTGCTGCAGTCGGTTTCAGCTTGTTTTGCGAATAATTGCGCAACATGTCCTGAACCATTTTTTGTTCATCATTTAAAATCATTGAGTCTGCCTTTCATGGTCAGGTTTTTAAATTCGATATTTATTAAAATTTAAGCAATATTGGATACGCGACAATCCCATTCGCAACCTGAAATACTTCTGAAAGATAATATTTCTGCGAGACAGTGGACTGTAATTCTAATTAAACAGGTTTTGCCAATGGAGATGGTTTTGCCTACTTTTCCCGTAAGAAAAGTAGGTCAACCGAAGGTTATACACAGTCTTTACTTAATAACGCCAAGACTCCGTCTTCCTACTCAAAACATTGATATTTATCTCGGCTGCATACGAATCGCGCCATCTAAACGAATTACTTCACCATTCAAATAAGCATTTTCAAAAATATGACCGACCAAGTGCGCAAACTCTTCCGGTTTGGCTAAACGGGGCGGAAACGGCACCATTTGCCCCAACGCATCCTGTACATTTTGTGGCATGCCTTTTAGCATTGGTGTTTCCATAATCCCTGGAGCAATGGTCATCACACGAATTGCTTCACGAGCAAGCTCACGTGCCAAAGGTAAGGTCATTGCCACTACCGCACCTTTCGATGCTGCATAGGCAGACTGACCAATCTGACCATCAAATGCGGCAACTGAAGCTGTATTTACAATCACACCGCGTTCTTCTTCACCGGCTTTCAATTCATATTTCGCTATTAAATTTGCAGCAAAACGAATCATGTTGAATGTACCGCTGACGTTAATATTCAATACTTTTTGGAACATGGCAAAATCATGCATGCCGTCACGACCAAGTACTTTGGAAGATGGTGCAATTCCGGCACAATTGACCAAACCATTCAGCTGACCATATTGCTGTTCAATATTTTCAAAGAATGTTTTTACTGCATATTCATCTGTGACATCCAGCTTTACAAAGACTGATTGCTCACCTAAACGATGCTGCATTTCTAGGCCAAGTTCCTGATTCATATCGACCATAAGTACTTTTGCGCCTTGACCGACCAAATATGTTGCAGTTGCTGCACCTAAACCCGATGCACCGCCGGTTACTACAAATACTTTTCCTTGAATTTTCATCTTCTATTCCTATTAATTCCTTGTATGAACACTCGACTTAAGATGCAGAGTAAATGCAGTTAAGCTAGAGTACAATTTCCAAATATTGCATCCTCTGTGATGGATTTGGACAATACAAGTCACGGCAGCAAAAATACGGAATACGGATATCTGTACATGAAGGAACAAGACTTAAATTGCAGTAAAGGTACGATCTCGATCAGTCTGGTGCATGAGGCACTACTGTCTGCCGAGAATCAAGGATTGAATACACAGAATATCCTAAGCAAATCCGGCATTCCGATTGAATTAATGCAATCCAGTAAAGCGCGGGTTTCGGTGTCGCAATACGCCCAGCTTTGGACTGAATTAGCGGATACCATGAATGATGAGTTTTTTGGCATGGACAGCCATCCGATGCGCCGTGGCAGTTTTAAATTGTTATCAAAGTCCGTTATACATGCCGAAACACTGGAAACAGCATTACGACAAATTTTGCAATTTTTAAATCTGGTTCTGGATGACTTTATCAGCCAATTATTTGTTCAGGAAAACTATGCTTATATCGTGATTTATGAGCAAAAGCAGACCAAAAGAATGTTCAGTTATGCTACCTATTTAATGCTGATTCATGGTTTGATGTGTTGGTTAAGCGGACAAAGAATTCTACTCAAGCAGATTCAACTTAAATGTAATGCTCCATGGGATGATCAAGACTATAAAGTCCGTTTTTGTGAAGATATTCAATACAATAGCAACGAAAACTATATACAGTTCGATGCCAATTATTTAAATATTCAGATCAAACAAGACATACAATCATGGTATCGGTTTATTCAGCAAACGCCACAGAATCTATTGGTACGCTTTAAAAATCCGAATGCCATCAGTTCACAGATCCGTAAACACTTGATGAATGTTCCACCATCTGAATGGCTGGAGCTGAATGAAATTGCACAACGGTTAAATATGTCCGATGCCACCATTCAACGGCGCTTAAAAAGTGAAGGTATCAGTTATCAACAACTCAAAAATGATATACGGCGTGATACTGCTATTGAATTTTTAAGCAAAACAGACAAAACACTGCAAGATATTAGCGATGAATTAAACTTTCATGATCCGAGTGCATTTCATCGTGCTTTCAAGAAATGGACGGGTGTCAGTCCCGGTACTTATCGTCAACATAAAGAGCAATAAGCGACTTATATTTACAAATTCTAAAAATGATTAATTAATAGTATTAAAAATTTCATGCGTTTGAAAAAGTGCTATTCCGCTCATCGAAAGATAGTTGCATTTTATTCCAAAATAGGTTATTTTTCACTCAATTTAAAAGCATAATTTTATGCTTGACCTGCTGTACTCCTCCCCGTGAAATCACCTTAAATTAAAGGTTCTGACATGCTTAAGATGATTGATGTACTAGAACAAAACTTGGTACAAAATTTTACTCACTCACTCAACACCCCCACCTCTCAATTTGATGAGCTTTTGAATCAAGGTATTTTAAATGCTTCTGAGTCAGCACTTCAAAAGGCTGTGGTCAGCTTTTTCAATCGTGAAGATGCCATTGAATCAGCACAAGCACTGGATATTAGCGCTGAACGTATTCAAGCTTTACAAACGGGCGTCGCTTTAAAAGATGATCGATATCTTGCAGATACTGCAAAAATTGTGGCGCTTTGCTTGGCACTCGAAACCGATACTCTGAATCAATTAGACATATCTGATTGTTTACAAGACTTTCCGGTATAAATCTAAAGTAAATTAAAAAAAGCGGCTCCAGTGAGTCGCTTTTCTATAGATAAATCTAACCTATCTAAATGAAAATAAATATAATATATTTTATCCCCCCCTTGAAAACTGCATTAATCACCAGCTCTATTTTTTGCTGTCGGCCTTTTCCTTGCCTTTTTTTGTAATTACATAAAAATTACAATGAAATTTCATTTTTTATTTTTAATTCTAAAATATTTTTCAGTTTGCTATCATTTAAATTAATTTATTTTTTTGATATATAAAAAAATAATCAAAATCTTATTAAAAAATTCACTGTATGTAGAGATATTAATACAAATTATTCTAGTTCTGGCTGCGTTATTCCCTGACTCTATTCATCCAATACGTAGTTCTATTATTAACCGAACGAATAGGATTTATCTGCAAAATTTTGGCTTTAAACTAAACAATGAATGTAATTACAATATGTTTGAGGAATAACTATAATCTAACCGCTATTCCGAATAAGCTTAAATTTTATTGGCGATTTTATAAAAAAGACCGATAGTTTACGCTGGCGCGATGTCATCAAAAAATAAAGCGCTTTTCAGCGCTTTATTTTTAAATCGATCACTTTCAGTTACTTGGAACAACCAATCGTTACCCGATTATTGCCACCGTAATCTTTAATGGTTTGAATATCTTTATACCCATATTTTTTAAACAGTTGATACACCACACCGGCTTGGTCATAACCATGCTCAAGTGCGATCCAACCATTGGCGGTTAACCACTTTTTACCGTTTTGAATAATAAATTCAATATCAGCCAAACCATTATTGCCTGCTACCAAAGCACGTCGAGGCTCTGCCGCCAAACCTTTAATGTGTTTATCCTGAGGATCAATATAGGGAGGATTCGATACAATCACATCAAAGAACTGATTTTTTTCCAACGCTTTAAACCAGCTACCTAAAGCAAATTTCACCTGAGGCAAATCATGCTTGTCGGCATTAAATTTCGCAACTTCTAAAGTCGGTGCATAAATATCAGTCGCTGTGATGGCCCATTCAGGACGCTCACTGGCAAGGGATAAAGCAATTGCACCCGTTCCCGTACCTAAATCCACGACACGTGCATCGTCAGGCAAATCTAGATGTAACACAGATTCCACCAGAACTTCAGTATCTGGACGCGGCACCAAAGTATCTTTGGTCACTTTTAAATCAAGCGTCCAAAATGGCTGTGAACCAGTCACATACGCTAAAGGTTCACCATCTTCGATGCGGTTTAAGGCATCGATATAAGCATTTTCTTGCTCAGCGGTCAGTTGCTGATCCTTTTTCATCACCAAATCAAAAGAATCAATTTTGGTGATATGTTCGAGTAACCAAGCGTTTTCTTGGCGCTCATAACTTTCTGCTTCACCACGTAAGGCCAAAGCCTGTGCAATATTCAATTAACCACCATTCTGTTGTGCAAGCATTGCCAGCTGATCTGCCTGATATTCACGATGTAAGCTGTCGAGCAATTCTGTTAAATCACCTTCCATCACCGCATCTAACTTATACAAGGTTAAGTTAATACGGTGATCGGTCATCCGGCCTTGCGGATAGTTGTAGGTACGAATACGTTCTGAACGGTCACCTGAACCGACCAAGTCACGGCGCATTTCCGAAGTTGCAGCATCGGCAGCGGCACGTTTGGCATTTTCCAGACGTGAAACCAGTAAAGCCATGGCTTTGGCTTTGTTTTTATGCTGTGAACGTTCATCCTGACATTCCACCACTGTTCCAGTTGGAAGATGGGTAATACGTACCGCAGAATCAGTTTTATTAATGTGCTGACCACCCGCGCCCGATGCACGATAAGTATCAATACGCAGTTCAGATGAATTGATTTCAACTGAAGTATCGACATCCACTTCTGGAAGAATCGCTACCGTACATGCAGAGGTATGTACGCGGCCTTGAGATTCGGTTGCAGGTACACGCTGCACACGATGCGCGCCACTTTCAAATTTCAGGCGACCATACACGCCTTCACCATTAATCAGACAAATAACTTCTTTATAACCGCCATGCTCGCCTTCATTCTCGGACAGGATTTCTAATTTCCAGCCTTGAGCTTCGGCATACTTGCTATACATGCGATATAAGTCACCCGAGAAGATTGCAGCTTCATCCCCTCCAGTTCCGGCACGAATCTCTAAATAAGCCGAGTTGGCATCATTCGGATCTTTCGGGATCATCAGGATATTTAAGTCTGCTTCAAGAGATGCAATCAGCGCCTTGTTTTCCTGAATTTCTTCCTGCGCCATTTCCTTAAAATCAGGATCGGACAACATGGTTTCAGCAGTCTCAATGTCTTTTTCAGCTTGAGTGTACTTTTTCCAAACTTCAGTGATTTCGCTTAAGTCACTATATTCACGCGAAAGTTGACGAAAGCGTTTGTTGTCAGAAATGACTTCTATATCCGCAAGTAATGCGTTTAATTCTTCATGACGGTCAGAAAGTTGATCTAATCGTAAACGTAACGATTCTTTCATTTTGCAAAATATCTCAATACAACGGCTATCTCCATGCCTTATATGACATAGAGCAGCTCAAAAAAATTGTGCCTAGTGTAACGATTCTCAGGTTTAAATGACATAGATATTGTTGAGACAACCCAGCTTATCCACAAGGATTTTCTAAAAATAGGATTGAAGTGACTTTTGGTTTTATTCTCATTTCAGTCATAAATACATATTCCAGGGTGATTTCTCCACATTGTTAATATAACTTTACAAAGTAGCCACTAAACGCCACAACTCTGTTTACTCCTCTCCATATTTATCTAAATTATTTTTGTTACATTTGCTCCATCGAAATAACTTAATTAGAACGTCCGCTTTTTGGGACATGGAGTTCACTATGAAACTGAATACATTATTATTAAGTGCAACATTAGCTGCATCATCAATGATGGCAGTCAATGCTCATGCCGACAATTCAACTCGTATTGCTGCAACTTCTGCTTTAGGTAGTGTGGCGGGTACTGCCCTGGGTAAGCAAATGGGTGGTAATACTGGCGCAATGATCGGTTCTGCAATTGGCGGCGCTGGTGGTGCTGCGGTTTCTGCTGATCGACGTAATCGTACTGGTGCTGCCATCGGTGGTGGTCTAGGCGGCGTAGGTGGTTATACTGTAGGTAAAAGCATGGGCGGAACAACTGGCGGTTATGTTGGTTCAGCTTTAGGTGCTGCCGGCGGTTCAGTTCTGGGTAAAAAAGTATCAGAAGACCGTCGTGCCGACCAACGTTCTTACAAAAAACATTCTAAAAAATACCGTCGCAGCCATCGTTAATTCATCAGCATTCGGCTGAACTTAAAAAGCACCTTCGGGTGCTTTTTTTTGCATCATCATTATTACTTGTTAATTATGGATAAATTTGGCAGAAAAAACACAAACGATGAACAAGTCATCCATCTTCAATGCAACGCCTTCTACTATCTTAGACTTAAGAGATAACAACAGATTCCAACTGGAGTTCACCATGAAATTTAATTCAATTCTATTTGCTACAGTCATTGCAACTTCTGCTATTGCCACTACAGCAACTTATGCAGGCAATACAACCAATGTTGCTTTAACCTCTGCACTTGGTAGCGTAGTGGGTACTGCAGTGGGTAAACAAATGGGTGGTAACACTGGGGCAATGATTGGTTCTGCACTTGGTGGTGCGGGCGGTGCTGCTGTTTCAGCGAATAAACGTGACCGTACCGGTGCTGCAATCGGTGGTGGTTTAGGTGGTGTTGGTGGCTACACTGTAGGTAAAAGTATTGCCGGTACAAATGGTGGTTATATCGGTTCGGCTTTAGGCGCAGCTGGTGGTTCAGTACTGGGTAAAAAAGTAAGTGAAGACCGTCGCTATGATGACCGTACAGACCGCCGTTATAATAGCTATAATAACCGTCGCTACAATCGCCGTTAAGCGTCAGAGTTAAAGTTTAAAGCATCTTCGGGTGCTTTTTTACTTTTTAATGATGAGGATCGATGGGTTAATTATGGATAAATCTGGCAGAAAAAAAATACAAATGATGAACAACTCATCCATTTTCATTTCTACATCTTTTATTACATTTAACTCAAGAGATAACAAAAGCTTCAAAAAGGAGTTTGCCATGAAATTTAATTCAATCATTCTTGCTGCTGTATTAACTTCATCTGCTTTAACGATGACTACAGCCAATGCAGACAATGCAACAAATACTGCCTTAACCTCTGCCTTAGGGGGTGTCGTGGGTGCCGCAGTCGGTAAACAAATGGGTGGTACCACAGGCGCAATGATTGGTTCCGCTATTGGTGGAGGTGCTGGTGCTGGTGTTGCTGCCAACAAACGTGACCGTACTGGCGCTGTGATTGGCGGTGCTTTGGGTGGTGCGGGTGGCTATACCGTAGGTAAAAATATGGGTGGAACCAATGGTGGTTACATTGGTGCTGGTCTAGGTTCTGCTGGTGGTGCATTACTGGGCAAAAAAGTAAGTGAAGACCGCCGTTATGATGATCGCTATGATCGTGATGAGCGTCGCTATAATGATCGTTATGATCGTCGTAACAACAGTTATCGTTACAACGACCGTCACGACAATGGTCGTCATTTAGGTTGGAATAAGCGTCGTTAATACTAAAGATTCAATTTAAAGCACCTTAGGGTGCTTTTTTTATTTAAGGGCTGCAATTACTTAATTCATACTGATAGCAGCAATATATCGAAAAAAAACGATATACAAACTTGATCAGTCATCGTATGCTTTTCTTAGCTTCCATATTTGAGAAAACCAATGCGCTCATTAAAAGATATCCAATTTTCGATACTTGAACTTGCACCCGTCCGTGATGATAAAAGCATTCAGTTTTCACTGCATCATGCTTTGGAAGTGGCACAAAAAGCCGAACAATTAGGCTACACACGTCTATGGTTGGCAGAACATCATAATATGGACGGTATTGCCAGTTCAGCGACTGCTGTTTTACTGGGTTATATCTTAGCCAATACACATAGCTTAAAAGTCGGTTCGGGTGGCATCATGCTGCCGAATCATGCCCCACTGATCGTTGCTGAACAATTTGGTACTTTAGCCACTCTTTATCCCAATCGCGTTGAATTAGGTCTCGGTCGAGCACCCGGTACAGATCAGGTCACGATGCGTGCTTTACGTCGCGGTCGTCAGGAAACAGAAGATCAGTTTCCACAAGATGTAATGGAAATTCTGCAATACTTTAGAGAACCCGTGCCGCATCAACGTATTGTTGCAACACCCGGTCAAAACACCCATGTTCCAGTTTGGCTTTTAGGTTCAAGTTTATTTAGTGCGCAACTGGCCGCTAAATTAGGACTTCCCTATTCTTTTGCTTCACATTTTGCGCCACGCATGCTCGATCAGGCGATCAAACTGTATAGAGACAACTTTGAACCTTCAGAATATTTAGCTCAGCCTTATGTTTCCATGGGTGTTCCCACTGTCGTCGCTCAAACCGATGAAGAAGCTGAATATCTGGCGACTAGTGCGTATCAACGTGTATTGGGCTTAATGCGTGGGCAAAGTTTAAAACTTAAAGCACCTGTTAAAACGATGGAAGGAATTTGGTCACCTGCGGAAAAAATGTCAGTCGATAATTTTTACGCAATGGGACAAGTAGGTTCAGCAGAAACCGTCAAAGCAGGTTTAGAAAAACTGATTGAAAAATATGACGTTAATGAGTTTATTTTTACCTGTGATATTTACGATACAGATAAACGCATTCAGAACTTCGAATTACTCATGGATATCAAAAATTCCTGATACCCTTCAATTATCTTAAATAGCACCTGCATAGGTGCTATTTTTTATGTCAAATCCCTATTCAGCTGATCATTTTATCTATTTATTACCGATCTAACACCATTTGCGATTTTGTTTAGCTTAGGCACAATAGCTATATAAGAAAATTGAATAAAAAAATGAAAAATAGAATGAATCAATATATTAAAAAACCTACTTCTGCATTTATTGCTGCAAGGTGGGTCGCTCTGATTGCGGGTGCAGCAGCATATATCATTGGCTTATTTAACGCGCCCATGTGACTGAATGAAAAAGGCTATTATTTAATCCTGATTTTATATGGCTTATTTGCCGCAGTGTCTTTGCAAAAAATTGTCCGCGATAAACTCGAAGGCATTCAGGTAACTGCTATTTATTTTGGACTTTGCTGGGCATCCATCATTATCTGTATTGCATTACTGGCGATTGGTTTATGGAATGCCTCACTTGCATTAAGTGAAAAGGGGTTTTATATCATGGCATTTTTACTGAGTTTATTTGGAGCGGTGGCGGTACAAAAGAATATTCGCGATTTAGACTATCTCAGATCACATATCCAATCACCAAGTGTTCCTCATTATACAAATACAGAATTTCAACATATTAAACAGGATGAAGAAAAAAATTAAGACCTCATCCCTATTAGAAATAAACTTAAAAATTATCAATTACAGGTAATTATTTGCTTTTTTATGCAAGCATAAATATTAAGCAAAGGTAAATTGTTATGCCTGAATAAATATCCCAGGATTACCAAAAAAAATTAAATGAGAGCACTGCATTTATTGATATTAAATTATCTCATTCTAGTCACATAGCAGCTTGAATCATGAGCAAAAACTAATTCATATTCTGGTCAGCAATAAAGTTGCGATGACTGACCAGATTTCAGAAAAATCTTTACCAAAAGTTGTAACTTGGATATACCAAAGAGCTGTAGAACCGACCGTAACAAAGTAAAATAAGAAAGGATATGTAAATGATTAACAACAAAAAGAATCCATTGGATGGCTTCTTTCAAAATACGCCCGATTTTTTCCAGAACTTTAAAGGAAAAATTGTTGCCGCTGAAGATATTAAACTGTGTGATTTTTCCAATTTAAATGTGGCTATTGTCGGTGCAAACCAAATGACAGTGACGCATTTAGATCAAATCTGTAATCAAGCAAAATTGGTTAAAATATTTCAAATTGCACCACATTTTATTTTGCCACACACTGAAAAAGCCACTCACAGGCTGCTTTCACATCCTTTAATTATTAAAAATCGCCGCTTATTTAACAATCGGGTCAAATCATTATTGGCTATTCGCTATCTCGAATCACAACTGAAAGACAACTGGTTAAAACGTCAGTTAATGCCCAACTCAGCAAGCGAAAATAAAGTGTTTTTTAAGTCAGATACTTACTATGCAGCACTACAGCGTGAAAACTGTAAGTTAATTACCTGGCCGGTGGTTAAAATTACAGAACAAGCCGTACAGAGCATGGAAGGTATTGAACATTTAGTAGATGTGATTATCACGACCTATTAAGGTTGAAAGATAAAAAAGAGGCATGTCAGCCTCTTTTTTTATTGATCAATTTATTTCACTGTACCGATATATTGATAATTATTTTTAGTCTTTTGATAACGCAAATAATTTTGTGTCAATTCACCTGATGGCTTAATCAATAGAATATCAATGTTTTTGAGATCCTGAGATACACGAATATAGTGGCGATCCATATCAAAAGGTTGGATATTTTTTAAATAATAATGACAGTCATAATTGATATTAATCTGATCAAGTGCTTTTGTTTTGGTCTTAAAAATCTTCACGCTTTTATATTGATTATTATTAATCTGATTCGCTTGAATACTATATTGCCCCTCACAACTACTGCCAATATATGTTCTGGAAATAAGATAAGTTGGAACATTATTTAATTGGGTTTGACGAATGGCTTTAATAAATCCCCCATCATCTAGTGCGTGTGTAATGACTTTGTTGCCGTGTTTAAACTGCACATAGGACTCAAATTCACGCATTGAGCCACCAGCAGAAATATTAAACGTATAAAACTTAAGCTTTCGATCAGGACTGTAATTCAATAAAAGTAGGTTTTTATCGAGTAAATTTTTAAATGGATATTCAAAACTTTGTGAATTTCTCTCAATAAAATTTGCTACTTTTGTCGCCACTTCTTGGTTAACGCCGTCATTTTCATAGCGATCAGTCAAACTGGTTTTATAATATTTATTAATGATATTACTTTCAAATTGAGCAACCGATTCTGCAAAAGTCGAACTACTCACCAGACTCAGCATAGCGAAAAAAAGAGCAATTGTTTTTAGCTTTAATATTTTATACATATAACAATCCTCTTAATTTTCGATTATATAGAGTAGAGTTAAAGATTAATTTAACCAATACGACGTTTAAGACCTGTCATTTGTAAAACACGGGTTGAAATTTCTTCAATCGACATTTCCGAAATATTCAAATATTTAATCCCTTCAGAAATAAAAATCCCTTCAACTGCACGAAGTTCCATCTGGCATTGACTGAAACTCGCATAACGGCTATTGGCTTTACGTTCCTTACGAATCGCTACAAGACGCTCTGCATCAATCATTAAACCAAACAGTTTACTTTTATGTGGACGCAATACCGCAGGCAAACGGTTGTCATCCAGGTCTTCTTCGGTTAACGGATAGTTCGCCACACGAATACCAAATTGTAATGACAAATAAATTGAGGTTGGAGTTTTGCCTGACCGTGACACGCCGATTAGAATCAAATCAGCTTTATCATAATGGCGTGTACGTGCCCCATCATCATTGTCCAAAGCAAAATGAACCGCATCAATACGGGCTTTATACGACGCTGAATCGGTCACTGCATGGGTTTGTCCGACTAAAGTTGTAGGAGCGGTACCTAAAACCTCAGATAATTTACCAATAAGCCCCTCAAATACATCAAGATTTACCGCATTCGCAGTGTTGATAATATCGCGTACATACGGGTCTACAAGGGTATCAAACACCAAGGGTTGCTGCCCATCACGATCTGCGCGTTGATTAATTTCCGCAACCACATTCATTGCAGCTTCTTCAGAGCTAATATAAGGAATAATATGAATGTCAAAATCAACATGAGGAAACTGCGCTAACAGTGAATGTCCAAGGGTTTCAGCAGTAATTGCGGTACCATCGGAAATAAAAAATACACTGCGCTTAATCTGTTTACCTTCTGACATTAAAATTCTCCTTAAATATTTGTCTAAGTACTGTAAAATCTTTATAGTAAACCGATCTTACATGACTGTCGCCGAGTTAAATCAAAAAGCCACGCGATTTGTTATAATTTCATGCCAAGATAGTGATTAATACTGCAAAAGTGGAGTAACAACTTTGGAAGCGCGCGTAATTGGTCTAGAAAAATTAGGGAAGCACGACGTTGAACTTGTAGGTGGGAAAAACTCATCTTTAGGTGAAATGATCAGCCATTTATCCAATGCTGGTGTGTCAGTACCAGGTGGTTTCGCAACGACTGCGGCTGCTTATCGTGAATTTCTCGAGCAAAGTGGCCTAAACGCTAAAATTCAGGCAGAGCTATCAACTTTAAACGTTGATGACGTAAATGCTCTTGCAGTATCTGGCGCTAAAATTCGCCAATGGATTGTCGATACTCCGCTTACAGCAGGACTTGAAAAAGAAGTTCGCGACGCTTTCGCTGAACTATCTAGCGGCAACCCTGATATCGCGGTTGCCGTTCGCTCATCTGCGACTGCAGAAGATTTACCAGACGCTTCTTTTGCCGGCCAGCAAGAAACTTTCTTGAACATTCGCGGGATCGACAATGTACTGATCGCGATTAAAGAAGTTTTTGCATCTTTATATAATGACCGTGCAATTTCATACCGCGTACACCAAAACTTTAAACATGAAGTTGTTGCCCTTTCTGCGGGTATTCAACGCATGGTGCGTTCTGAAACAGGCGCTGCCGGTGTAATGTTTACACTAGATACAGAATCTGGTTTCCGTGATGTTGTCTTCATTACTGCATCTTATGGTTTGGGTGAAATGGTCGTTCAGGGCGCAGTAAACCCTGATGAATTCTACCTCTCTAAACCATTATTAAACGCTGGCAGACATTCTATCCTGCGTCGTAATCTTGGCTCTAAACACCAAAAAATGATTTATGGCGAAGAAGCTTCTGCTGGTAAATCTGTGGTGGTTGTAGACGTTGAAAAACAAGATCGTCAACAATTCGCGTTAAATGATCACGAACTCCAAGAACTTGCCAAACAGGCATTGATCATTGAAAACCATTACGGTTCTCCAATGGACATCGAATGGGCGAAAGATGGCGATGATGGTGAAATTTATATCGTTCAAGCACGTCCTGAAACAGTAAAAAGCCGTGAAAATGTCGGCACAATGGAACGCTACCTGCTTAAACAAAAAGGTACTGTGATTTGTGAAGGTCGTTCAATTGGTCAACGTATCGGTTCTGGTCGTGTACGTATTGTTTCTTCAATCAAAGAAATGGACAAAGTGCAAGACGGTGATGTTCTTGTATCTGACATGACTGACCCGGATTGGGAACCAGTTATGAAACGTGCCGCTGCGATTGTAACAAATCGTGGTGGTCGTACTTGTCATGCTGCCATTATTGCGCGTGAGCTGGGTGTTCCTGCAATCGTGGGTTGTGGTAACGCAACTGAAGTACTTGTAGATGGTCAGGAAGTAACTGTATCTTGTGCTGAAGGTGATACAGGCTTTATCTACGAAGGTTCTTTAGATTTCGAAATTCAACGTAACTCGATTGAATCTATGCCTAAACTTCCGTTCAAAATCATGATGAACGTAGGTAACCCTGACCGCGCATTCGATTTCGCCACCATTCCGAACGAAGGTATTGGTCTTGCACGTTTAGAATTCATCATCAACCGTATGATTGGCGTCCATCCTAAAGCGTTATTGAACATTGACAGTCTTCCACGCGAAACTCGTGCAGCTGTTATGGCGCGTACTGCAGGTTACTCTTCTCCAATCGAATTCTATGTCGAAAAATTGGTTGAAGGGATTTCAACGCTTGCTGCAGCATTCGCTGACAAACCCGTGATTGTTCGTATGTCTGACTTCAAGTCAAACGAATATGCCAACTTGATCGGCGGTAAGTTATACGAACCAGAAGAAGAAAACCCAATGCTTGGTTTCCGTGGCGCTAGCCGTTACGTGTCTGACAACTTCCGTGACTGTTTTGAGCTTGAATGCCGCGCATTGAAGAAAGCACGTGACGAAATGGGCTTAACCAACATTCAAATTATGATTCCTTTCGTACGTACAGTTGCTGAAGCGAAACGTGTGATGGAATTGTTGGCGCTTAATGGTCTTAAGCGTGGTGAAAATGGTCTTAAAGTGATCATGATGTGTGAATTGCCAACCAATGCATTATTGGCTGACCAATTCCTTGAACACTTTGATGGCTTCTCGATCGGTTCTAACGACTTGACTCAGTTAACACTTGGTCTTGACCGTGACTCTGGTATTGTTTCTCACCTGTTTGACGAGCGTGATCCAGCGGTTAAAGCGCTTCTTTCAATGGCAATTCAGGCATGCCGTAAAGCAGGCAAATACGTCGGTATTTGTGGTCAGGGTCCTTCTGATCATCCAGATCTTGCACAATGGCTGATGGAACAAGGTATTGAGTCAGTATCGCTAAACCCAGACTCGGTTTTAGACACTTGGTTCTTCCTTGCTGAAGAAAAAGCTCAACAAGCTTAAAAAACTATGTTAAAAAAAGACCCACATTTGGGTCTTTTTTTTCATCTATAATTTAAGGGTTTGCTATACAAACCTAATTTACGTTTTGAGATTTAATATTTATGCAAATTTACTTGGCGCGTAATAATCAACAAGCTGGTCCATATACGCTAGAGCAGCTCAATCAAATGCTCGCTAGCCAGCAAGTTCTTCTTACAGATCTAGCTTGGCATCAAGGCATGACCGAATGGAAAGCTTTAGGTGAATTAACCCAAGGTAAACTTGTATATCAACCTGAAGGTTATATTGCTCCCACACCTTTTCCTGAGCAAACCCCTGTTCAGAATTCCAGCTCTAACAAAATACATGTTGAAAGTAAAGCAGCTCAGAATAATGAACTGGCTTCAATTAGCACACGAATCTTGGCAAAAATTATTGATTTATTGCTCTGGTTACCTGCAGCTGCCATTCCATCTTTTTTCCTGAAACCCGAACAAGTTAACCAGTTGTCAGAAATTCAGCAAAAGATGCAATCCACCGAAACGTCAACTCAGGCAGTTCAGTTACAACAGCAATTATTTACCCTTATTCCAGCAGAAGCATGGCAAGCGATGTTTATATACATCATTATTATGCTCGGAATTCAGGCCTTTATGCTGGCTAAATCTGGGCAAAGTATTGGTAAGAAACTGACCAAAATTAAAATTGTAGATGTGGAAAGTGGTGAGAAAGTAAGCTTAATGCGTGCCTTCACTTTACGGAGTTTCATTTTTATTATTTTAAATCTGTTGTTTATGCCGTTTATCACCATCATTGACCATGTCTTTGCCATGAGTGAAAAACGTCAAACTTTGCATGATAAATTAGCCAAAACTAAAGTGGTTAAACAATAATCACCCCCTCAAACAGGGATTATTTTATATCCCTGTTTCTCCCCAGAATATTGATATTAAAATAAAATTATTATAGTAAAAGTTTAATTCCGAGTAAAAAAATCAGTTTTTATAACAGTCATTTAAAGCTTCCTAACATATAGCTTAGTTCAACAATATGAGGCATAATGCCTCACAACGTAGCGGTGTCTCATGATTGGGAAGGTTTTTTTATACTTAGAATTTCTAAGTGAAAAATAAAACCTTTCCAATCATGCGACACTTTAATCGCTATCCCATATTAAATTATGGAATGGGACTCTTCACCGAGGTTGTAAAATGAGACAAACAATTTTAGCTGTATTGTCTTTATCTGCGATGGCTACACTCTTGACTGGGTGTGGCGGTGATATGGTACTTCTAAACTCAAAAGGTCCAGTTGCTCAAGGTCAATCTGACCTGATGATGACTGCGATCTATTTAATGCTTTTGGTGGTTATTCCATCAGCAATTATGGCATTGTGGTTTGGATGGAAATATCGCGCATCGAATAAAGATGCAGACTATAAACCTACATGGGCACACTCAACTGCAATTGAAATTGTAGTATGGGGCATACCTGTCATTATTATTGGTATTCTAGCGTGGTTAACTTGGTGGGGTTCCCACAAGTATGACCCATACCGTCCAGTAGAATCTGATAAAGCGCCTTTAACTGTTCAAGTTATTGCTGAACAATTCAAATGGATCTTCATCTACCCAGAACAAAACATTGCGACTGTTAACGAAATTCGCTTTCCAGAGAAAACTCCGGTTAGTCTTCGTTTAACTTCTAATTTCACAATGAATTCGTTCTTTATCCCTGCATTGTCTGGTCAGATTTATGCAATGGCGGGTATGCAGACTCACTTGAACTTCTTGGCAGACGAAACCAGCCCGGCCGACGGCTTCCGCGGTTTCTCTTCTAACTATTCAGGTTATGGCTTCTCACAAATGCGCTTCCGTGCTCATTCTGTGACAGATGCACAGTTTGCTGAATGGGTAGCGGCAGTTAAATCAGGTAATGGCACTTCAGTAAATCCAAATGCAGTTCAAAAAACTGTTTTAGATCAAACTGAATTTGCTGCTTTACGTGACGGTAACCGTTCTAAGCACCAAATCGAAGTAATGGTTGTGAATGCTCAAACTCCTGAAGAGAAGGCTGCTGCTGAAGCATTGAAGCCTTATCCAACTAAGCCACATCCAGTGACTTATTACTCTTCTGTAGAGCCTAAATTATTCGAATCAGTGATTAACAGATACATGAGCAATTACCACGGTGCTGATCATTCAGCAACTGCTGGTCACGAAGCCGCTGCTTCTGATGCTCATGCAAATGTTGAACATGCGACTGCAGCTTCTGTAGAGGAATAAGACATGAGCTTATTAGGTAAGTTAGGGCCGGATTCAATCCCACACGATCCAATTGTATTGGTGACTGTTGCGATGATGATCCTAGGTGGCCTTGCAGTCGCTGCAGGGATCACCTACTTTAAAAAATGGAACTACTTGTGGACTGAATGGTTCACCTCTGTAGACCATAAAAAAATTGGTATCATGTATATCTTTGTATCTGTAATCATGTTGGTTCGTGGTTTCGCAGATGCAATCATGATGCGTCTTCAGCAGTTCCTCGCTCGAGGTGGTGGTGAAGGCTATTTACATCCTGAACATTACGATCAGATCTTTACTGCCCATGGCGTAATCATGATCTTCTTCGTAGCAATGGGTCTTGTAGTCGGCTTAATGAACATCTCTGTACCTTTACAGATTGGTGCTCGTGACGTTGCCTTCCCGTTATTGAACTCACTCAGTTTCTGGTTATTTGCCGGTGCTGCGGGTCTGATGATGGCTTCTCTTGCACTGGGTGAATTCGCTGCAACTGGTTGGATGGCTTACCCTCCACTATCAGGCATTGAATATTCTCCGGGCGTAGGTGTTGACTACTATATCTGGGCACTTCAAATTTCAGGCTTGGGTACGCTTTTAACAGGTGTTAACTTCTTTGTTACCATCATTAAAATGCGCGCACCTGGCATGACACTGATGGATATGCCGATCTTTACCTGGACATCTTTATGTACAGCAGTATTGATCATTGCAGCGTTCCCAGTGTTAACTGCTACAATTGCAATGTTGTCGCTTGACCGTTACTTCGGTTTCCACTTCTTTACAAATGACTTGGGTGGTAGCCCAATGTTGTATGTAAACTTGATTTGGACTTGGGGTCACCCGGAAGTTTATATTTTGGTATTACCTGCATTCGGTATTTACTCAGAAGTTGTATCAACTTTCTCGCGCAAAGCTTTGTTCGGTTACAAATCAATGGTCTATGCAACTGTAGCAATCACAGTATTGTCTTTCGTTGTGTGGGTTCACCATTTCTTTACCATGGGTGCTGGTGCCAACGTTAACGCGTTCTTCGGTATCATGACCATGATTATTGCCATCCCTACTGGTGTGAAAATCTTCTCTTGGTTATTCACCATGTACAAGGGTCGCATTACCTTTACAACACCAATGCTTTGGACACTTGGTTTCCTTGTGACTTTTGGTATCGGTGGTTTAACAGGTGTATTAATGGCAGTTCCACCAGCGGACTTCCTGGTACATAACTCGTTATTCTTGATTGCTCACTTCCATAACGTAATTATTGGTGGTGTAGTATTTGCAATGTTCGCAGGTATCATTTTCTACTGGCCAAAAATGTTTGGTTGGAAACTCAATGAGACTTGGGGTAAAGCAGCGTTCTGGTTCTGGTTCTTCGGTTTCTACTTTGCATTCATGCCACTTTATATCCTCGGTTTCATGGGTATGACGCGTCGCTTGAATACATATGACAACCCAGAATGGGATCCGTATGTATCGATTGCATTGTTCGGTGCTGTTCTGGTTGCTCTTGGTATTGCATGTTTCTTAATGCAAATCATTGTTGGTTTCTTGCAACGCAACAACAATATCGATCACACCGGCGATCCATGGGATGGTCGTGTACTTGAATGGTCTACTTCGTCTCCTGCTCCATTTTATAACTTTGCTCATCTTCCAAAGATCAATGGTATTGATACTTTCTGGACTGACAAAGAAAATGGCATCGCATACGCTAAACCAACCAAGTATGAAGACATTCATATGCCAACCAACCGTGCGGCTGGTTTCATTATTGCAATGCTGCTTACGGTAATGGGCTTTGCTTTAATCTGGCATATCTGGTGGTTAGTAGCCGTTGGATTCATTGGTGCTATCGTTTCGTTTATCGTAAGTTCATTCACTAAGAAAGTGGATTACTATGTGCCTGCTGCTGAAGTAGAACGCATTGAAAACGAACGCTATGCGATTCTTGAAAAACACTTGAAGAAGGACTAAGACAATGGCTGAAGTACTTCATCACGACAACCATGGACACGATGAGCATCATCATCACGATGATACTGACATCACTGTCTTTGGTTTCTGGACTTACTTGATGAGTGACTTGATCCTATTCGGGACACTCTTCATCGCGTTCGCTGTATTAAGCAGTCACATTCCTGTTGGCACTCCAAGTGCTAAAGAGCTTTTTGGTGATTCTTTAGGTTTCGTTTTAACTGAAACTTTCGCTCTCTTGATCTCTTCTGTGACCTTCGGTTTTGCCGTACTTGCTTCATACAAGAAAAATGTGGGCCAAGTTCTTACTTGGTTAGCAATTACCTGGGTATTCGGTGCTGCCTTCATCGGCATGGAACTTTATGAGTTCAACCACCTTGTACACTCTGGTCATGGCCCAACCACAAGTGCGTTCCTATCTGCGTTCTTTACCTTAGTGGGTACGCACGGTATTCACGTAACTTCTGGTTTGGTCTGGATGCTTGTGTTGATGTACCAAATCAAGAAAAATGGTTTGACACTTCCAAACACTCGTCGTCTTGCTTGCCTAAGCTTGTTCTGGCACTTCCTTGACATCGTTTGGATCTGTGTATTCAGCGTAGTTTACTTGATGGGAGTTCTATAATGAGTCATGACCACAACTCTGCGGGTGCAGCGCACGGCAATACCAAGCAATACACCATTGGCTTTATCCTTTCAGTTTTGCTTACAGTCATTCCTTTCGGTATGGTTATGGCAGGCGGATTTGGACGTGGCGTGGTTATTGCAACGATTGCGATCACAGCTGTTGCTCAGATTCTTGTACAGTTAATTTACTTCCTGCACATGAACTCTTCTTCAGAACAACGCTGGAATGTCATTGCATTCATCTATACAATTCTTACAGTTGCAATCTTACTGGTTGGTTCTGTATGGATCATGAATTACCTTCACTACAACATGATGATCTAAACTGATCGTCATGCTGAAAAAGTATCTATTCCTGACAAAACCAGGAATTCTCTTTGGTAACTTTGTTACCACCTTGGGTGGCTATTTCCTAGCCGCTCAAGGTTCTGTAGATTTCCTTTTATTGCTTATTACCCTCCTTGGTACAACTTTGGTTGTCGCCTCTGGTTGTGTGGTCAATAATGTGATTGACCAAGACATCGACCAAAAAATGCAGCGCACACAAAACCGTGCGATGGTTAAAAAATCTATTTCTGTGCCTGTGGCTTTGGTGTATTCCTTAGTACTGGGTGTAATTGGTTTTAGCATTTTATGGTTCTGGGTAAATGCGTACGCTTTTTTATTTGCGGTGATTGGTTTTGTGGTCTATGTGGTGTTTTATAGCCTCTGGACAAAACGCACAACAATCCACCAAACCGTTATTGGAAGTATTTCTGGTGCAAGCCCACCAGTGATTGGATATACCGCGGTTAGTAATGAATTTGACTTAGCTGCACTGCTTATTTTTATTGGTTTTGCACTTTGGCAAATGCCCCATTCATGGGCAATTGCAGTATATCGTTTTGATGACTACAAAAATGCAGGTATTCCGATTCTCCCTGTAGCACGTTCTATTTTACGTACTAAAATTGAATCACTGATTTATGTTGTTTTATTTACCATCACTATGAATGCCTTATTTGTATATGGTTATACAAACTGGTTATATCTCGTTATTTTAAACGGGCTATGCATTTATTGGTTTTATATTGGTGTACTGGGCTTTAAAGCTGAAAATGACCAATTATGGGCAAAACGCTTTTTCCTGTTTTCAGTCATTTTAATTACGATTATTAGTATCTGTTTTAGTTTTACCTCCCAAGCACCAGCAACAAAAATCGTGTTTTTCTAAAAAAGATAGAGTTCTACTCTATCTTTTTTTTATCTATTAATTTTCATTACTTTAAAACACTTAATCAAGATTCGCTTCCATTTTTATTTATTTGAACCGCTCTGCTGTCCAGCTTGTAGACGAATTCAATCATCATAGAAAGATTCCCTTGTAATTTCTCCCTAAAACCACTAAAATTCACGCTTCGCAATTTTTGCGACACAACTTTGGTTGTGACTCCTTGCTTCTGGCTTTTCAAAAGCTAGGGGCTGCACAAACCGTAAGGAGCTGACAATGCGTCACTACGAAATCGTACTTTTGGTACATCCAGACCAAAGCGATCAAGTTGTGGGTATGGTAGAACGTTACCTAACTCACATCAAAGAAGCTGAAGGTCAAATTCACCGTTTAGAAGATTGGGGCCGTCGTCAATTGGCTTACCCAATTAACAAAATTCATAAAGCTCACTACATTTTAATGAATGTTGAATGTGGTCAAACTACGCTTAATGAATTAGAAGAATTGTTCCGTTATAACGATGCAATCCTTCGTAATGTTATTATTCGTCGTGAAAACGCAATCACTGAAGAATCATTGCTTGCTAAAAGTGCTGAAGAAAAACGTGCACGTAAAGCACAACGTGAAGAAGCACAACAATCTCAAGACTCTGCTGAAGCATAAGGAGAACATTAATGGCACGTTTTTACCGTCGTCGCAAGTTCTGCCGCTTTACAGCTGAGAAAGTTGCGTACATCGACTACAAAGATATCGATACTTTAAAACAGTACATCACTGAAAACGGCAAGATTGTTCCTAGCCGTATTACAGGTACTAAAGCTCGTTACCAACGTCAATTAGCGCTTGCTATTAAACAAGCTCGTTACTTGGCTTTGATCCCTTACACTGACAATCATAAGTGAGGTTGAGCTGTGGATATTATCTTATTACAACGTATTAAAAACCTTGGTAAATTAGGCGATAAAGTTTCAGTTAAAGCTGGTTACGGCCGCAACTACCTTATCCCTCAAGGTCAAGCAGTAGCAGCGACTGAGTCGAATACTGCTGCTTTTGAAGCTCGTCGTGCAGAACTTGAAAAAGCTGAGGCTGATGTTTTAGCAGCTGCTCAAGCACGTGCTGACCAATTGAACGAAGTTAACATCGTAATCACTGCTAAAGCTGGTGACGAAGGTAAACTATTCGGTTCAATCGGTACTCGTGACATCGCTGACGCGTTAACTAATGCTGGTCTTGAAGTTGACCGTGCAGAAGTTCGTTTACCAAATGGTGCGCTTCGCAACACTGGTGAATTCAACATCGCAATCCAATTGCATCATGATGTTACTGCTGAAGTTCTCGTTACTATCGTAGCTGAGTAATTTTCTGCAAGAAAAAGAGCATGCTTTTGTATGCTCTTTTTTTTATCTGTAAAAATAGGCAAAATAGCTTATCCAGATTTACTAAAAATTAGTAAACACAAATTATTTTTACTGTTTTTAACTCAATGAAATTTTCGATTCGCATTTTTTTTAAGAACGGGTATGATCTGTCTAGACGAAAATCGTTGAAAATTCACTATTCGTCTCAATTTTCAAATTACTTCTTTATCGCATTTAAAATCAGGGTTTTATATGTCACAGGCGAATGCCAATGCTATGCTTAACTCATCTAAAGTAGATAATAAAGGGAATGAGTCAGGCCAATTAAAAGAGTTTCGTACTCCACCCCATAACTTGGCAATCGAGCAAGCTGTACTTGCAGCGCTAATGACCGTGGCTGAATCTTTCGAACAAGTGGGTGATGTACTCAGTGAAAATGATTTTTATGCGACACGCCATAAGTATATTTTTCGCGCTATTGAAAAATTAACCCAAGAAAACTCACCTTACGACGCAGTCTTAGTCAATGATTGGCTGATCAAACAGAATTTGCTGGATGCTGTCGGTGGTGAAGAATATTTAATGCAATTGATGGCAGACTCCCCTTCTAGTTTTTATAATCTGGAAACCTACGCCACTAAAATTAAAGAATTTGCAACTTTGCGCAGCATGATTAAAGTGAGCTCAGAAATTTTACAGAATGCTTATGACACCAAAGGTCGTAGTGTTAGTGAAATTTTGGACTTGGCTGAAACTAATATTTTTTCCATTGCCGAACAACATAATAACAATGCCAAAGCGCAAGGGCCAAAACCCATTAATGCCGTGGTGGCAGACGTATTTGACAAGTTAAATGAATTGTCGCAAATGGAAGGTAGTATTACCGGTTTAACGACAGGCTTTATGGAGCTGGATAACAAAACCTCGGGCATGCAATCGGGTGACTTGATTATTGTCGCTGCACGTCCCTCGATGGGTAAAACCACTTTTGCCATGAACTTGGTGGAAAGTGTGCTGTTTAACTGTGATCTACCTGCTCTTGTATTCTCCATGGAGATGCCAGCAGATTCGATTGCGATGCGTTTAATTTCGGCTTACGGTAAAGTTCATCAAGGTCATTTACGTTCAGGCAAACTAGATGGTGAGGAATGGTCCAAAGTAACCGGTACGATTTTACAACTTCAAGAAAAAAACCTGTACATTGATGATTCATCCGCCCTACCACCCACAGAATTACGCGCCCGCGCACGTCGTATTGCCAAAATGCATGGTGGTAAAATTGGCTGTATTATGGTCGATTACTTGCAGTTGATGAAAGTACCCGGTATGGGCGACAACCGTGTTGGTGAGATCTCGGAAATTTCACGAAGTTTAAAAGCTTTGGCCAAAGAAATGATGTGTCCTGTGATTGCCCTTTCACAGTTAAACCGCTCACTGGAAAACCGACCAAACAAACGCCCTGTGATGTCCGATCTTCGTGAATCCGGTGCGATCGAGCAGGATGCTGACTTGATTATGTTTATTTACCGTGATGAGGTTTATAACAAAGAAACTAAAGAAGCCGGTACTGCCGAAATTATTATTGGTAAACAGCGTAACGGTCCTATTGGTACAGTGCGTCTGGCTTTTGAAGGTCAATACACCCGATTCAGCAACCTTTCGCCAGAGTTTTATGCTCAATATAATGATGAAGAATAAGTGATAAAAAAACGAGGTAATGACATCGTTTTTTAACTGCTTATTTTTCTCTACGCCAGAGACTTAAATTATTTTAATAGAAAGATAATTTAAGTTCACCGTGTCTTGCTATAACGCATATAACTTAAATATCAGAAAGACAGCAACTACACTGATATTTTAGTAATAGAATCAAACGATGCTGTATTAAATTTAATTGAAATATACTTTAAGTTAGTGTTTATTTTTAGCCATAGGAATAGAATATGGCACTCTATTTTGCTTAACTTTCTCACTCCACTTTGAGTGAGATCATAAGCATATCCACAATATTCTGATCGTAGCTTATAAGTGATTTTATTCAAATTGCTATAATGTTTCATTGTAATCCCAAGGAGTAACTAGGGTGCGCCAAGCAACAGTTTATATTGACAGAGAAGCGCTGCAATATAATTTAAACCGTGTTAAACAACTTGCACCAACTGCTCAAATTGTAAGTATGGTTAAAGCCGACGCTTATGGACATGGAGTCAAAGACTGTTTAGCAGCCTTAAGTGGAACGGATGCCTTTGGTGTCGCCTGCCTTGAAGAAGCACTTGAAATTCGCGAACTCGGCTATCAACAACCGATTACGCTTATTGAAGGTATTTTCTCTGAAGATGAAATGCGGATTGTGGTTGAAAATAACATTGAATGTGTCGTACATCATCAGCAACAACTTGATTGGTTACGCACTTATAAAAATGCTTATATCGGTAAAAATTTAAAAGTTTGGGTCAAACTCAATAGCGGTATGAACCGTCTGGGTTTTAAATTAGCAGAGATTATTGAAGTCATTAACTCACTTAAAGCCGAAGGTTTTACTTGTGTTTTAGCGATGCACTTTGCCAATGCGGATGCAGAAAATCATCCCTTAAATGAACAGCAAAAAAATCAGTTCCTTCAAGTCAAAGAAGCTTGTGCACCAATCATGGGCTCTTGCTGTAATTCGGCAGCCATTTATAAATGGCCTGAACTGAATTTTGATTTTGTACGTCCCGGGATCATGCTGTATGGTGCATCTCCATTTGCAGATAGATCAGCACATGATCTAGACTTGAAGCCGGTAATGACCTTTACTGCTGAAATCATTGCTTTAAACCATATTCAAGCCGGTGAATCTGTGGGTTATGGCTCAACTTTTACTGCAGAAAAAGAAATGGATTTGGCCATTGTTTCAATTGGTTATGGTGATGGTTATCCGCGCGCTTTTCCTAAGCAAAACTATGTGGCAATTAATGGGCAACAAACACGCGTCATTGGTCGTGTTGCCATGGATATGATCGCTATTGATATCACTGGTTTAGATGCAGAAATTGGTACTGAAGTTGAACTTTGGGGTAAAAACCGCTTAGTTGATGCTGTGGCTGAAGCCAATGGTACGATTGGTTATGAACTCTTGTGCCGCCTCAGTGCCCGTCCAATAAGAAAGTAAATTTCTATAATATATAAAAAACCCAAGTTTGCGCTTGGGTTTTTTTAACGATGTTTAATCTAGATAATCATCTGTAGGAATAGGCAGTTTCTGTAAGCCACGGCGTAAAGTGTCTGACCACTGTTTACTCAGTTGCCTAAAATATGGATCTTCTTCATAAATACGTTTGCCATTAGGAACGTGTAATGAATTTTTATGATAAACGATTGTGTCTAAAGGCATTCCCACTGAAACATTGGAACGCAAAGTAGAATCGAATGAGATCAAACTACAGCGTACCGCCTCATCTAAGGGCATTTCATAACTTAATGCCCGATCTAGTATCGGTTTGCCGTATTTACTTTCCCCAATTTGAAAATAAGGCGTATCTTCCGTTGCGCAAATAAAATTACCTTGCGGATAAATATTATAAAGTTGCATTTCTGAACCTTTAATTTGGCCACCTAGCAAAAGACTACAATAATAATTACTCTGTTCGTGAGCATGCGTCTCTTGCGTAACATCTGCAATGACTTTTCTTAATATTTGACCCACCAGTTCAGCCATTTCAAACATAGTATTGACACTATATAAGTTGGGTTCTTGACCGAGTTCCAAGTGATTATTCAGATGACCAATAACCGCTTGGGTTGTGGCTAAATTTCCAGATGTTTGAATGGTGATAAATCGTTCGCCCTCTACACCGAAGGTATAGAGTTTACGAAATACCGAAATATGATCTACACCTGCATTAGTGCGCGTATCACTAACAAAGACCAAACCATCTTTTAAACGTAGCGCGCAACAATAAGTCATGAGAGCTCCTTATGACTTTTAAAATTTCAGCAAGCGAGCACTTGAACTATAGAGTTCATCGACTCAGTACCACCGCGCTCTCTTATGCCTCTTACTGGTGCAACATCCCAATAATCTCGACCGATTGCCACATAGATATGAGAATTAGGCACAAATAACTGGTTGCTGGTATCAAAACAATACCACGTATTTTCAAAAAATACTTCTGCCCAAGCATGACTTGCAAGATGAGATGTATTCGGTACAAATAAGTAACCGGACACATAGCGTGCAGGTATGCCTAAATGTTTGCACATCGCAATAAAAACATGGCTATGATCCTGACACACGCCCTGTCGACATTGGAAGGCATCAATCGCAGAGGTTTGTACAGAGGTTCGATCAGGCACATACGGAATATGATTGAGTATTGCTTCAGACAAAAGCATTAAGTTGGCTCGATTCACTCGAGGAACATAGCATTCTGCAAAACTTTTCATTTCTGCATTACAGAGGGTACTTGGCGTAGG
The DNA here is from genome assembly GCF_004331055.1 of Acinetobacter sp. ANC 4779. Classification (NCBI taxonomy): domain Bacteria; kingdom Pseudomonadati; phylum Pseudomonadota; class Gammaproteobacteria; order Moraxellales; family Moraxellaceae; genus Acinetobacter; species Acinetobacter sp. ANC 4779. The sequence goes on from NZ_SJNU01000003.1 coordinate 29,358, forward strand.
CTGTAAAAATAATTTTGGATTGACAGCAATATCAATCCCAAATTGGGTATTCGGATTCATCTCTACAATACCTTGCGCCATAATAGTCATTTGACGGTAAGGCTGGCGCTGCGAACTGGTGATCCAGACATTATTAAAAGCATCAGATTTTATTTGCTTCTCACCCGGCACACTCACATTCCAAGAATGGACTTGTTGATGCATATTCGTGGTTGGCGTCATCTTAATATATTGAATACTGTTGCGCGCCTGATCAGTATATTGGTAATGGGTTTGGTGATTAATCATCAGCTTCATACATCCACCTCAAATAGATTTTGAATGTGGTCACTAAACTGATAAAAATTCATACTGTCCGGTTTTAACTTAAGTTGCTGCCATGCACTATCCAGTCGATCCCAGCCCATCTGATTCAATAGATCCACAGTTTTATCAATATTTTCTAGTGTCATCGTTCGATCTTGTTTCAGACGTAGCTGGCGATCTAACTGCTCTATATTTTGTCCTAAACTAAAAAACAGAAAGATAAACTCAGATTCTGCTTCTAAGATATCCTGACATTCTCCAGCAACATCACAAATATAGGCCGTATTTTCAGTGGCATTCTTAATGAGCTGATTGAGTTCTGCATACGCTTTTGCAGAAAATACGCCGCGTAAATCCTGTACATTATCTTTGGCATGTTGGAATTGCTTGTTAAAAGATGAAGGTTGTTCTGCATCAAGCAATAAAGTATTCAGCGAGCTTGCATCAAAAGCGGGTAAGCAAAATGCATGCGCATATTGCAATGCGTCTTGGTTATTATGAAATGGAAATTGACTACACAAATATTGAATACGCGTTAAGTATCGACCTAACCAAAAAATATGTTGAGCATTGCTATTTAATAAAATCATGACTTCTTTCCCATGGTTAGATGTTTAAGAATGAAGATTATCGACCACCCATGTGTCTTTAACTCCACCACCTTGTGAAGAATTCACTACTAAAGATCCTGCCTGCATGGCCACTCGTGTCAAACCGCCGGGAACAATCTCTGTCCGATAAGGCGAACTGAGTACAAAAGGACGCAAATCGATATGACGCTCAGCCACTCCAAAGTCGGTCAGGGTTGGACAAACCGATAAATCTAAAGTCGGCTGTGCAATATATAGATTCGGTGCAGCAATAATTTTGTCTCTAAATGAATCAATTTGACTTTTTGAGGATTGGGGACCAATCAACATGCCATACCCCCCCGAACCTTGGGCTTCTTTCACCACCAATTGCTCTAAGTTAGATAAAACATAATCTAGGTCTTGAGCTTCGCGACATTGATAAGTCGGTACATTTTTTAAGATTGTTTGTTCACCCAAGTAAAAATGAATCATTTTATCCACATATGGATAGATGGATTTATCATCTGCCACCCCAGTACCGGGTGCATTTGCAATCACCACATTGTGACGCAAATAGGCTGACATTAGGCCGGCCACCCCTAAAGTACTATCCGGCATAAAACATAATGGATCTAGATATGCATCATCCACTCGACGATAAATTACATCAACCTGCTGTCTTCCACGGATAGTTTTCACATAAACCTTATCGTTTTCTACAAAAAGATCACGTGATGTCACCAAAGACACATCCATTTCCCTTGCCAGAAAAGAATGCTCATAATATGCGCTGTTATAGCGTCCAGGCGTTAACACCACAATAAAAGGCTTATCGACATTGGCATTTTCAGCCAAGACTTCTTTAAGTAATTGCGGATATTGTTCAATGCCTAGAATGTTGTTTTGCTGACATAAATCCGGCATGAGTTTTTGACTGATTTTTCGACTTTCCAGCATATAAGACACCCCTGACGGTGTTCTTAAATTATCTTCCAGTACATAAAATTCGCCATGATGGTCGCGGATAATATCAACTCCGCTAATTTGGCTATATATTTTACCTTTTAAGTCATGTGCATACATATGCGGCTGGTAGGCATCATGTGTCAGCACTTGCAGTTCAGGCACAATATTGGCTTTTAAAATATCTTGTTGGTGGTAAATATCGTGTAAAAATAAATTCAGCGCGCGAACCCTTTGCGAACAACCCAGAGAGACTTTATTCCATTGTTTTTTTTCAATCACCCGCGGAATCAGATCATAAGGAATAGTTCGTTCAATCCCTTCCGATTCACCATAGACGGTAAAAGTGATGCCTTCATACAAAAAATGATCTTTTGCTACCTGGTTTAGTGACTTTAATTCATCAATACTGTGCTGTGATAACCAGTGTTCTATTTTGCTGCAGGTTTCCCCTGACATAGTTTGATCATCCGTCATTTCATTAAAAAAATGAGATTTGAACTGCTGAAATATACCACCTGTATTTGAATGGTTTTTATATTCTCCTATAGAAGAATGAATATTTGTTCCTACCGTAAGAGTAAAACTTTCAGCCGTTAAAGTTAAATCTGGCCAATCCTTTTCTTTAAGCATACAACCCTCTTAATTGTTATATATTTTAAATTAAATAAAGCAACAAATATGCCAACAAAAAACCTTTTATCGCTTTGTATATTTATTCAGCAAAGCGAATGCGATTCAATGGCAGTTTCTTTCAACCCTGTTTCAAAATATAGATGAGCTTAATAGAAGGGCTTGCGAAAAATATTCAAGTTTTTTTATTGTGTTCAGCATGCAATGGAGATATAAACAAGCAACTCGATTTTTAATTTAAGTTATGTCCTCACAAGAAAAAGAAACCTCAAACAGCCTATACCGACAATGGCAAATTTTATCTCGTCTTTCTACCGGGAAGTGGATGGGTACCCGAGAGTTACAAGAAATTTTACAACGTGAAGGTATTGATATCAGCTTGCGCACCATTCAACGTGACTTGAATCAGATCTCGCTGCGTTTCCCCATCGAAAGCAGTAAAACGGTGCCTCAGGGCTGGCGTTGGCGCTCAGATGCCCCTATTCAAAGCTTGCCGCATATGACCAGTTCTCAAGCGGTGACCTTTATGATGGTCGAAGAACACTTAAAACACCTATTGCCTCCAAGCTTGATTGAGGAAATGAATCCATGGTTTGATCTGGCTCGTCGCAGCCTATCGACCCAAAACAATGTACGTCAATGGATTAATCGGGTGCGTATTGTTCCGGCCACTCAACCCTTAATTCCGCCTATAGTTGATAAAATGGCGCAACAAGCCATTTACGAAGGATTGCTGCAAGATAAACAATTGGAATGTGTTTATCAGGGACGTAGTCACTTAAGTGAAGAAAAGAGCTATATTTTAAATCCATTAGCTTTGGTTCAAAAAGGGGCAATTATATATTTAATCTGTACCCGGCATGATAAAACTGATATTCAGACCTTTGCCCTGCACCGTTTTAAATCAGCCCTTGTTTTAAATTCACGTGCAATGCATCCGGTTAACTTTGATATTGATGCCTATATCGATTCTGGCGCATTAGGTTTTAGAGTGGATTATAGTAAGTCGACTGAAAATATTGCTTTGAAACTCATTATGTCCGAAGAAGATGCGCATTATTTTGATGAAAGCCAACTCAGTAAAGACCAGACCATACATAAACTGGACGATGGTTTAGCCCAGGTGACTGCAACCGTGCCTTTCACCTCACAACTGGCATGGTGGTTAAGAAGTTTTGGTAATAAAATTCAGCATATTGAGCCGATTGAAGTGTCGAATGCGGTACATCAAATTACTGATTAAATAAAATAACTGAAATAAAAAAAGTCCCAAGGATTGGGACTGGAGAATATTTATATTTAGATCTATTTTTATTGTCTTACTCTGGGTTTCAAGAACATCAAGCTTTCTTTTTTCACCCCACTACAAAGCTTGATAAGGGCTGATTTTATAAATGGAGAAAAAATATTGCGCTTTAGCACGCCAAATCTCCGCTATTATATCGAATTGATTTCATTGTCATATGCATTACCTCGGTAGCTAACGTAAATCCAATGTAATCTATAATTACATTGTTGAGAAATCATAAGATCAGAAATTTTATGCTGAATTTATATTAAGTATTTATTCTGCATTTTAATAAGGTTCAATTCATATCCAATCAAACCTACTTAAGTTAATTTCTCATAATAATTATCTGATTTGACTTCCAATACTTATTTAATAAAATAATCAGTAATGACTACCTCGAGATACTGTCCGCTATAATTAGCAATAATTTGAGTTTTACAAATCAGAACTTGTTGATAGCTGCTAAACTAGGCACATTTAAGTGATTCATAATTTTATGGAAAACAATTAGAATGCCAGGTCCAGTTCAAGCCGTTAGACATAAATTTTTAAATACATTTTTCTCTCGTTATTCAGTGTGGTTGAGTTTTGTTTTTATTGCCCTGACCATCACTTGGTTTCGACTTAATTATGCACCACATTATATTTACTATTTTATTTCCGATACTTTACTGAATTCCTTATGGGTAATATCAGGCGTACTGAGTTTAGTCGGCTTATACGATATCCTGCAGAATAAACATTCAATTCTAAAAAACTATCCGATCATGGGGCATTTCCGCTTTATTTTTGAAGATTTTCGTCCTGAAATTCGGCAGTATTTTATTGAAGCCGATCAAGATGCCCTTCCATTTTCACGCATGCAACGCAGTCTGGTTTATCAACGCTCAAAGAATGAAAATGCCGATAAACCCTTCGGTTCCATTATTGATGTCTATCAGCAAGATTATCGTTTTATTACCCATTCCATTACGCCCTGCAAGCCTGCCCATCCTGATAGTTTTCGGATTCAGATCGGTAATGATCAATGTCAGCAGCCCTATAGTGCTTCCATTATGAATATTTCCGCCATGAGTTTTGGCAGTATGAGTGCCAATGCAATCCGAGCTTTAAATCTGGGGGCGAAAATGGGCAATTTTTTTCATGATACCGGTGAAGGCAGTATTAGCCCTTATCATCTGGAAAATGGTGGCGATATTGTCTGGGAACTGGGTAGTGGCTACTTTGGCTGCCGTACGCTAGATGGCAAATTTGATCCGGAAAAATTTACCCGACAAGCTCTGCTACCGCAAGTCAAAATGATTGAAATTAAATTATCGCAAGGGGCAAAACCCGGACATGGCGGTATTTTGCCTAAAAGCAAGATTTCAGAAGAAATTGCCCAAATTCGTGGTATCAGTCGTGAGCATGACTGTGTCTCTCCTTCTAAACATTCAGCCTTTAATACACCGATTGAAATGATGCATTTCATTCAACAGTTGCGTGAATTATCAGGCGGAAAACCGGTTGGCTTCAAGCTGTGTATTGGTCAGCCTTGGCAATTTATGAGTATTGTTAAAGCCATGCTGGAAACCAAAATTGTTCCTGATTTTATTGTGGTCGATGGTTCTGAAGGTGGCACGGGGGCAGCGCCGATTGAACTGATTGACCACGTAGGTACGCCTTTACGAGAAGGCTTGCTGTTTGTGCATAATACATTGGTTGGTGCAGGTTTACGCAATCAAATTAAAGTCGGTGCGAGTGGTAAAATTATCAGTGCTTTTGATATTTCCAGTACCATGGCAATTGGTGCAGACTGGGTCAATTCAGCACGTGGTTTTATGTTCGCGGTCGGCTGTATTCAAGCGCAAAGTTGTCATACCAATCAATGTCCGGTTGGTGTTACAACTCAGGACAAAGAGCGACAAAAAGCCCTGCATGTTCCTACCAAAGCCGTACGTGTACTAAATTTCCATAAAAATACCATGCTGGCTTTGTCTGAAATGATTGCTGCGGCTGGACTAAAACATCCAGCGGATATTAAGGCTCACCATCTTGCGCAGCGCATCAATGACCGGGAAATCAAGAATTATGCGCAATTGCACTTTTGGTTAAAAGAAGGTGATTTGCTCAGCTGTGAAGATAAAGATGATGAAAATTTTTACTTTCGGATGTGGAATTTAGCCCATGCAGAGAAATTTTAACCTTGCTTTGAGTAATAGATTTGCTGAGATTTAGCAAAAAAAGCTTCTAACGACTAATCGCGATTGGTCGTTATAAGCCCTTTAACTCACTCTTTATTATTCTGCTCATTCGCGCAGAAATCTTACTATTTTTGAATCAAATATCTGGAGTTCATTTTTTTCTTTGTTTCGGTAAAATAACAAAAGCATGTGTCATCCGTAAAACCTGTTTAATTTCTGCATTTAAAATAACTTTTTTGCACAAACAGTTGAGTTAAAATATCGCGCAGGTTGCAGATGAGCTGTAGATATATCAGACACCATGTGGAATTTAAAAAGAAAAACCAGTTCATGATTTAACTGACTTATCTTGGCTTATACGACCTTTTTTTGATTCACTCATTCTTATGAAATTTAATAATAGCCATCTGAACTTTGTGCATGTAAAAATGCTGGAATCAGGCCAGTCAATGCGGCACGAATATCCGCGCGTTCATTAATTAACTGATGCGACCCCTCTTCAAGCATCAACAAGGTTTGTAGCCGAAACTTGCGACGAATAAACTCAATGTTATAACGCCAGTCCACGGTCTGATCTTGCGCACCTTGCGCCAACCATACAGGAATACGACAGGCAGGACGTGCTTCCATCTCTTGCATCCATTTGGACATGGCCAGAATCCAGTCCATGCCCATCATACGCGGCTGCAAAGGATCCTTTAAACGTACAAAGCGCAGAAACTCGGGATTGTGGTTATTGCGTCTAAAATGACGCGGTACTTGACGCTTGATGCGGCGAATAATGCCTAAACCTACAGAATTATGCCACCAAGCAGATTTCGCCGGTCGAATCAGTGGAGAAAGTAATAACACACGCTCCACATATGGGTTTTCACGGCGCTCCGCAAACGCGAGCAAATGATGCAGCAAAATGGCCCCACCGGTACTCTGGCCAATGCCCAACCATGGTTTGGGTAATTGACTGGCATTTTTAACGTAGTGATAAACAGCATGCAAAACCTGCTGATAATGATCAAAGTTCTTAATGTTCGCAGGTGAACCATCACTTAAACCATGACCGGGCAAATCATAAGTGATGACACTAAAACCCTGTTCCAGTAATTCCCGAATAATCGGCTGATAAATCCCGCTATGTTCCAGATAGCCATGCAATAAAAACACCGTTCCGCGTATTTTATTAAAAGCAAGATTGGCTAAATTGGGTTGGAATACCTGTACATGCAATTTAAACAAAGGCATTTGCACATAGCCTTGCCAATGCTCACACTCCAGTAAATGCAAACCATATAATTTACGATAAGCCTGAATCTCCACTGAAGGTTGATAAGGCTTATTCAGGTTTAAGGCTTCAAGCAATTGGGGTGTGGTTTCTCGACTCGGAATCGGCAAATCCAGCTGTTTTAAAATACTGGGATTTAAAAATGGGCTATCTGGCATTAAGGCACCTCCCGACAATCACTGGGACCAAACCAGACATCACGAATGGTGGCTAACATTTCATAATTGGCACGGCGGCTATGATCATAATTTCGTTCACTTGGACGCCAGTGTGTCAGATGCGTTGGCATGGGTGCTTCAACAGGCACAGTTTCAATACCATTTAATGCAAATAAACGACGCGTACGCGGCATATGATAACGATCTGTGATTAATATCACCCTCGGCGCTCCACCCTTTTTTTGCAATAGCAACGAGCTAAAACGCGAGTTTTCGCAGGTATTCATACTTCGGTCTTCCAGCAATTTCGCATTGACCTCATGTTCTTTCAACCAGCGTTGCATATACGGTGCTTCTACACCACTCAGTACGATTGGAAGTTTATATTCTTTTTCGATCGCTAAAGTTTTTTCTAAACGCAGCCGTGTGTAGTCATTCACCACAATATCTTTGCCATTTTTATCCAATGTGAGTCCGCCGCCCAAGACCACAATGGCATAAGGTTTTGAACTTGGCAGCTGAGGTTGCTCATTCTGTTCGTGAATTAATGCAATATCTTGATAAATAGTTTCATCAACAGGTTCTTGAGTAATTTGTTCCTGTTCAATTTTATGCGTGCGAAGAAATTCTACATATTTTTCCATTAACGCTTTATTTTCAGTACTGTTCAAGTCCAACAAATCTTTAACGTTTTGAGCGGGATCTTCTTGTGCTATCTCATCATCTACGGGTTTTGCAAGCAACGGAATACGTGGCTTTTCCTGAGCATCATTTTCCTGCTGTTGCGCCTCCTCAATCATGTGTTGCAAGGCTTTATAGCGTGCCTGAATCACAGTCAGATTCTGCGAATTGTGGCTTTGTATCGCTTCTTCCATCAGTTTTAAATAGGCTTGTCGGGCTATCCATAACTTAGAACCCGGCTCCAGATTCTCATGTTCGCTCAATGCAGCCATTTGTTGACTTTTCGCAGCCACTTGATTGACTTCAACAGGAACAAAACTGTTCAGGGCTTTTACCACCCAGCCTGAATAAAATGGCGAATAAATCAAAACCATGAAACAGCCGAAAAGAACAAATAACACCGATGCTATTTGTACCAATCGAACCATCCAATGCGATTTCGCCATAATTTTCTTATTCCCTATGTGAACGAATTAAACCAGTTTCATCAAACAGTACCGGCTCAGGTTCCAATAAAATGTTAAATTTTTGCTGCACATCCTGTTGTACCGCATAATAAGTGGCTTTCACATCCGCCAAAGTCGCCTGGTCGTAATTCACCAAAACCAAGGCCTGTTTATGAAACATCCCCACCATACCTAACTGCTTACCTTTCCAACCCGATTGATCAATCAACCAACCTGCTGCAATTTTAACGCCACCTTTAGCTTGAGGGTAATGAGGTAAATTCGGAAATGATAGTGCTAAATGGTCATAAAACTGTGCTGAAACAATCGGATTTTTAAAGAAACTTCCCACATTGGGATATTCTTTTGGATTCGGCAACTTGCTTTGACGGATTTGAATCACTTGTTTTTGCAAGTTTTCAGCTGTTTGTTCATCGCCTACCGCTTGCTTAAGATCCCCATAATTCAACATTAAATTCGCCTGCTTATGCAACTTAAAAGTCACATGAGTAATCACAAAACGATTCGGGTCATCTTTAAAAATACTATGCCGATATGAAAAATCACAGTCTGAAGCCAGAATAAGGCGGAATTGCTCTAACTGGCGATCATAAACATGAACCGATTCAATAAATTCGCCTGCTTCAACCCCATAGGCCCCAATATTTTGTACTGGGGAAGCACCGACTAAACCTGGAATGAGAGCCAGATTTTGCAAACCGTATAAATTTTGCGCTGTGGTCCATAAAACAAAGTCATGCCAGATTTGTCCTGCACCCACTCGAATAGTCTTGCAGTATTCATCTTCAGCAAGATGTTCAATACCCTGAATATCTATATGCAGCACAAGTGCATGAATATATTCGGGCAATAACATATTGCTGCCACCAGACAGAATCAGGACATTTAACTGTTGCTGCTTGGCATAATTTAAGGCATCCACCAATTCTTGTTGAGATTGGACTTTAATATAATGTGATGCAGTCGCATCAAGACTTAAGGTATTAAAAGGCTTAAGTTGAATTTGAGTTTGAATATTCATGTGCTTAAACCTTTATTTCACATCGATCTGTTGTTTGAACTGTTGTCTAAAAATATTGACCCACGCCAAACTACTTGATTCACATTGATCCAATACCCGCTCAAAACCGTCTATCCCACCATAATACGGATCTGGTAAAGCTTGTTTTAAGTAAGTTTGATCATATTCACTCATCAATGCAATTTTTGCCCGAATCTGAGCCGCTCCATATTTTATATGTGCTTGATCTAAAAGAGCTTGAATATTCGATAAATTTTCATGATCCATTGCTAAAATCAGATCAAATTCAATGAAATCCTGGAGTTTTAATTGGCGTGCACGCAGGGCTGATAAATCATAGCCACGCTTTAAAGCATGCTTCTGACTACGCTCATCCGGCGCTTTTCCGGGATGGTAATTACTGGTTCCAGCTGAATCAATCACAATATTGAGCTGATGTTCATCACAAAAATGTTTAAGCACCACTTCTGCAGTGGGAGAACGACAAATATTTCCTAAACACACACATAACACCTTATATGGCGTTTTGGATGACATAACAACCTCGACAACTACTTTATTTTCAGGTGTCTTATGGTAAGTTATTTATGGGATGAATCCTATAGAACGCTAAAACAATAATCTTGAAATTGATATCAAAAAGGAAGCAATAGATGAGCCATTTTCAATTCCAGACCGTCTCGAATATTATTTCAGGGCTTGGCTCGATCTATGAGTTAAAGCAATTGTTGCAACAGCAATCTTATAAAAAGCTGTTGCTGGTCACCGATCCCGGCATGATTCAGCAGCAACTTCATTTACCGATTATTGAAATTTTAGAAACCATCCAACTGGATTATGTCATTTATTCTAGCGTTCAGGCTGATCCACCAGAACATATTGTGCTAGATGCTGTTCAATTCGCCAAGAATGAAAAAATCGATATCGTTTTAGGTTTTGGTGGGGGAAGTTCTTTAGATGTCGCAAAAGTGATTGCGATTTTAGCGCATCCGGCACAACAACAAACATTGCAAGATTTATATGGCATCAATAATGCTAAAAATCCACGACTGCCATTATTCTTAGTTCCCACCACGGCAGGTACCGGTTCTGAAGTCACCCCTATTTCTATTGTCACTACAGGTGAAACCACAAAAACCGGGATTGTGTCTCCGGTTTTATTTGCAGATGTCGCCATTTTAGATGCCACATTCACTCAAAACTTGCCTGCACATATCACTGCTGCAACGGGTATAGATGCAATGGTGCACGCCATTGAAGCTTATACCTCAAAAATAAAAAAGAATTCTTATGCGGATATGCTGGCCAAACAAGCATTACGCTTACTCAATAACAATTTAAGCCTAGTCTTGGCAGATGGACAGAACTTAGCAGCACGTCAAAATATGCTGGTCGGTTCAATGCTTGCCGGTCAAGCCTTTGCTAATGCTCCAGTCGCTGCGGTACATGCATTGGCTTATCCTTTAGGTGGACATTTCCATATTTCCCACGGTCATAGCAATGCTTTGGTCTTGACCGAAGTTTTAAAGTTTAATGCGCCCAATGCCAAGCCTCTCTATGCTGAGTTGATGTGTTGGCTGGATCCAAAAAGTACCGGCAGCACGGATGGTTTATGCGATTTATTTATTGACCATATGCAAAATCATCTCGATAAAAGCGGTTTGATTTTAAAACTGAAAGATTTAAATGTTGCGCAAAATAAGCTTGAGCAATTAGCCAATGATGCCATGTTGCAAACTAGGCTTTTACAAAATAATCCGCGTGAACTGCAGTTGCAGGATGCCCGACAGATTTATCAAGCGATTTATGCATAATTTTATTGATCTTAATATTATATTTAATTAACTTTTTATTGGTTTCGAAAAAAACCGTATCAATAAAAAATAATATCGTAAGGTCATTTGCTTCCACGTAAATGACCTTACTTTTACCGGCTTGCACTCATTTATTTTTAACAGTACAACTGAATCTAAATGACCTATAGAAAATAAAGTTACAATGAAGCAAATACCGAAACAACGTGCTGATTTCTCATACTTCTTACCCATTCAAACACGCTGGTCAGATAACGATATCTATGGTCACGTCAATAATTTCATCTATTACAGTTATTTTGATACCGCAGCCAATGCCTTGCTAATTGAAAAGGCAGACTTCGATATTCGATCTTCCCCCATCATTGGACTGGTCATCGATTCAGCCTGCAGTTTTTTTCAGGAACTTTCTTATCCTGAAATTATTGAAGTGGGGGTGGTGATTTCCAAACTTGGCAATTCATCCTTGCAATATGATTTAGCGATTTTTAAAGCATTTGAGGATTTCGCCTCTGCTCAAGGTCATTTCGTGCATGTCTTTGTAGATCGCCAGACACGAAAAAGCACCCCGATTCCAAGTGAAATGCGGGATGCTTTATCGCAATACTGTATCAATGAATAAACTTATTTAAGCTGGATATTCTGTATTTCACCATCGAAATTTTGCAAAATATCCTTCACCGCAGCTTCTGCATGAAGGAGCTCTGAAGCACGTGCATAGGCTCTCTGTTTACGTTCATTCTGCATTTTATATGGTGTGGTTGTTTCAACTTCAGCATATTTGACCTGAAAATGGGTATTCGGCCATTCAGTTTTTAATGCTTGTTCTAAGCTGTGTTGTAACTGATTTAACAACTGTTCATATTGCGGTGGAATATGAAATAACGATTCGCCATCAACTTGACCCGTCATTACACCCTGTTGTGCCAATTCCTGTACCGCGGGTGATAATGCACTATTTCTAAACCAGTATTCCCACTTATCTACTGTCCAATCCCCTTCAAGCTCTTGAGGGCTTAGTCTTAAGATATCTTGTGGCATTAAACCTGAATCTTGTGTGGATACAGTTTTAACCGCCACTTTAGTTTCTTCAATGACCGGTTCATCGCTAACTTCGGCTGGTACAACTTCAGCGTGTACAGACTCAATCGGCATCTGCTGATGGCTTAAGAATAGATCTTCCGCTTGTTCCACCACAGCAAGGTTATCTTTATGCTTTGCAGTATCAGTATCAGTATCAGTATCAGTATCAGTATCAGTATCAGTATCAGTATCAGTATCAGTATCAGTATCAGTATCAGTATCAAAAGCATCATTTAACGGTGCGATTTCATCAAACAGAAAATCATCACTGCTCGCTTCGATCTGATCAGTGCTATCTGGCATGAGATTGATATCATTATTTGATTCATCTAAATCAAATAATGCATCTTCTGAAGTTGGATCAAAGACAATTTGATCTGGATGTACTGGGGAATTCGGCGCGGCAACCTCAAGTATTGGTTCGTCCAGAAAATCATCCGAAGATGATTCTGGATTTTGTGAACTTAACTGTGCTTCAATTTCTGCAACTGGCTCAGCTTGTACTTGATATTCATCCACTTGTTGCTGCACATTTTGTACAGATGCTTGAACAGCAATTTGTGCTGCTGGTAGCTGAACCTGTGCCGCAGATACCAAGACTTCATTCGGTTGCAATGGACGGAACGCCAATAAGCGTAACACGCACATTTCAAAGCCTTGTTCTTGGGTCACGGCAAGTTGTAAATCCGAACGACCTTTACAAGCGACTTGATAATACAATTGTAAATCTTGTGCTGAAATCAGCTGCGATAATTGCATGATTTTTTTATTAATTTCTGCACTATATTTCAGGCTTAAATCTGGTAAATATTGCAGTAAAGCCAGTTCATGCAAAGTTGAAATTAGCTGATCTAAAACCAGCGAAACATCTAAAGCCTGTTGTCTAAATTGCATCAACAATTCACTGACACGTTGCTTTTTATTTTGATGAATGGCTAGAACCAGATCATAAATAATGGTTCGGTCAATCAAGCCCAGCATCTCTTTAACATCTTGATGCTGAATTCCACCCTGACCATAGGCAATGGCTTGGTCGGTTAAAGACAGTGCATCACGGAGTGAACCCTGTGCAGACTCAGCAATTTGCCAGATTGCATCCTGTTCTGCATGAATTCCTTCTTTCTGTAAAATATGAGTCAAATGTTCAGTAATTTCATCCACAGCAAGTGGACGCAAAGTAAACTGCAAACAGCGGGAAATAACAGTAATCGGAAGCTTTTGTGGATCGGTTGTTGCAAAAAGGAATTTGACGTGTTCTGGCGGTTCTTCTAGTGTTTTCAGTAACGCATTGAATGAGTGCGTAGACAGCATATGCACTTCATCGATGAGGTAAACCTTAAAACGACCTTGTGTGGGTGCATATGGAACGTTATCGAGCAGTTCACGCGTATCTTCAACTTTAGTACGTGATGCCGCATCAATTTCAATCAAATCAATAAAGCGACCTTCATTGACCGCTGTACAAGTTGCGCATACTTCACACGGCGTAGAAGTTACACCCGTTTCACAGTTCAAGCACTTCGCCAAAATACGCGCAATCGTCGTTTTACCTACGCCACGTGTGCCAGTAAATAAATACGCATGGTGTAAACGACCACGTTCTAAGGCACTGGTGAGTGCTCGTGACACATGGTTTTGTCCAACCAATTCAATAAAATTACGTGGACGATATTTACGCGCAAGTACTTGATACATGTATGCTCCTTTTTACAGGTCTAAGCATACTGTTTTTTTGCCAAAGAGTGAATGAACAATCTGCAAAAGCATTCAATCAAATGCGAGATAAGTAGAACTATTTTTTCGATTTTGCAAACCCTTAAACAAAATGGATTAAACATTCTTTTCTAAAATGAAATCATCTTCAGCATTAAAAATATTCCCTGTCTGATCTTCCAAGATTTCAAGCAATTGCTGATCTAAATCCACATAAATTAAATTGCGAGTCTTGACCTGTATTAATTCAAGTTTACTCTGCTCAGGATTACTAAACCGGAAATGTCCTATATAGATTTCCTGCTTATCATTTCCACTTAAACTTTCACGTTTTAAAGTATAGCTCTTGTCCTGATTGAGCACTAAATCTACAGCCATACCTGGACATTCCTCACAACGAGAAATACAACCCATGCATGGTGTGGTGCCCTGGTATTCTTCAACCCATTTCGCAAGCGTAACTTTTTGCTCGGAAACTTGATCAATTTGCTTATTATTTTCACTATTTGACTGGGTAGAATCCTGACAACCCAACAAAACAGAAGAAGCAATTAGCGGAATAAGAAGCGGCTTTTTCATCAGGACAACCCAATGTAGAGATTTTGGTGTGGGGAAAATATCACACTTTTACCGAATTTACGCCTTCAGAATAGGCGCTTACATGTCTAAAATGAGCTATCGTTTAAAACCAACCCTTCCGCCCATTTAATACGGCATCAACACAACGTAAGGTTTCTTGGGTTAAACCCCACAGACGATAATCACCCGTGAGCGAACCTGTAGCAAAATTATGCGTATAAGCAAAACTTAAACCACGCTCCGGATCACACCAAGCTCCGGATCCATTAAAACCCATATGCCCAAACCCTTTTGATGATTTCCCTAAAGTTAAAACCCGGTGATAACCCAAACGCCAATGCATTGGTAGCGGCATAATACGGTCACGCTGGGTATATTGAACTGTGCTCAACTCTTTAAAAATATCCGGGCGAATCAATTGCTGACCGTTCCATTCACCACCATTGGCAAGCATGGTATACATTTTTGCCAGACTATTCGCAGTGAAAACTCCATTTGCAGCCGGAATCACCGCTTTTAAACCTTCATCACTAAAAAAACTAAATTTTTTCATCCCTTTGGGAATCATGGCATCCTGGAAATCTTGCGGATTTTGTCCTGACCATTCAATTGCCTTTTCAAATGCTGACGCTTTCTTTTGTTTCGGTTTTGCTTGTAATGAAGGCTTAGCATCTATTTTTAATTTTGCCAAGGGTCTTGCAACTCGGGCTAACTCAGATTCAGCAACGCCAAAGTAAGCTCCATCTAGAGCCAAAGGTTCTACCAAATAGTGTTGCATCAAATCGGATAAAGATTTTCCTGTCGCCTTTTCAAGCACACCACCGACCAGCCAGCCAAAAGTTAAGGGCTGATAAGCTGCATCAGTGCCTAGTTCAAAACGGGGTTTGGCTTTTGCAATCACGTCCAGCATATGATTCCAGTCCGCCATTTCAGAGGCCGTTTCAATCTGATTACGAATGTCATATAAGCCACTTTGGTGGCTCAATATATGCCTTAAAGTGATTTTCGCTTTACCATTCTGTGCAAATTCAGGCCAATACTGTGCCACAGGCGTGTCGTAATTTAAGAAACCTTCGCTCACTAAAATATGAGCCAGTGTCGAAAGTACCCCTTTACCGGTGGAATAGCACATGGACAACGTATCGGATTGCCAGTTTTCAGTTACCGATTTTTTACCGGTGTAAATATCCACGACTTTCTGTCCTTGGAAATAAACGACTAAAGCCACCCCACCTTGTTCAGCACGTGCATCCTGCATACGGCTAAATTGTTTGGCTAAGTCTTGAAAACGCTCATCGACATGACCCTGATAATGATTACGATTGGCGAAGATATATTGTTTTAATTTATTCATTAAACCGTGCTTTCCCTAACACTCGTTATTTACCTAAAGCTTAAAACAAAAAGCCTAAATCAGCAGTGACTTAGGCTTTGCTCTTATCGTGCTTTAATACTACCCGAGACATGCGGTTTTTGATTCTTGCTATTTCGAATCAGGAATTCAATATTCTTACCTTCATTTGCGGTTAAAAACTCAACTTTAGAGGGTAAGTACATCGGCAACTTAAACCATACATCCGCTTCATAGCTGTCTGGAAGCATCAAGCTTGCAAGTGCTTTGGCTTTGCTCCACATGCCGTGGGCAATGGCTTGTTTAAAACCAAAGGCTTTTGCGGTAATGGCATGAATGTGAATCAGGTTAAAATCACCCGAAGTTAAAGCATAACGGCGACCGGTATTTTCCGATACATTCCACTCTGCTTGCATGACATAGGCAGGTGCTTTTGATTCAGTCACTTTAGCTGCAACTTTGCCATTGGTTTTTTGGCGTGCAAGATAAGTGGTTGTGCCTTCCATCACCACGTCATTACCTACTTTTGCAGTAGTAACAAAGTCAAACTGGACACCTTTGTCATGTGGCTGTAATTCGCCAAACTTGCAAGACAACGTCAGCTGTTCATTTACTCCAACTTTACGGGTTTGCTTAATCTGGTTACGGATATGCACCAAACCTAAAATCGCAAATGGAAACGCTTCTTGCGTCATCATGTGCATTTGCAGGCTTTGAGACAACACCGCTAAATAAATTGCAGGAATATAACCGTTATTTTTAAAGCCACAGACTTCGTTGTAAGCTGTGAGATGTTTTTGATCGACCTTAAATGAATCCACCACATATTCAACTTGCGGTAGCACTTTTTCACCCTTCGGTTTTTTAAAAATCAAGCCTTTAATCACTTTCGGATAGGCTAAATAAGGTTTTGGAAGTTGACTAAAATGGCGAGTATTCATTCTGGACCTTCGGAAGTTTTTATTTCAATATTTTGAAAGCTCCTTCCCCCTCAGGGAGAAGGTTGGGATGAGGGGTGAATTCCATCCCATTTATAATACAAATAATCTTACCTCTCCCTAGCCCTCTCCTTAAAGGAGAGGGAAAATTCAAGGCTCTTGAGGATTAAGCACCCAACAAGCTTTGACCACATACACGAACAACGTTGCCATTTAAACCTGTAGAAGCAGAGGATGCAAATAATGCAATGGTTTCAGCAACATCGACAGGTAAACCGCCTTGACTCATCGAGTTCATACGACGGCCTGCTTCCCGAATCGCAAATGGAATTGCAGCAGTCATTTGCGTTTCAATGAATCCAGGTGCAACGGCGTTAATGGTTACGCCATTTTTCAATATTGGCGCGGTAAACTTCACTACACCAATGACACCTGCTTTAGATGCTGCATAGTTGGTTTGACCTAAATTACCTGCGATACCTGAGATAGAAGATACACACACAATACGACCATTTGTATTGAAGCCGTCATTTTCAAGAAGGTAATCATTGACACGCTCAATTGCAGACAAGTTAATATTAATCACCAGATCCCAAAGCTCAGGCTTCATGTTTGCCAAAGTTTTGTCACGGGTAATACCGGCATTATGCACGATAATATCCAGACCGCCTTGAGCTGCTGCAGCGGCTTTAATTTTTTCCCCTGCATCGCTTGCGGTAATATCAATGGCTAAAGTCGAACCACCAATTTTAGCCGCAACACGATCAAGGTCGGCCTGTTGTTGCGGAACGTCCAAGCAAATCACATGCGCGCCATCACGTGACAAGACATGTGCAATTGCTTCACCGATACCACGGCTTGCACCTGTGACAACAGCTGTTTTACCTGCCAATGGTTTTGCCCAGTCGACATCTACCATTTCAGCTTTAGAAACACGGATCACCTGACCTGACACATAAGCAGAACGTGGAGACAAGGCAAAACGAACTGTAGATTCTAAATTCCCTTCAGCACCTTCATCTACATAGACAAGTTGAGCAGCAATCCCTTTTTTGAATTCCTTACCCACAGATTTTACAAAACCTTCAAGTGCACGTTGTGCAATGGCTTGTTTTACTGTTTTTGCAGTTTCAGGTGTGATGCCGACAACCACTACACGACCAGAGGTCTGGATTTGACGTGCAATCGGATGAAAGAAGTTATAGAGCTCATTGAGTTGTTCAGAATTTTGAATCCCAGATGCATCAAAGATCACAGCTTTAAACTTAGATTCTTTGTCGCCTTCATTGAAGGCATTCAGGCTTAAACCTGTTTTTGCGGCAGCTTGTTGTAAGTCAGTATTGTTACCTGCATAGCTGTTGGCATGAATGTTTGCGAGAACTTGCGCAATTGAACCGGATAAAGTTGAAGATGGCGCAGCACCAAATAAAACTGCCCCCTTAACCACGGGAGTTGCCGACTCAAAACGCTCTAAAGAAATCGGGGATGGCAAACCTAAATTTTTGATGACAAATTTACCAATAGGAGATTTTGCGAATGTTTGATATTGGTCAGTCATGTTTATTATCTCTCATACAAATTAATTTTTTGATGGATTAAAGATATCCTTTTAACTTCAATATGATGTCTAGAGTCTTATATTTCAATACATCCATCAGTTTCGTTAGAATCATACTTTAGTTAAACCATGGATGTCTTGACCTGAATGCTTTGTGTAATGTCATTGCAGTCAATTCAGCTGTTTTTAGATTGTGTTAATGTACCCCCCAAGAATACTTTAAAATGCTTGGAAAAGCCTTATGAGCAAGTCAACTCAAGAAAATCCAACAGTTGAAAATTCTGCTACGGAAACTGTGTCAAATACATCAAAAAGTACCGCGCGTACCACTAAAAGCTCTGGCACTGCCCCTAAGTCAGCAAACACTGCCACCAAGACGACTCGCACTCGTTCAACCTCGCCAAGAAATAAAAGTACTGCTTCAAATGCAAAAAAATCTAAATCTGCCACTCAAACTGCTGTTCCACAGGATAAATCCATGAGTCAAAACACTGTTCGCCGCGTTGCTATTATCGGTGGTAACCGTATTCCTTTCGCTCGTTCAAACGGCGCTTATTTTACTGCCTCCAACTCAGACATGTTTACAACAGTATTAAATGGTCTGGTTGAGCGTTTTAACTTGCAAGGTCAACGCCTAGGTGAAGTCGTTGCAGGCGCAGTTTTAAAACACAGTCGTGACTTTAACATGACTCGTGAATGTGTGTTAAACACTGACCTTGCTCCAGAAACACCTGCTTACGATATTCAGCAAGCATGTGGTACCGGCTTACAAGCTGCGTTCTTAGTTGCCAACAAAATTGCTTTGGGCCAAATTGAAGTCGGTATTGCAGGTGGTGTAGATACTACCTCTGATGCACCGATCGCGTTCGGTGACGGTTTACGTAAAGCTTTACTTGAATTAAACATTGCAAAAACGGCTAAAGATCGTTTAAAAGCGTTAACTAAAATCAATCTGAAAGATTTAATGGATGCACCTAAAAATGGTGAACCCCGTACAGGTCTTTCTATGGGTGACCATCAAGCGATCACTGCCCTTGAATGGGGTATTTCTCGTGAAGCGCAAGACGAACTTGCTGCATCTTCACACCAAAAAATGGCAGCTGCATATGAAGAAGGTTTCTTCGACGACCTGATCACACCATTTCTAGGTTTAGAACGTGACAATAATTTGCGTCCTGATTCAACTGCAGAAAAATTAGCCAAATTAAAGCCAGCTTTTGGTAAAGGTGATGCACGTACCATGACTGCGGGTAACTCTACTCCACTCACTGACGGTGCATCTTGTGTACTTTTAGCTTCTGAAGAATGGGCGAAAGCAAATGGACACGAAGTTCTTGCTTATTTAACCTTCCAAGAAACTGCTGCGGTAGATTTTGTAGAGAAAAAAGAAGGCTTATTGATGGCACCGGCTTATGCAGTTCCACGTATGCTTGAGCGCGCCGGTATCACTTTACAAGATTTCGACTACTACGAAATTCACGAAGCTTTTGCATCACAAGTCCTTTCTACATTGAAAGCTTGGGAAGATCCAAAATTCTGTAAAGAACGTTTAGGCTTAGATGCACCACTTGGTTCAATCGACCGCTCTAAACTCAATGTTAAAGGTTCATCTTTAGCAGCTGGTCATCCATTTGCAGCAACAGGTGGTCGTATTATTGCCACTGCAGCAAAACTGCTTAACCAGAAAGGTTCAGGTCGTGTGCTTGTTTCGATCTGTGCTGCGGGTGGTCAAGGTGTAACAGCGATTATTGAAAAATAAGCCAACGGCTTTAGCTCTCTAAACAAAAAGCCCTCGTAAGTTTAACTTTCGAGGGCTTTTAAATTTTATAAATGAAGAGAATTTAAAGCTTACCGTGTAGCACGATCCCAAGCTTCCTTAACTGCAATTCTTGCTTCATTCCAGGTTAAACGAGACAATCCTTTGGCATGATCCCATTTAAGTTTCAACTCACTTTCCACATCTTCAAAACGCGTACTTGAGTCATAATGAGGACGGTTTTCATAACCAATTCGATAAGCGTTTTCATAATCTCGCTCATAATCTAAGTCGGAATAGGTAGTAAGTGTTTCAGCATAGTAAGGAGTGGTATGCGCCGTTTCACGCCAATAGGCTTCTTCTTCGGTAGGATTAACTGCTTCCGCAGCGCCTTTCCCTGCTAAACCGCCGACCACTGCCCCGACAGCACCACCGACAATTGCGCCAACTGGGCCACCCATTGCACCAACTGCGGCCCCAGCCACTGCACCTCCGGCTGCGCCCACGCCAGTCCCTACTGGATGTGCACCTGGCTCACCTGTAATTGGATCTGCATTCAAATCATCTCGAGCATCTTTAGGAAGGTTTTTTATAACGTCACGATCAAAATTATCATTCATCTTCGTATTATCCTTTTATCATGCTTTTAAAATTAAATTTTAAATAAGTTTTAACTATGCACTTTTCTCATATTTAAGCAGTGCAAGATTTAATATAGAGGAGATGAGGCCGCTTTTATGCTTCAAAATGTCAGTTTTAGGTTAATGTATGTACAGCAGTTTTATATCAAAAAAATTTTACTCTCTCTAAAAGACCACAAATAGTCAGTTTTTAATTTTATTTAAACAGCCGAATTATTGGGTGAAACAATGCTCAATTTATATCTTATGTTTGCTCAAGCCGCTTGAGTGTTAGATGATTTTCAATTGCGTCATAACCCCATTGAAAGATAAAGGTATACACCAAAATGCACAGGGTCATACTTAAATCAAGCAAAATGGCCTGCCCAATGCTCATCTCCAGAGCATAAGCAACCATTGGAATGGTGGCTAACATTAAGCCGCCTTCAAAACCAATCGCGTGCAAAATACGTATACCTACCGTTCTTTTTAGATGACGTTTGGCTTCAAACTTTTCAAAGAAATGGTTAAAGATCATATTCCAAAACACTGAAGTAACCGCCATTGCAATACCCAGTGTGCCAGTCACTTCCATCGACATATCAAAAATAAAGCTTAAGGCAATCGCAATGATGACCAATAAGATGATCTCATAGCTCAGTGCATGGACAATCCTTCTTTTGGAAATCAACATTTTTATACTCATTCATTTGGGTGAATGGATTCTATTTTGATATTATTGATTAATCGAATTAGATTCTTTCAAAAGTTTTGATAGATGAATATTAACCAAGAACAACTGATTATTTTTAAAACCGTCATCGAAAGCGGTTCATTTTCTGCTGCTGCAAGAAAGTTGGGAAAAGTTCCTTCTGCGGTGAGCATGTCTATTGCCAATTTAGAAATAGATCTGAATTTATCGTTATTTCAACGTGTTGGACGCGAACCCGTTCCAACACCGCAGGCACTGACCTTGTATGAAAAAACTGAACAACTCTTAATTGAAATTAATCAATGGAAACAGCATGCTTTTGCCTTAAGCGAAGGCTTAGAATCAAGCTTGAATATTGTGGTGGTCTCTGAACTGTTACACATACAATGGACTGATTATATTTCACTGATCGAAAAACAATTTCCCGAACTGCAAATCAATATTTTTTCAGCCCCACAAGAAGATGCTTTAAAAATGCTGCTTAATCAGACAGCTCAATTGGCACTGATGTTTGAACGTGAACAACTGGAAAGTCGTGAACAGTTTGTCGAACTTAAACGTGAGGCCTTGGTTCCTGTAGCCGCAATTGACTCTGATATAGCTGCCTTTGAACAAGTCAGCTATGAGCAAATTTTGCAAAACCGGCAAATTGTGGTAGCCAGCCGTGACCGAACCATTAAGCCTGAACTGTTATTTTCCAAAAAATATTGGCGCACAGACAACAATCATTCTGCCTGCGCCATGATTATGCAAGGTCTGGGCTGGGGAGTTTTACCTCTGGCAATGTTAAATCAAAATCCCCACATCAAGCAGCAGCTTAAAATTCTTAACTTTTTAGATTTCAGTCCTAAATTTGAATATTTTGTCGATTTGGTCTGGAGTCGAGAAAGTCAGCTGGGTGCCGCCGCTCATTTTTTGATTAATCACATTAGAAATTCGCGTAAAAACACAAAATAGACAGGGCTTATACACGCTTTTTACTTGGGTTAAAAGCAGATTGTGATATAACAAATATACGGGAAATAACTTTAAGAACTAGACCAATGACTCAATCAGCCTTAAACCAATTAAAAAGCCTAACCACCCTTGTTGCCGATAGTAGTGACCTTTCCGCTATTGAAAAATACCGTCCACTGGATGCAACAACCAATCCTTCACTCATTACGGCTGCGGCAAATCAACCTGAAAATAAGGAATTAATTGAAGCTGCCTTTGAACAAGCCAAATCTGAAGGTTATAGCGGTGATCTTTTAGTTGAACGTACGATTGATATACTCACGGTCAAGTTTGGTGTTGAAATTCTTAAACTCATTGAAGGTCGTGTTTCAACCGAAGTTGATGCCTCTTTGTCTTATGATACAGATGAAACTGTTGCTAAAGCCAAAGAACTGCTTGCACTGTATAAAGCGTATGGCATTGACCAAAACCGTATTTTAATTAAAATTGCTTCGACTTGGGAAGGCATTCAAGCTGCTAAAATTTTAGAAGCTGAAGGTATTCACTGCAACCTCACTTTATTATTTGGCTTACATCAAGCTCAAGCCTGTGCAGAAGCCAATGTGACGCTGATTTCACCTTTTGTCGGTCGTATTTTAGATTGGTACAAGAAAGCGGAAAATGTAGATCACTACCCGATTGATAAAGATCCCGGTGTACTTTCAGTAAAGCAGATTTATCATTTCTACAAACAACACTGTATTAAAACGGAAATTATGGGCGCAAGCTTCCGAAGCGTTGATCAAGTTCTAGGATTAGCCGGTTGTGACCTGCTTACAGTTTCACCTAACCTTTTGGCAGAACTTGAACAGGATCAACGGGAAGTCGTTCCCCAGCTTTCAAATAATCACGCACAAGCCCATTGTCAGCATATTGTTACGCCTTTAACCAAAGAAACCTTCAAGCAACAAATTGAACATGACTTGATGTCTTCGCAGCTTTTACAGAGCGGCATTGACGGCTTTATTAAAGCCCGTGATCAATTAAGTACATTACTTCGCCAGTCTTTTGGCTTAGATGCTGAAATACAAGCTTAAAATACGAATATTGCGCCATCAAAAAGCCGATTTTGTTATAGTAAACAGGTCGGCTTTTTGATTGTGTGAGAGTGTGTTTATTGTGTTCGGCATAACCGATCTTAGTACCTATATTATTGGTACAACCTTAATTGTGTTATTACCGGGACCGAACTCTTTATACGTGATGTCCATCGCTTCGCGTTTTGGTATTAAAGCCGGCTATAAAAGTGCATTTGGTGTTTATACCGGTGACCTCATTTTAATTTTACTCACCGCACTAGGAGCAGCTTCATTGCTGCACGCTTTCCCGTGGGTATTTATCTTACTCAAAATTATTGGTGCATTTTATCTCAGCTATTTGGGCATCAAATTGCTCATAGCCGCCTATCACACATGGAATACTGTGCACTCACAGAAAGAAATTGCAGTCGCAGAAAATAACATTGAGCAATTGCAGCCATTTAAAACTGCACTCACTATTAGTATTTTGAATCCCAAAGCAATTCTGTTTTATTTATCTTTCTTCGTTCAGTTTGTTGATCCTGCTTATCCATACCCGGCAATTACCTTTACTGCACTTGCGGTCGTGTTACAGATCATTAGTATGAGTTATTTAACTATCCTGATTTTTTCAGGCGCAAAACTCGCTACCTATTTTTCCCAGCGTTATAAAGTGACTGCGTCCTGTGTGGCTGCTGTTGGAATTTTATTTTGCGGTTTCGGGTTTAAGCTTGCGACAACGACTTTATAAATTCCGCTCGCTGTTAAATAATTAAACATAGAGCAGCGCTATTTATTATTTCAATTATGCCTTTGCGCTTAAAAATGAAAGGCGTATGATTACTACGCTTTTCAACCATTATAAAATGATGATGCAAAGGATTTATGCAAAAATTTCTTCAAGATTTTTCTATTCCTGCTGTATTTGCAGGTTTCATTACCTTTCTGATTGGTATCAGTGTTTCTGCGGTTTTGGTGATTCAAGCTGCGCAAATATTGGGTGCAACTCCTGAACAAATCACCTCCTGGTTTTGGGCCTTAGGTTTAGGGATTGGACTCTCAGGTTTAATTCTATCCTGGAAATTTAAATATCCGGTTGCGACCTCCTGGTCGACTGCCGGGCTTGCGCTGATTTTGGCAACGGGTAGCGGCTACAGCTTATATGAAGCCATTGGTGCATTTTTTATCTGCGGGTTACTTACTGCAATTTTAGGTTTTTCAGGCATTTTTCAGAAAGTCTTGTCCTATATTCCACAGAGCCTAACCAGTGCCATGCTTGCCGGGGTATTACTCAAATTTGGCATCGCACTTTTTGCCAGCATGCAAAATGATTGGGGCTTTATTCTTTCACTTTTGGCCGTTTACATTCTATCTAAACGACTGTCACCACGTTATAGCATCGTGATTACCGTGATTGCCGGACTGATCCTTTGTCCCATGTTTATGCAGTTTCACACTCCGGTTTTACAATGGAGCGTAGCCAAACCGGTATGGATAACGCCTGTATTCACTTGGTCAGCTATTTTAGGATTAGCCCTGCCCTTATTTGTAATCAACATGGCATCTCAATACTTACCTGGAATTGCCATGATCAAAAGCTATGGCTATCAACCACATGTCAACCACCTCATTGGCTGGACCGGGGTTGCTCAAACCCTATTTGCGCCTTTTGGTTGCTATAGTGTCAATATTGCTGCCATCAGTGCTGCAGTCAGTTTAGATGATCAAGTGCATCCAGATCCTGCAAAGCGCTATATTGCGGGAATAAGCTGCGGCTTTTTTTATATTGTGATGGGTATTTTCGCGGCAACGCTTACCAGCTTACTCATGTCATTTCCACACATTTTTATTGTGGCTCTTGCGGGAATTGCTTTATTTGGCACGATCAGTCACAACATTGCCATCGCTTTTCAAGATATCAGTGAACGAGAAGCTGCTTTAATGACCTTCTTATTCAGCGCTTCAGGAATACAGTTCTTTGGGATTGGTTCAGCATTCTGGGGATTATTATTTGGCTTTGCGGTGTCAATCGTATTGAAGTTTAAAACGCGATCATCCCTCAAATAATGTATGTCTTTTTTACTTATATCTCTTTATAGGGATATAAGTTATTTTATCTATTTATATTTTCCCTACACATTGCGTTATTTGATCGCCTGATCATTTTTTAAAAGAAGTCATTTTATAACTTATAAAATTAATGACCTACTGATTTAGAAAAAACATTTATCACAATAACGCCTGCAACAATCATGGCAATCCCAATCACCGCAGCTAAATCCAGACTTTGCCGGAAGATGAAAAAACCAATTAAAGCGGTCAAAATAATACCCACGGCTCCCCATATGGCATAAGCAATGCCTAAAGGAATCGTTTTAATCACTTGAGATAATAAATAAAACGAAATGACATAAAAGATAAAAACGAAAAGGCTTGGACCCAATTTAGTAAAACCTTCAGATTTCACTAAAAAAGTTGAGCCTGTCACTTCTGAAATAATTGCTAAGGCAAGTAAAGCATAGGCAATAAAAACAGGATTCATCTCTGCCTCCTCAAAATATACTCAGCAAAGTTTAGGTCATGTATTTTAATAAAATTTGTCTTTAATTTTTCAACTAAAATAGCCTCTAGCCTTATTTAAAAACTGAAGGACTATATTTTTGAATAAATTGAATAGTCTGTTGAAATGTCTGCTGACTGGCTTTTTTACTCATCATGAATTGATATTCATGGACTAGAAATTCTTTGGAGTTCGGATAAAATACTTCGGTAACAGGTATGTTCTGGTTTATCAAAGCTTTTACAAAAGGTACAGATTGTGTCGGGGTTAAAAAGTCTTTATTCCCGCCACTAATCAATACGGGTGGATAATTCGCTGTTAAATATTGGATTGGAGAAATACTTTTTAAAAATTCAGAATCATCTTTCTTATTGCCCGTATAGGCTTGAACCAAGTTAAATACGCCCCACTCGATTAATTTCAATTCATCTGACGCAGTATTAATAAAAGCATTCATATCGTAAATACCGCAATGTAAAATCAAGCCCTTAATCTGATCACGGTGTATCAACGGCGTAATACCCGACTGCTGAGCAAAATCAGGATGACTGATTAAAGCTGCATAATGACTGACTAGATTCGCACCTGCAGAATCACCCGCCAAATATAATTGATTGGCATTAATATGATATTCCTGCGAATGCTCGGTTATAAATTTTAATGCCTGATTAATTTGTAGTAACTGAGTGGGATAAATCACTTTCGGTGCAAACTGATATTGCACTGAAACCACGTTATAGCCTTGGTTAGCTAAAAGTTTAAAGTAGCCACGCGCATGTTCTTTAGAACCTGAAACCCAGCCACCGCCATGAACCCAAACTATGGTTGGACGTGGTTCAAGTTGCATCACATTTTTTGGCTGATAAACATCCAAAGTTAATGAGGGTTGCTGCATATACATAATATTTTTCTGCACCAAAACCTCTTGGGGTGCATATTTATCAATCATTTTTTTTTGCACATTGGTGGAAGCATTAAAAACACTTGCAATCACCTTGGTACTACTTTGTGTATTCTGGCAACCACTGCTGTTTAAAACAGCAATTAACCCTAAAGTTAAACCCAAAAATTTTGAATACACAGCCTTCCCTTATTGAATTTATTTCGTTCGCTATTCATTGCAGACGATAATATTTTTGAGCATTTTAATAGGTGTTTAAACATTTAGAAATATTTATAGCAATGTTTAGTTTTCAACTCGGAATTAAATGCAGAACAGAACACATTTATATCTATGATTTTTAGATAATTTAATGAATTTCAACTCATTTTTCACAGTCTAAATTGATCATTCAAAGACAATGTGCTATCTATAATTAATAGCTACATAATAAACTTACAGGAACAAGTCTTATGCCTTATCAAAATATTTTAGTCCCAGTTGACGGTTCCACTATTTCATTGTCTGCAGTGCAGAAAGCAGCTCAGATTGCCCAAGCTTTTGGCGGCCAATTAACATTAATCAGTTTAGTTACTGAAGACCCGTTCTCTGATGCAGACTTTTACTATCCCTCTCCCATTATGAAAGAGTATTTCGTACAAGCCTATAGCAATGCTGAAAATTCATTGAAACAAGCTCAAGCCATTGCCAGTGAAAATGGTGTCACTGCCAATATTCAGGTGGTTAAAGGCAATGTCTCTGAAGAAGGAATTATTGAAACAGCGGAAAAATTAAAAATTGATTTGATTGTTATGGGTTCACATGGCCGTAAAGGTTTTCAAAAGTTTTTGCTGGGGAGCTTTGCTCAAGACGTTTTAAAAGGAACCAAGCTTCCTGTTTTAATTGTTAAAGAATAACTATTGATTAATAAATCCTGCAGTTGATGTGGGGTTTATTTGGCTATTCAAATGAGCCTCTCGTTTTTCATAATGACTGACTGTCACCATTAAAAAATTTCCAAATCAGCTATATTCATAAGGATAATTTCATGACTTATAAACATATTTTAGTTCCGGTAGATGAATCTCCTATTTCTTATGCAGCGGTTGAACAAGCATTATCTTTAGCCCAAGCCCTTCATTGCCAAGTCACGATTACCAGTGTGATTGCTGTAGATCCCTTTATCGGAGTGGACTTTTATAAAGTTGCACCTGCAATTACAGATTACTTTATGCAGGCTGAAAAGAATGCACAGTTACGTTTAACTGAAATCAAGCAATCCTTCATTCGAGATAACATTGATGTAGATACCAAAATCATTCGCGGTGTCTCACCTGCTGAAGGAATTATTCATGTGGCCGATGAAGTCGGTGCGGATTTAATTATTATGGGTTCACATGGCCGCACAGGATTCAAAAAACTAGTGCTGGGAAGTGTGGCGCAAGCTGTATTGACCCAATCGCCTATTCCTGTACTGATTATAAAAGTTTAACCATAAGAAAGTCCCTAGATTTAGGGACTTTTATTTGACCGATAACACAACGATTTATCCTTTAGATCCATAGCTCTAAGCGTTTTCATCCACAGCCTCTGGAGCAGTTTTTTATCTGAATTATGATTACCAGCGTTCTTTTGATATACGGATAAAGTCATTAAATGCTTAAGCAGAGGGTAAAGTGAATATCGTTTTAATCATAATCATCCCTTATATGTCTTCTAGTACGTGTCTAACTATAAAAAATCATCAATTGACTCATATTGATCAGTAAACCGTTTATTCAGATGTGTCTCACCAAGACTTATCCTAACTAAAAACTCTTATTAAATAAGTTTAAGCTGTAACATTAATAACGATATACAAGATTTATTTGGAAATGTGTTGGTGCAAAGTTTGTAGATAAATTTCGGCTTCAATTTTACTGTTAAAAGTTTTTTGATAGGTTCCCATCGCCTGAACATTATTCGGTGTATATTCAATTACCACAATAAAATGTCCATCGCTGCTACTTTTTGAAACTCGAATTGCAATAATATGTAGAGAGTTTAAATAAAAACCATCTTCAATTTTAACTAACAAAACTAACCTCCAGTCTAAGTAATAAAATGACAGGCTTAATCCAATGGCAATCTGCCTAAATAACAAAAGCTCATCTTGAGTTGAGCTTTAATAGCCTCATTTTACGACATTAATGTGATTTAATCGACACTTTAAAAATAATCATTCCATACAAAATAAGTCTGATCCTTTTATCTTTTTAATGTAGTTAGTCTAAACACCGGATCATTTATTCTTCAGCAATATTACATTCAAAATAAAAAAGCCTTTCCTGAGTTTTAATCCAGAAAAGACTTTTTAGTCATTTAAGCAATGCGAAGTTAGATACTCAACATACTATTTAAAGTTTCCACCACATTTTTAGATTTCACTTGCGGTTTTAAAGCTTCCAGTGCAGTTTTTACTTCTGTACGTTGTGGCTCTGCCAAGGTGTACCAGCGCGAAAGCACTTGCAGTAATCGTGAACCGACAATCGGGTTTTTCTCATCCAGATATTTAGCCAGATCAATATAGTGCTGAACACCAAAACTCCAGGTATTTACCGGATTGGCATTTAACCCCCCACTCACTGAACGAATCCGGTTTGGCGTACCCAAATCATAATCCGGATGTGAAGTTAGGTATTTGATGGTTTCCGCAGTTGCTTTCGGATGTGCTGCTTGAAGCATAAACCATTGATCTAAAGACAAGGCTTCATCTTCAAAGCGGTTATAAAAGTCTGCCAACACTTCTTCAGCCTGTGGTGCATCATTCCAAACCAAGACTTTAAGCGCACCCAAGCGTTCAGACATGTTCCCAGTGTGATATTGCTCATAAGCCAGATCGAAGGCAGAGGCATCACCCTGACGCGCAATCATACTGAGCATGATATTTCTGAGTGCACGAACGCCCATCGCTTGAGAGAATTCACTTTGACTATCGGGATCTAACTCCAGGTAAGTCTCTTTGCAGAATGCACCGAGTTCACGAGCCAGTGTGTCCAGTAAGGCATTACGCTGTTTCTGAATTTTGGCAGGCTGATAATCTGTATCGATGCGGCTGCCCAAATAACCTTCGGTTGGGACGTCAAACAAGCGTGAAGCCAACAGTGGATCTTTTTGAATAACTTCAGGCAAAGTGTTTTTCATGGCTTGAATATAAATATCAGATTCATGGCCTTCCAGTAAAATACGTTCCAGTAAGGTTTGAGTGGCCTGCCATTGATTGAAACCATTGGTTTCATATTGCATCAAGAAAGCCAGCTCTTGATCTGAATAGTTGAATTCAAGATTGACCGGAGCCGAGAAATTACGTAGCAATGAAACCACAGGTTTTGCAGTTACCCCGCTAAATTCAATGCTTGCCTCACTCTGATCAAATAAATACATGCCATCTTTCACGCCATTTTCAAATAGTGCTCCAGATTGCAGCGTATATTGTTCACCTGTTTCTGCATCAAAAAGTGCTAAAGCAACAGGAATCGGCACAGCTTTCAGGTTGGGATATTTGGCATTTGCTTTTAAACTTTGTTTAAAGCTTAAACGATAGGTTTGTTTTTCCGCATCGTACTCACCTTTGGCTTCCAGTTTAGGCGTACCCGGCTGATTGTACCAAATCAGGAATGCAGATAAATCGACACCCGACCCAGCAGTCAATGATGAAACCCAATCTTCAACAGTTACTGCCTGACCATCATGACGGCGGAAGTATTCATCTGTACCTTGACGAAATTTTTCTTTACCCAGCAAGGTTGCCATCATGCGGTTAATTTCTGCACCTTTTTCATACACAGTCGCAGTATAGAAGTTATTAATTTCTACAAAATGATCTGGACGTGGCGGATGCGATAACGGACCTGAATCTTCAGGGAACTGGTGTGCTTTCAATACGGCAACATCATCAATACGTTGTACCGCAGCGGACTGTAAATCTTCCGAGAAAGACTGATCACGGAATACAGTCAAACCTTCTTTTAAGCACAGTTGGAACCAGTCACGGCAAGTAATCCGGTTACCCGTCCAGTTATGGAAGTATTCATGCGCAATCACAGATTGTACCCGCATGATGGCTGCATCAGTGGTGAACTCTTCATCTGCAAGTACACATGAGGTATTGAAAATATTTAAGCCTTTATTTTCCATGGCACCCATATTGAATGCACTGGTTGCCACAATCATGTAGTTGTCCAAATCATACGGACGACCATAATGTTCTTCATCCCATTGCATGGAATGTTTTAGCGCTTCCATGGCAATGTGACATTTTGGAATATCTTTTTCTACCGCATAAATCTCGAGTGCGACATTACGGCCCTCAGAAGTTACATATGAATCTTTCAGAACTGCCAAATCACCAATCACGCAAGCAAACAAATAACTAGGTTTTTTGGTTGGATCTTGCCAGATCGTATAGTGACGACCTTCACCTGCTTCACCCGCTTCCATCAAATTGCCGTTGGCTAAAAGTACCGGGAATTTTTTATCTGCTTCTACACGTGTGGTAAAGACAGACAAGACATCTGGACGGTCAGGATAGAAGGTGATTTTACGGAAACCTTCGGGTTCATTTTGGGTGACAAATAAATCATCGCCAGCTTGGT
This sequence comes from Acinetobacter sp. ANC 4779, assembly GCF_004331055.1. Classification (NCBI taxonomy): domain Bacteria; kingdom Pseudomonadati; phylum Pseudomonadota; class Gammaproteobacteria; order Moraxellales; family Moraxellaceae; genus Acinetobacter; species Acinetobacter sp. ANC 4779. The sequence goes on from NZ_SJNU01000003.1 coordinate 61,125, forward strand.
ACAAACCTTCAAGTTGCGTGTTGCTTTCAGGATGAATGATGACTTCTGTTTCAAGAATGACTTCATTGGGTGCATCAGCAATCACCAACTGCTCAGCATCTAGCGTGTAGTCTGCTTCGGTTAATTGCTTGCCGTTCAAAGTAATGGATTTTAATTCCAGATCACGACCCAGCAGTACCAAATCCCCTGCGGTCTGGCGCTTCATCACCAAGGTTGCGTTGACCTCGGTACGATCCGTATAAACCTGAATATCCAGATTGATTGAATCAACCAAAAAAGAAGGTTTTTGATAGTCTTTTAAATAAACAGTTTGGTCTGCTTCAACCACTGGGTTTGCCGCGATATTCATATAATGTCCTAATCCTGTCGGTCTTAAGCCAAGACTTTGTTGTTGTGAAATGCTTCGATCATACGACAACTTTCACAATCTGTCTGTGCGATTGATTTGAGTTATATATGGGCATGTTGCTCTCACTTTTCAATTCATGCTCTGAACATGAATACAATTAAAAGTTCAGTTGATTACTTAACATACGTGTGGTTAAAAAATGATGAGCCATAACTCCACCCCCTTTTCAGCAATATAAATAGAAAATAGCGGGATTAGACTGTCTATTTCCATTATTTAAAACTTGCATCAGCGACTTTAAAATGACTTAACTCAAAATGACAGATATTTTCAAGATGACTACATTTTGAGCACGTTTTTTGCTTGAATATATTTGTGCAAAGCGCACTATAAAATTAAGTCAAAATTAAAAGAGGTGTCCCATGTATCTAAAAGACCATATAGTCCGGGTGGAAAACATCAAAACCATGCAAACACTCGATGCTGCAGGAATTGATCACAAAGTCATTGCGATGTTTATGAGCTGTGAAGGTATTCCAATGCAATCGCCCGATATTTGCGCAATTTTGAACAATTACGATTCATTAGGCAGCAAAAAAATTTCCTCTAAAAAGGTTCAGGCTTTAATTAATGCAAAACAATTAGGTCAGGAAGACGAATCATTACCTTGCCCTGCTTCTTATTAATTAAAGAATTTAAATCCTTCATATATTTTCTGTTCTGATGAAGATGGAAAATTGGCTTTTCCATCTTTATCAATATGAACCATGAATGCTTAGGCTATTTCAAAGCGCAAAGTTCAGCTGTATTTACCGGTATGGATTTATTGCTGATTCAGCGCTATTCCATCACGTTACAATAAAAGAGATGTGTATAATCATTTAAATGATTAACCAGACTTGTGATTGACTCTTTCTATGCTCCTTCAGATTCTGCAAAAACAGTTAGATGAAAGTACATCATGCCCTTTGTGTCAGGCATCCATGTTCTGGATTGAAGCAGAACAGTACGATCAGGCGCTTAATTTTCATGAATGTAGTCACTGTCAGCATCGTGTCTTTCAAGATGGACGCACCAACTGTCATTGTGACAAATGTTTAATTAATCGAAAAAAAATGCTCACCGAAACGCGTCTTCAAGAGCAGCGCAAAATCAAATCAAAAAATAAAGATAATGTTGAATATCGACTCGATCAAATCAGTTTTCTGAATAAATTATTTTTACTGAGTATTTTGGACAATCAGGTTCAGGAACATACCACGCATCATGAATATATTGACTGGGAAAGTATTAAATTCCATTCCATTACCCCGAATTATTTATTTCAAAATTATCTGGTCAAGCAACTGGTGAAAGAACAAATCCTGATTGCCAAGGATTTTGCCTCCGAGGCACATCATTACTATGTCAATGTGCGTTTGGATGGTTATTCTGAACCGAGTCTGTTTAGCATTACCCAGCAACTCCGAAACTGGTTTTATGAAAATTTAACCATGGGTGTGCCTTTTAAGAATGCAGATGAAGTGAAAAATGTGCTTTATTTAGTGCTGTATCAGGAAATTATTCAGTTTGCCCAGTTTTATTGTCGCACCTGGGGTATACAAATTGCGGGAAACAACAGTTTTCAGACCTTTTGTTATCGCTTGATGGATTCCTTGGCTGTGGGCCAAATCTATTATCTGGTACAAACTGCTTTGGAATATTTGCATCAACAAAAAGCTTTGCAAACCCGTAATGAAAACTTTATTAACACCAACTTGTTAAAGAAAACTTTACAGCAATATCGTGAACGGGCCGTGACAGAAAAGTGGGAAACATCGACCCTGCCACGTCCTCACAATATTCCTTTTAGCAAGATGAGCGAAATCCTGTTTTTCCGCTTTCTGGGCTATGATGAAAGTATTTTTTTCCAGCCGATTTGGCGGATCTGGAAAAAGGTTGAACCGCGCTTAAGCTTTTATTCACAAAAACGCTGCATGTATTGTGGTTCTAATGAGCTGACTGTCGATTATGATGCTGAAAATTATGTGACCTTATGCTGTCGAATCTGTAAGCATCAAGACCATTATTTTACCCAGTAAAATTTCACTCCATAGACAGTGAACCCTATGTCTAGTCTATCTAATCCTATATAACTTAAGGAATTATCTTATGGATCAAACTTCAACATTGATCGAACAAATTGTTGAAGCATGGACACAGCTGCAAATGGAGCAGCCTTTGGTGCAATGTATTACCAATAGCGTTGCAGCCAATTATGCAGCCAATGTTTTGCTGGCTGCGGGTGCTTCTCCTGCCATGATTGATAATCCATTCGAAGCCGAAAGTTTTACCACTATTTCTGCCGCCCTTAGCATTAATCTGGGTACACCAACCCCTGAGCAAATGCAGGCCATGCAAATTTCTGCACAAACGGCGCAGCGTAACAATACCCCGTGGGTGCTCGATCCAGTCGGTTATGGTCCTATTTTAAAATGGCGCTCGGATATGGTGGATGAATTACTGCAATATCATCCCAGCGTGATTCGTGGTAATGCTTCAGAAATCAGTACTCTTGCAGGCAATCAAGTACTATCCAAAGGTGTGGATAGTACTCTGGACAGTGCCGATGTGTACACCCATGCCAAAGTCCTGCTAGCACATGCTGAATGCATTGCTATTTCAGGTGAATCTGATTTTATTTTAAGCAAAGAACTGGGTAGGGTAATTCAAGTCTATGGCGGCTCTTATTTACAACCCAAAGTCACTGCGACAGGCTGTGCGCTCGGTGCTTTAATCGCGGCTTACTGTGCAGTGACCACACCGACGATTGCCACCATTGCTGCACATACCCATTTTGCCATTGCAGGAAAATTGGCCTTTGAAAAAGCACAAAAGATGGGCCAGTTTAATGTTGTATTCATGGATTATATTCACAGTTTAAATCCAGATTTAATTCAGCAATACGCCGATATCAAAATCCTTAAAATCTAAAACATCTTTTTATTCGTGTGAATGATTCTGCATGGATTTTAATTTTTGAGCTATAGGGTAAAATCGTTTTCAGCAGGAAAATACTCAATGGAACTTAGACATTTACGTTACTTTGTGATGCTGGCTGAAGAACTCAATTTTACCCGTGCCGCAGAAAAACTCTGTACCGTGCAACCTTCCCTCAGTCAGCAAATTAAAGACTTAGAGGAAGAAGTGGGTGTACAACTGATTGACCGCAGTGCTCGAAAAATAGCGTTGACTTTAGAGGGGCAAGGTTTTTTAAAATATGCGCTGGAATCGATTAAATACGCGGAACTTGCCATCGCTCATGCACGTCAAATTGCCAATCATCAAGGTCAGCAACAGCTGTTTATTGGCGTATTGCACGTTGCGGAAATGACCATTATTCCCCAAGTCATTCAACGGGTTCGCGCTCAATTCCCGCAAGTCGACCTTAAAATTAGAAGTTTATCCTGTAGCGAACAGGTTCAGGCGTTGAAAAACTCCGAACTGGATTTGATTTTTAGTCGCATCTGTATTGATGATCCGGTTTATAGCAGCAGCATGCTGTTTGAAGAAAAATTATTATTTGTTGCCCATCAAAACTATATTGCCAATCGTAAGATTCAAGACTTAAGACAAATTCAAAACGATGACTTTATTGTCTGCGACCCGCTGTTTTCTCCAGTTTTCTATCAGCGAATTGATGAGTTCACTGCAAAAGAACACTTAAAACTGCAATATAAATATCAAGTCACCAATGCCCTGCAACATATCAATCTCATCAATATGGGGCTTGGATGGAGCTTTATTCCTGAATATGCACGGCAATTGCTCAATCCCAATGTACAGTCAATTGAACTGAAACAGAACTTGCCCACCTTACCGCTCTATGCCAGTTATCGAACAGATTCTGAAAATCCGGTTTTGCAATTTACCGCAAAAATCATTCAGCAATCTGTTCAATAATAGCAAGTTTCAACATAACTTTTTAAAATCTGAATTAAGTGATTTGATACTGCATTTGCTCTAGCACTCGCGTTAATTTCTGCAGGGCGACTTCATCATCATATAAAGCTTGCTGATGACGCCATGCCACATAACCATCGGGGCGAACCAGCAACATGCCGGCTTCAGCAATTTCACAGGTTTTTTGCCAAATGCCGTAAACATCTTTCACGTCTTGCCCAATGGTCACGACATTCAAATAAGGTAAATTTAATTGATCCGCAGCCTTTTCCCAGGCAGTTCCGGACAAACCGGTCACCAAAGTTAATTTTCCATTTCCCACAATATCCAGTGTTGAAACCTTCTGACCATTCTTGGCATCAATTAACCAGCAATGTGGAATTTTCGCTCCTAGGCGAGAGGTGGCCTGTAAATATAGTTGCGGATCAGCTTGCCATTGTTCCTCACATTCATCATCTAAAACCACAGCAACCGATTGATAACGCTGATTCAACTCCACACCTTGTGCATTAAACTCAAAGTTTTTAATCTCTAAGGCATGATTTAACTGAGTACGTAATTCAGCTGCATCGGCTGTCGGTGCATTCAATCGGTCTAACAATTGTTGTGTGGTGGTAATCCCCTGATCAAAACCAAAAACATCTTTAAGATACTTATAATCCATCCTAGACTGGTTGGCACGTGCCACAATTTGCTGTCCCACTGGCACACGCTCATCACTATAAGAGCTCAATAAATCTGCTTTCGCCCAATCCTTAATGACGAAAGCCAGTTTCCATGCCAAGTTAAACGCATCTTGTATGCAGGTATTTGAACCTAAACCACTCGATGGTGGATGACGATGCACGGCATCGCCGCCACAGAAAACCCGTCCGACTGAATAATGCTGGGCAAAAGCTTGATTCACATACCATGCCGATACATTTTGAACTTCAATATCCACTTCATCCGTCCCAATAAAGGTATGAATACGCTGAATGATCTGTTCCTGCGTGTATTGTGGTTCGCCTTGAGCAATATCGAAGCCCCAACCTGCAACCCAGTCATTCCATGGAGAAATGGCACGCAGCAAGCCCATACCAATTTCGCCAAAACCTGCGGCAGGATTGACAATCCAATGCAAAATACTCGGACGATGTTGCACATACTGAGTTAAATCCGCTTTGAAACGTACATAGGTCGTACCCGCACGTGCCATATGACCCTCAATCGGAAGGCCAATTTTTTCAACAATTTTAGAGCGCGCCCCGTCCATTCCCACCAGGTACTTGGCACGAACTGAATATTTACGATTTTCCATTCGGTCTAAGAACCAGACCCGAACCCCATCATCATCTTGTTCATGATCTAAATATTCGGTGTTGTAAAATAGATTTGCACCACGCGCAACTGCATGTTTCACCAGCAGCGCTTCCATTTCAGGTTGTACCAAATCGAATAAAGGCGAAGGGCTGCCCTTTACATAGTCGCCATGGCGCAAATCACCCGTTCCCCACGCCTGAATACGGGCAATTTCCTCGCCAATCAGACTGGTGGTGATCATGCTTTCTCCCATGTGTTGCCATGGAGTCGCCCTACTTTTGGCTTCTTCTTCTAAATCAAATTCACGCAATACTTCAACTGCGCGCTGATTGGTAATATGCGCACGGGGAGAGTTCGCCAAACCATTAAACTGGGTATAAAAACGGACTGAAATCCCATAAGTCGCTAAGGCTAAAGCAGTGGTTGCTCCGGCTGGGCCAGTCCCAATCACCACAACATCCGTATCAAAAGGCTGATTTGACATCACATTTCCTTATTCAATTCACTAAAATATGCAGATCCGAACAATTGGATTTACTTTTATTGAACTATAAGGAAAATATCGAGATTATTTTAAAACTATCACAACTAACTATGGCGATATCAGTCTGAGCTATAGAAACTCAAATTGAACTTTTATCTTGAATCTTTGTTATAAAAATCAATCTGCTTCTTTACACACTTTTTCTTGCGAAAATTCAGAAACCAGAATATAGAACATTCTTACATTGAGCTCATGATAATAAAATTTAATACATATACCGTTCTAACCATAGATTAAGTATTGCTTAAGCACTGAATATCCGCAGGTGTTGTTTGCGGCATTCCACTTGAATGGACAAAGATACGTTTACTGCGCTTTTGCAGCTCATTTTTACGCTGTTGAATCATATCTAAAACGTATAAATATTCCTGAGGTAATTTCCTTTACGGGGGGATTTGCTATCAGGATACAAAATGCGTATAAATTTTAGGCTGCATGATTGTAGCTACAAATCATAAAGGAATCGTCGGATATAGGATTCAATGATTGATTGAAACCCCAATGGCAGTATTCAGGATTCTATTTGTTTTAGCATAAGCAGGTAAAATACCCGCTCGGAAACTTAATACAAAAATTGGTTTATTGTGCAGCAAGGTTGGCATCACCGAAAAATTCAACTTATTTTCAATCTATAAAAAGATAGATTAAAATGATAAAAAACCCAACAGCACCTGTCTATTGGGTTTTTAAAAGGGTTAAAAAGGAAACTGTTCAAGATACTGATTATCTCTTTCGAGTATCTTCAATTACCTTCTAGCGACGCACAATTGAAACAGATTTAATTCGATTATCATCCAGTTCCGTCACTTCAAAGTGCACACCCTGATACTCAAGCTGAGTACCCACGTTCACTTCTCCATGAGTTTTATCTAGAATCAGACCTGCAAGACTGATATAGCCTGCATCCTCTTCAACTAAATCCATCATGCCCAGCTCTAATTCAAGCTGATACACATCCAGCATGCCGGATGCCTTCCAAGTATGATCATCAATTTTCACTAAATCGAGCTGTTCATCCGCATCAGGGAATTCTCCGGCAATGGCTTCAAACACATCGAGTGGAGAAATCAAACCTTGTACATTACCAAATTCATCACTGACTAAAACCAATGAGCCTTTAGAAGTACGTAAGGTATTAATCGCATCGATCACTTTCATTTTCTCAAAAATATAGATCGGACGATGGCGTTTGATTAAAGCTTTAAGTTGTTCATCATCTTCAAGTACATCTAGAAGCTCTTTGGCACGAACCACACTCAAGACCTTATCCAAGCTGCCGCGACAAACTGGAAATAAGCTATGCGGTACAGCGAGCACCTGTTCACGAATTTGTTCAGGCGCATCATCAAGGTCTACCCAAGAAATTTGATTTCGCGGGGTCATGATTGAAGCGACTGACCTCTCTGCCAGGGTTAATACCCCACCAATCATATAACGTTCTTCATCGGCAAAAGCTTCTTGAGCTTCAAAGTGCTGAGCGCTGTCAGTGACAGTTTCCATTTTTCCGCCCATCAATCTCAAGATGGAATCCGCAGTACGGTGGCGCAATGGAATCTTTGATTCATGCTTTGTAGTATTACGCTGAGTAAACTGATTGAAAGCTTCAATCACAATCGCAACGCCAATACCTGAGTAGATATAGCCTTTTGGAATATGGAAACCAAAACCTTCGGCAATTAAACTAATACCAATTAATAGTAAGAAGCTTAGACAAAGAATAATTACGGTCGGATGACGATTTACAAATTCAGTTAATGGTTTGGAAGCAAGTAACATTACGGCCATAGCCACAATCATCGCTACCATCATTACATAGATGTTGTCGACCATACCAATGGCGGTAATGACTGAATCTAAAGAAAATACAGCATCTAACACTACAATTTGCGCTACAACTGCTGTAAAACTTGCATAAACAACATTCGTTGTAATTTTAACTTCAGGTTTCCCTTCCATTCTTTCATGCAATTCGCTTACTGCTTTATACAGTAGAAACAAACCACCAAATAAAAGAATGAGATCTCGACCTGAGAAAGTCCAATCAAAGACTGTAATGAGCGGTTTAGTCAAAGTGACTAACCAAGAGATGGCAAACAATAAACCCAAACGCATGAATAAAGCGAGGGAAAGACCCATTACACGTGCTTTATCACGTTGTTCTGGAGGAAGTTTTTCTGCCAAAATGGCAATAAAGACTAGGTTATCAATACCTAAAACGATTTCTAATACAATCAGGGTAAGTAAACCCACCCAAATTCCAGGATCTAATAAAAACTCCATTAGTTTATATCTCCGATTCCCTGAATTTGGTTAAAAATAAACGTAGATCTGCACGGCGACGGATCCATAAATATGCCCTGTTCAACAATAGATAAATTAATTATGCACAATCTACAAAATTTGTAATTAATTTTTTATATTTTTAATCATAAAAATACCAATCTGTATAAAACACCCATCCATTTTGTGACTTATTTCATCTATTCGTCTGATTTTTTGATTTCTCTATCAAATAGGAGAACTCATTTGCATGATTAAAAAAATTAAATATCACAATATAAGTTATTGTTTTTATGAAATTTAACATAATATTTAATTGATAAAATTTCGTTTTATTAGACTTATGATGCAACTATCAGAAATTTTTTGTTAAAAAGATCAGTTTTCAAAACTATTTTTTTCACTAGAATGAAATACAGCCAAGATTATTCAATCTCAATAATCGATAGCCAAACTTAGATGCATAAGTCCTAATCCAATCAAAATACTTACAGGATTATTTACTATGACAAATGAAAAAGCATTAACCTTCAATAAAACGTCGAAAACCATTGCTAATACTAACTATGAACATGGTGATCTTCACTTAAATTATAATTTGATCAATATCAAGTTAAGGTCGTATGCATGCTTAGGCTTCATCAAGATCAAGACAGTTACAGCCTATCCCTTCTAGATGAGCATGCTTAATCTTGATTCGTATAAGGAAATTTATAAATATAAGTTCCCATTGCATTAGGAAAAACTTAATATATATTAATTAGCAATAAAAATAATTCAATATGTATTGCGAATCTAAATGGCTTTAGAATAAAATGTTCTTCAATGAAAAATTACAATTACAACAATGAATTAGGGGAGCTTTTATCATGACAAAAAAATTCAGTAAATTTTTACCTTCTATGGAAAATTTTAGTTTAGATAATTTTCCCTATTATTGGGTTACCCAAGTACATGCTCAATACGTCCAAAACGTCGATCATGTCTTAAAAAAATATGGTTTAGATAATTCTCGTCGACGAATTTTGCTGTCTTTAAAATCCAAACCGCATGCAAGTGTGTCCGATCTTTCTGACATGATTATTTCTAAAATGTCGACCACAACCAAAATTGTATATCGCCTAAAAGATGAAGGATTAGTTGATACTTACTCATGTGAAGATGATGCCCGAATTACCCGTGTAGTGTTAACGGAAAAAGGACAACAAATGACCCAGAAAATTAACGATCTCACTAATGTGGTTTTAGAACAATCTTTTGAAGGCTTAACCCCATTACAAATTGAAAAGATGATGGAAAGCCTTAGACATATTTTCAAAAATCTAGCGCATTAAGTGAAGTTTCATCTAAGAAATTTAATGAGGAGGTATTTTTTTTGCTTTAACGATAAAACGTATTATAAATAATTTTGATTCAAAATTTCTCAAAAAATAGTTACAATAATAAAATACAATTACAACAATAGATCAGGAAAAAACATTAATGACAAAAAAATATAGTAAATTTCTACCTTGTGTGGAAGATTTTAGTTTAGATAATTTTCCATATTATTGGGTTAGTCAAGTCCATGCTCAACATGTACAGAATGTCGACCATGCCTTGAAAAAATATGGTTTAGACAATTCTCGTCGCCGTATTTTGCTTGCATTGAAATCGAAATCGCATGCAAGTGTGTCCGATCTTTCTGAAATGATTATTTCTAAAATGTCGACCACAACCAAAATTGTATATCGCCTGAAAGATGAAGGATTAGTAGACACTTATTCATGTGAAGATGATGCCCGAATTACCCGAGTTTTATTAACTGAAAAAGGGCAACAAATGACCCAAAAGATTAATGACCTCTCCAATGTAGTTTTGGAACAATCTTTTGATGGTTTGACCCCATTACAAATTGAAAAAATGATCGAAAGCCTCAAGCATATTTTCAAAAATTTAGCACGTTAAGCTCGGCTTAATCGAAAAAATTTAATTGAGGACTTATTTTCTCAATTTTTGCTTTAGGTACATGTGAACATTCAAATTCATCTTCAGGAAACCCTTCTACAAATGATCGGATATCTGGAGATTTCCAACTTAACCATTCATCTAAACGCTCGTGAGGAATAACAATCACTGAGCGTTTAATGTTTCCCGGCTGATGAAATTCTTTCATCATGGGATGATCAATTGCGTCCATTGTAATCATAGTGGCTGAACGAACTACTTCACCCCCAATCTTACAAATTTCATAAAGTGCGGCAATAAAAACAGCTTGACCATCCTTCCGACGCACACCCCAACGCTGTGGCTTATGATCAAAATACTTAGATTCGTAAAACTCGACCACAGGAATCACACCAAACTTATATTTCATTAAAGCATTATTAAAGGTTGGTTTCTGAGATAAAGTCTCATTGCGTGCATTATAGGTTTTAGATGCAATGGTTTTATCTTCTGCCCATTTCGGCACCAGACCAAATATCACTTTACGCCACTCAAAACCTTGTGGTGATTTAAACAATAAAGGCAAGTCATAACCCGGATAGACTTCTTGCGGATATTCAAAAGGAATATCCGGTAACTTTAAATCCTGCAATTGTTTGAGTGTCAAGGGTTTGAAGTTTGCGCACATAGCATAGGTATTAAATTAAACTGATTCGATTATATCCTTAACGGTATAAGTATGACTGTATTAGGTCGTTGGGAATCGTCAGCCAATCTGTAAAGTTAAATGCTTCCAGACTCCATTGGCCCCTAAAACCTCCTAATCCAGATTTTTTTCCCAAGAAATGAAGTATTCCTTTGATCTGTCTGTGTAATCAAACAGAATAACTGGGAAAGATATCCCGAAGCGAGGTTTGATTGTTCCCTGATCAAAATCAACTGTTCACTTTTTTGATGGCAACAAAGATACGCCAGTAAATTAAAAATGAAGTGGCTATGTCAACCACGACGCTTTCGATTGCATCAATATGTGCAAGTTCAGCGTCATTAAATCGATCTTTAAAAACGTTAAAGATCAATTCATAACAGATCATTCCCACAATGGCAAAAATTGTAATTTTGATGGTAATCGGTAAATACAGCGCAATAAAACGGTTTAAGAATGCATGACCTTTTTCACCACCATTGGCTTTGAAAGCAGCATTAATCCAGCTGATCAATAAGCCTAAATTGATGACAAATCCAGCCAAACTAATTTTAAGCTCATCCACCCCAGTCTGACTTAAAACAAAAAAACTCAATAAAATCAAAATACCGCTGATTAGATAATAATTTTTAAATTCGGCTTGGGTAATGCTGTTTTGTTTCAAATCTTTAATCAGTTGATCGGTGCGCCAAAAATACATGATTTATACTCCGTTATTATGTGCCGATCATATACAAAAAAAGCCTCACAAGGAGGCTTTTTTATTCAGTTAACAGGGATTAATCGCCTGTATAACCTTTTAACTTTAAACGTGCTGCATGCAATAGAGGTTCAGTATAACCTGATGGCTGTTGACCACCTTTAAAGATCAAATCAGATGCAGCTTGGAATGCAATGTTGTTTTCAAAGTCATTCGACATTGGCGTGTAAAGTGGATCATTGGCATTCTGCTCATCCACAATTTTCGCCATACGCTGCATCACTTCTTCAACTTGGGCACGCGTAACGATACCGTGACGCAACCAGTTCGCAACGTGTTGTGAAGAGATACGTAAAGTTGCACGGTCTTCCATCAAACCAACGTTGTTGATATCGAGAACTTTAGAACAACCTACGCCCAAATCAACCCAACGAACTACATAGCCCAAGATACCCTGACAGTTATTTTCAAGCTCTTTGGTCTTTTCGTCTTCAGACCAGTTAGTGTCTTTAGCCAATGGAGGTGTCAATAAATCATCAAGTGGCAATGCTTCAGTCGCAAGCAACTCTTGCTGACGCTTTGCAACATTAATTTGATGGTAATGAATCGCATGAATCACCGCACCTGCTGGTGATGGCACCCATGCACAGCTTGCACCCGCTTCTGGATGTTCAGTTTTAGTTTTATACATGTCGAGCAGCATGTCTGGTTTTGGCCACATGCCCTTACCAATTTGTGCTTTACCACGTAAGCCAGCCTGAAGACCAATCATCACGTTACGGTTTTCATACGCAGGGAACCAGATTTGGCCTTTTACTTCGCCTTTACGAACGAAAGGACCCGCTTCCATGAAGGTATGGATTTCGTCACCGGTACGGTCCATGAAACCTGTGTTAATGAAGATGGTACGGTCTTTCGCTTGAGCGATACAGTTTTTCAAGTTTACCGAAGTACGACGCTCTTCATCCATGATACCGATTTTAAGCGTTTTAGCAGGTAAACCTAATGCTTGTTCAGCACGCTCAAACAGTTCAACTGCAAAAGCAACTTCTTCAGGACCATGCATTTTTGGTTTAACGATATACATAGAACCTTTACGCGAGTTCTTGATTTCGTTTTCACCTTTAATGTCTGCAAAAGACAACAATGGTGTAACCAACGCATCCATAATGCCTTCATAAATTTCCGCACCATCTACAAGAATGGCTGGATTGGTCATTAGATGACCCACATTACGAAGAAGCATGAGTGAACGACCATGAATAGAGGTCACGCCACCAATCAGGTTTTTATGCGGACGGTCTTTGTTCAATGCACGAGTAACAGTTTTGCCATTTTTCTCGATTGATTCTTCGAGCGTACCACGCATCAAGCCCAACCAGTTACGGTAGCCTTCTACTTTTTCTTCTGCATCTACTGCAGCAATCGAATCTTCTAAATCTTGAATCGTAGTTACAGCTGCTTCAAGCACTAAGTCTTTAACGCCAGCGGCATCTGTTTGACCAATCGGACTGGTTGCATCAATTTCAACAATGACATGCAATCCATTATTTTTAAATACGATTTCAGTCGGTGCCGCAGCTTCGCCGTTATAACCAACGAATTGAGCCGGATGCGCTAAAGTGGTGGTAGAACCATCTTTTAAAGTCACAACCAGGCCATTGTGTTCTACTGTATATTGCGTTACATCTGCATGTGAACCATTTGCCAACGGGAAATTTTCATTTAAGAAGTTTTTCGCGAATGCAATTACTTTTTCGCCACGTACTGGGTTATAGCCCTTACCTTTTTCCGCGCCATCTTCTTCAGGGATCACGTCAAAACCGTAAAGTGCATCGTATAAAGAACCCCAACGCGCATTTGCCGCGTTCAAGCAATAACGTGCATTACGTACAGGTACTACAAGTTGTGGACCAGCCAAAAGCGCGATTTCTTCGTCGACATTTTCTGTGCTGATTTTGAAATCTTCTACTTCTGGTAATAAGTAGCCAATTTCTGTAAGGAAAGCTTTGTAAGCTTCTAATTCAAATTTGTTGTTGCGGTGCCATTCATCAATTTTAGCCTGAAGATCTTCACGCTTAGCCAAAAGCGCCTTATTCTTGGGACTAAGATCAACAACGACTTGCTCGAAGTTTTTCCAGTATGTTTCGCTGTCTAAACCAGAACCTGGTAATGCTTCATTTTCGATGAAATCGTAGAGTTCTTTAGCAATCGCTAACTTGCCTTTTTGAATACGTGCAGTCATTGTCTTTCCTGATATTGCTACTTTTTATAACAAGAGATTCTAGTATACCGATTTAAATCTAGCTGAATAGTACTATCACATTGCTAAATAGTGATCATTTTTTATAAAATAAATGTGCATATTATTAAATAAAATATAGCTCACAAATGCAGTGTCATCATCAACTTGAATACCTTTTTACAGTTTATAAAGTTTTTGAAATGTCGAAATTAGACTTAAGTGCAGATTTATGTATAAAAATAGCAGTTAAACCCGACATTGGTATAGTTATAGAGCAAAGATTAAACAATGACCAGTCTTAAACGTCGACTAAGCATATATTTTTTAGCAATAAAAAAGCGCCATTTCTGGCGCCTGTTTTTAATTCGTTGATGATTCTATATTCTGTATAAGCTTGTGTTCCGCATTCAGATACTCATCGGACTGCATTTCCAGTAAACGTGAACGCGTGCGTTCAATTTCAAAGGCTAATTTTTCACCCTGATAAATATCAATAATCGAATCTTCAGAAGTTAATAACAGTTTTACCCCACGATCATAAAACTCATCGACCAGATAAATAAAACGACGTGCGCCTTCTGACAAGTAGTCTGTTAAATGCGGAACGTTACTCACCAGCACGGTGTTATAGATATTGGCGATTTCAATAAAGTCTGCCGGACTACGCGGTTTGAAACACAACTCTGAAAATTCACACCATAAAACGTCTTCAGTATGTCCGACTGTTTCCACAATACGGTTATTGATAATAATCGGCTCTTGAGAAATTTTTTGCGTTTGGGTCAAAGCTGTAAAACGCTGGGCGATCCAGTTTCTATGATCATGCGTTAGGGGAGATTTAAACAATTGTGCCTGTTTAAGTACTCGTAAACGATAATCCACTCCTGCATCGACATTTAAAATTACACAGTGCTTTTTCACCATCTCAATGGTGGGAATAAAACGGTCACGATGAATCCCGTTTTTATACAGACCGTCTGGAGCAATGTTAGATGTTGCAACCAGTGTAATCCCGCGCTCAAATAATTTTTGGAACAATTCACTTAGAATCATCGCATCTGTTACGTTGGATACAAAGAATTCATCAAAGCAAATCACAACGGCTTCTTTATAAATTTGATCAGCCACCAACTCAAGTGGATTACGCTGTCCGGATAATTTGTTTAATTCACGATGCACATGCTGCATAAAATGATGGAAATGCATGCGCATTTTGCGGCGAAAAGGAATTGAATCAAAAAACTGATCCATTAACCAGGTTTTCCCACGGCCTACACCGCCCCACATATACACACCTCTAGGAGAGGTTTGGCGACGGAATCGACGGAAAGCTTTTTTCGATGCCTTGAATCGCTGCAATAATTCTTGCCAAACACGATCCAACTCATGCACAGCTTGTGCCTGTGCATCATCCGGCATGAACTGACCAGAAGAGATCGCTTGCGCATAACGTTCTGCAGGTGACAAAGGAATAAAGGCGGTGCTGTGCTTAGAGTTTAAGTCTGACATATGATTGAATACTATTTTAGGCTATTGAAAGTATAGCGAAGTTTGGGAGGGAAGATATAACACTTTGGCATTAATAGACTTAGGCTATTTAAAGTACTGGCGTGGACTATGTCCGAACCATCTTTTAAAAGCATGATTAAAAGCTGCCGGCTCTGAATAGCCCAGTAACTCTGCAATCATTTCAATGGAATATTCTTTATACTCTATCAACCTTAACGCCTTGTCTTTAATCAGTTGTTCACGTATTTGTTTATAACTGCTTTGTAATTGCTGCAATTGATGACGCAAGGTACGTTCTGGAATTTGTAAAGCTTGTGCCGTTTCCGCCATCGTTGGCATCACACCTTGCTGTAGTTCCAAATAATCTTGCACCCGTTGCACCAATGAAGGAATTTGTTCATCTACTTTTAAGCGCTCTAATTCAGCCATACATTTGCTTTCATAAATCTTAAAAGTCATTTTATCTGCAGATGGAATCTGAACATTCAGTACTGCATCATCAAACCAGAATTCTGCACACTTTGAACCAAATCCTAAGTCTGAACCATAGTAATCATGATAGTTTTTTAAGAACTCTTGGTTTTCTGGGCGTAAAAATGGCAATTCAATATGGATTTGAGGAATGTTTAATCCCATCATTTTATAAAGATCTTGAATGAATTTATGCGTTCCTGAAACTTCACATTGCGCTCGCAGTATACCTAGATCACTGTTTAAATCTTGTGGCGCATAGCACAAAGCAACTTTATGTTCTGTATATTTCAAGCTTAAAGCCCCGGTTAGATGGGTTAAAGATTGATATAAAATACCTTGCTCTAAAACTGTACGCACATTTTCACTGGTCACCAACAGCATCAGCAAAGGGCCATAGCCAGCAAGTGCATAATGCTGCCCAATAAACAGACCTTTTTCAGGTGCAACATCTTGTCCAATAACTTTTAGCACATCCCACTCTAAACTCGGATGAATAATTGAAGCTGGATCCAAGGCATCAGCACGCAGCCCAATACTGTGAAGTTTTTGATCAACTGCAATCCCTGCTCTACGCATGCCTTGAATTAAATACATCAAGCCAAGAATTGATCGTTTCATCGCATTCTCTAATTAAAAGAATATCACCATTTTTACTATAAAATTCCATACTTGCAAATTGCCGAATCTATCAATTTTTTTGTCATGGCTATCATGTTGCAAAATCTGCTATTCAGTTACTCTGTATGAAAATAAACCAATAAGGCAAATAAAAAATGCGTGATGTAACTCAAAGCAAGCAAATAGCACAGCAAACTCAAGTTGCCATTATTGGCGCAGGGTTTGGTGGTTTGGCCATGGCCATTCGTTTATTACAAAATAATATTCAAGATTTTATCATTTTAGAAAAAGCCAATGATGTCGGTGGTACCTGGCGTGAGAACCAATATCCTGGTGCAGCCTGTGATGTGCAATCACATATGTATTCACTTTCTTTTGCCCCTAAAAGTGACTGGTCAAAGCGCTATGCTGAAGCACCTGAAATCTTTAAATATATACAAGACTTAATTACCGACTATGATTTAAAAAAATACTGCCACTTTAACTGTGAAGTTTTGGCGGCAGAATATAATCAGCAAAGTTGCGACTGGAAACTGACATTAAATAATGATGAAACCCTGATTGCACAATTTGTGGTTTTCGCATCTGGTCCTTTACATGTGCCGCAAATTCCACACATTAAAGGCATTGAAAAATTTCAGGGCAAAGTTTTTCATTCCTCGCAATGGGATCATCAATACGATCTCAGCAATAAAAATGTTGCATCCATTGGTACGGGGGGTAGCGCTATTCAATATATTCCTGAAATCGCCTCCAAAGTGAAGCAACTGTATGTGTTTCAACGTACCGCAGCTTGGGTCATTCCACGCGATGAACGTAATTATTCAAATTTGGAAAAAAAGCTGTTCGATAAGTTTGATTGGTTTAGAAAGTTGCATCGTGCACGTCTCTATTGGTCAAATGAATCACGCGTAGTGCCTATTGTTAAACCAACCGTGATGAAATACACCCAGAAACTCGCGGAAGCCTACATTAAATATCAAGTGAAAGATAAAAGCCTGGCGCAAAAACTCACACCAAATTACATTATGGGTTGCAAGCGAATTTTAGTGTCCAATAAATACTACCCAACCTTTAATCGGCGCAATGTCGAACTCGTTACCGATGACATTCAAGAACTCACCGCCAACAGCCTCATTACCAAAGATGGCAAAGAACGTGCAATTGATTGCCTGATTTATGGAACAGGCTTTATTACCGACCCACGTATCTATTTAAAATCATTTAAATGCACCGGAGAAAATAGTCTCGATTTACGAGAAGCCTGGCATGATGGTGCGGAAAGCTTTTATGGAATTTGCACCAAAGGTTTTCCAAATTTTTTCCAGCTTTTAGGACCCAATACAGTTTTGGCACATAACTCGGTGATCTTTATGATCGAGTCACAGATCAATTACATATTACAAATGATTCAATTGGTTGAACACACCCATAGCCATGCCATTGTGGTGAAAACCCAAGTCCAAGACCAATTCAATGCAGAGGTGCAAAGTCTGCTAAATGGAACTGTTTGGCAATCTGGATGTGTGAGCTGGTATCAGCAAGATGGCGGTAAAAACTTTGCACTTTGGCCTACTTATACATGGAAATATTGGTTAAAAACGCAAAAACTTAATCCAGCTGATTACCGTTTGCTAAATAAAACCTCGGGAAGTCGTGCAGCCTAAATAATTAATGGCCATAATACGCAGGTGTCTTTTCACCTGCCGACTTTTTCTATGCAATCGCTCTGGTTGATCATTCAACTTCTTCTCTGCTTATTCCTTGGATTCGTTCTTGCACGTAAACTTCCTCAATGGTTAGAAAGTTTAGCTTTTAAAGTTCTGCCCTATTTTACTTACATACTCCTGATTGCCATCGCGATTGAATTTTCTCAAACACTACACAGCATAAGCAGCCCACTGCAAATTTTATCCAATGCACTCATACTCTCGATTGCAACCTCACTCGGTGCTTTTCTGTGCTGCTATATCCTGTTTAAAAGTATTGGCTATCAACCAGCACAAGGTAAAGTATCCGCAGAGTTATTGGTTAAATCGCTGCTTAACATTAGTTATGCTTTTATTGCACTCGCATTAGGCTATGGACTAGCTGAAATATTTAATCATTTTGATTACAACTTGCATGTGAGCACCTGGAATCTCCTACTCATTTTCATGTTCTTGATTGGTTTGGATTTAGCATATTCCCCGCTCGATCGCTCATGGCTGAACTGGAAAATCATGCTTGTACCAATTGGCTGTATTTTCGGTTCATTAGCCGGTGCATTTTTTACCGCAGCAATTGTGAAAGATATCAGCTTAAAAGATCTGATTATGCTGTCGCAAGGTTATGGTTTTTATTCCATGACCGGCATTGTCGTGACTGAATTAAAAAGCGCCGAGCTTGGCAGCATTGCATTAATGAATGATTTATTCAGAGAAATTATTGCGATTGTACTGATGTATAGCATTGGTTGGCGTTATCCACGTTCTGCGATTTCATCCGCTGCAGCAACTGCAATGGACGTCACCCTCCCTATGGTTAAACAAGCTTGTGGCAATGAGTTTATTCCGCATGCCATGGTCAGTGGCTTTATTCTTTCTATACTTGCACCGATTCTAGTGAGTGTGTTGGCTGCTTTATAAATAAATCTGACTAAATCCTTCACTTCCATTTAGGGATTATCCTCCTCCTTTGGAAAAGGAGCGTTAGGTAAGATTTAAAAGCATTAAAACAAAAAAGCCGACATTAAGTCGGCTTTTGAATACATCAAATTCAGATTACATTGTCGCCAA
Source organism: Acinetobacter sp. ANC 4779 (assembly GCF_004331055.1). Taxonomy (NCBI): domain Bacteria; kingdom Pseudomonadati; phylum Pseudomonadota; class Gammaproteobacteria; order Moraxellales; family Moraxellaceae; genus Acinetobacter; species Acinetobacter sp. ANC 4779. The sequence continues at coordinate 80,497 of NZ_SJNU01000003.1, forward strand.
AATATCTTTCAAAGTCTGGCTCGGATTTTCTGATTGAGTAATCGGACGACCAATCACCAAATGTGTTGAACCATCCAGCATCGCTTGCTGGGGAGTCACAATACGTTTTTGATCATCTGCATTTGAACCTGCTGGACGAATACCTGGAGTAACTAAAGCAAAATCTTGACCCAATGTTTCACGAAGCATTTTGGCTTCTTGTGCAGAACACACCACTCCATCTAAGCCACTGTCTTGAGTGAGCTTAGCAAGGCGTTTTACCTGTTCAAAGGGTTCAATATCTAAACCGATATCCTTTAAGTCATCACGCCCCATAGAAGTCAATACAGTCACAGCAATCAATTGAGTTTGGTACTTCCCTGCTTTTAAACGCTCTGCACAGGTTTCCATCATTTTACGACCACCTGATGCGTGTACATTCACCATCCATACACCCAAATCGGCTGCTGCACAAACAGCTTGGGCCGTGGTATTTGGAATATCATGGAACTTCAAATCGAGGAACACTTCAAAGCCTTTGTCCTGCAGTGCCTTAACTACACTTGGACCTTCATGGGTAAATAACTCTTTACCAACTTTTACTCGACATAATGCAGGGTCTAATTGCTCTGCAATGGTTAACGCGTCATATTGGCTTTTAGCATCCAGGGCAACAATGATACTCAAGAGAATTTACCTTCAGTCAGGAAAAAAGAAAGCCCATTATAATGGGCTTTTATTTTCGTTGGTAATATCTAATACAGTTTTTTCATGCCTAGTATGAGCTGCAGCTTCAGCAGCAGCCAATTGAGCAGTTTGAATTTGCTCTTTCCGAAGATGTTCAATGTCTTTACGCAATCGTTTAATTTCCCAATTATTTTGAAATACTCGGAAAATTTGCACACCTAATAATAAACCCAACGCCAGACCTAAAGCTAAAGTGAGTAATAACAATAAACCTAAACGCATAGCAGGAACTTGGGTAAATAACAGATCTACACTTAGCTCAGTACCATTTTGTAAAACCAAAGCCAGTGAATAGCCAAACAGTACAATTAGCAAAGCAACCAGTACGTAACGCATAAATACCCCTTTTTGGAATTTTTTATTACTCTGCAGATTCGTTTACTGCATCACGTAATGCCTTACCAGGTTTAAAGTGTGGAACTGCTTTTGCAGCAACTTCAACAGACTTTCCTGTTTTAGGATTACGCCCCACACGTGGATCACGGTGATGCAAAGCAAAACTGCCAAAACCACGAATTTCAATCCGATTATCAGATGATAATGCAGCTATCATTTGATCAATCATGATTTTAACAGCTTCTTCGACTAAAGGTTCTGCTAAGTGTGGATTTTTAAGGGAAATTCGCTCTATTAAGTCAGACTTATTTAACGCTTCCGTAGTCATCTGCGACCTCTTTAATTATCAAGCTACTTTGTAGATGATCCGATAATAACGTGTTTAAATACAAAACGGTAGCGCAATAAGTTAATACTACGCTACCGTTTACAGTATTTGTGTAAAAAGTATTAGTTAACTTACATTAACAATACATTTTAACGCCTACTTAGTTACCCATTTGAGCTTTGATCAAATCACCAATAGTCTTAGGACCATTTTCTGAAGTAGGTGTTGCTGTTTTCAAGCTAGCAACTGCTTCTTTCTCTTCAGCTTCGTCTTTCGCTTTGATAGACAAGTTGATAGAGCGTGATTTACGATCTACATTAATGATTTTAGCTTCAACTTCTTGACCAACTTCCAAGAATTTAGTTGCATCTTCAACGCGATCGCGGTTAATTTCAGAAGCTTTAAGAGATGCTTCAACTTCGTCAGCTAACTTAACAGTTGCGCCTTTAGCGTCAACAGCAGTCACAGTACCTTTAACCAAAGCACCGCGTTCGTTAGTTGCCAAGAAATCATTGAACGGATCGTTGTTCATTTGTTTGATACCAAGGCTGATACGGTTGCCTTCAGCATCTACAGACAAGATAACCGCTTCAACAGTGTCACCTTTCTTGTAACGACGGATAGCTTCTTCGCCTTGTTCGTTCCAAGAAATATCAGATAAGTGAACTAGACCATCGATACCGCCTGGTAAACCGATGAAGATACCAAAGTCAGTGATAGATTTGATCGTACCAGAAACTTTTTCGCCTTTGTCGTGGTCTTTAGCAAACTCTTCCCATGGATTAGCACGAGTTTGTTTGATACCAAGAGAAATACGACGACGTTCTTCATCAACTTCAAGAACCATAACATCAACTTCGTCACCAATCTGAACAACTTTAGATGGGTGGATGTTTTTGTTAGTGTGATCCATTTCTGAAACGTGTACTAAACCTTCAACGCCTTCAGCAATTTCAGCGAAACAACCGTAATCAGTAAGGTTAGTTACGCGAGCTTTAACGATTGAACCTTTAGGGTAACGGTTCATGATTGCTAACCATGGATCTTCGCCTAATTGTTTAAGGCCTAAAGATACGCGGTTACGTTCACGGTCAAATTTAAGTACTTTAACAGTAACTTCTTGACCCACTTCAACAACTTCTGAAGGATGCTTGATGCGTTTCCAAGCCATATCAGTGATGTGAAGTAGACCATCGATACCGCCAAGGTCAACGAATGCGCCGTAATCAGTAAGGTTCTTGATAGTACCTGTAACTGTTTGACCTTCTTCAAGCTGAGCAAGAAGAGCTTCACGGTCAGCTGAAGATTCAGCTTCCATTACCGCACGACGTGAAACAACAACGTTGTTACGTTTAGCGTCAAGTTTGATTACTTTGAATTCTAACTCTTTACCTTCTAAGTGAGTAGTATCACGAATAGGACGAGTGTCTACCAAAGAACCTGGAAGGAACGCACGAACTGGACCGATGTCAACAGTGAAACCGCCTTTAACCTTACCAGAGATAACACCAGTAACGATTTCGCCGTCTTCAAAGATTTTTTCAAGTTTAGTCCAAGTTTCAGCGCGTTTTGCTTTTTCGCGTGAAAGAACTGTTTGACCCATACCGTTGTCAAGAGCTTCAACAACAACATCAACAGTATCACCAACTTGAACTTCAAGTTCACGTTGGTCATTTAAGAATTCAGCGCGGTCAACAATACCTTCTGATTTAAGGCCAGTGTCAACTGTTACCCAGTCAGAGTCGATGCTTACAACAACGCCTTGGATGACAGCACCCTTTTCAACGTTGAAATTTAATACGCTTTCTTCAAAGAGGGCTGCAAAAGATTCGGTCATGATATACCTGATAAAGTTCAGCGGTCTTGGATCAGACAAGGCCGGTTTAATAAAGCTTCCACATAGTCCGTAATAAACTGATCTAGCTATGCTTTGGCTGAAAATTCTTTAATTGGCTAATTGCTTTTCGACAAAATTGGTCATCAACTGGAATACCTCATCGATGCCCAATTCTGAACTATCAATGATATATGCATCTGCTGCTGGCTTGAGTGGAGCGACTGTGCGTTCCATATCTCGTTTGTCTCGAGCTTGTATATTAGCTAAAATGTCGTTTATTTTAACATCTAGCCCCATACCCTGCAACTGCTTTACACGTCGCGCTGCTCGCGATTCAGCCGAAGCAGTCAGGTAAATCTTGGCTTGAGCCTCAGGAAAAATAGAAGTCGCCATGTCGCGGCCATCTGCAACCAAGCCCGGTTCTTGCGCGAAAGCACGTTGACGCTCTAAAAGAGCTGCTCTAAGTTCAGGAATTGCAGCAACTTTTGAAGCAAACTCACCCACGCGTTCAGTACGAATGGTTTGAGTCACATCTTCACCTTCAAGTTGAACTTGAGTACCCGTTTCATTTGTAACAAACTTTATGTCTAAATTTGTTGCAATTTTAATGCACTGATCCAGTGCTGAATCCAGACAATCTAACAAGTCTTGTTGATGTAATGACAGCCCCAGCAAACGATATAAAGCACCGGAATCCAGTAAATGAAATTGATAGTGTGCGGCCAGTTTAGCCGCAAGTGTACCCTTTCCAGAACCACTTGGACCATCGATAGTAATAATTTGAACTGTCATTAATTTTCCACTTTACGCTATACAGTTTTAGCTAATTTTGAAAAACCTAGTTTAATCGCAGATTTAAGCTGTGCAAGGATTAATTTACTTACAAAAGGTGCTCGCGCCTGTAATTCAATGGTGTAGGTCACTAAAGTTTTGTCAGCATCTTTTGCTTCAAACTCAATAATCCCTAAATGATGTTTCACTAAAGGATTTTTAATAATCTGGTATTCGATACGCTGATTAGGTTCAAGCAAGGTAATTTGCTCTTGCAGCAGTTTTAATGGACCAAAACCCATACGACGCACTGAACCAATACCATCGGGACGTTCAGGATCTGCGGAGTCTTTAATGCGTTCTACCTGAATCGGTGCGAAAGCGACATTATAAGTGGAGTGTTTTGACAACAAATCAAAAACTTGCTCAATGGGTGCGTTAAATTCTTTTTTTATCTGAATGGAATTCATGACTTAATCCTAAATTTTATTTGACAATACTTATTGTCATTCCATTTTACATTATTTATTAATAATTCTGATCATTTAAAGACTTTTCTTGTAATCGCTGCAGTCGTTTTTGCTCACGACGCATTTTAAAAAAATCACTCAGCTGTTTGGAACATTGCTCATTTAAGCATCCAGCTTCAACATCAAACTGATGATTATAATACCCTGTTTCAAATAACTTTCTTGCACTGATCAAGGAACCCGCTTTGGGTTCGGTTGCACCAAACACCACTTTAGCTACACGTGCATGAATTAAAGCCCCGACACACATAGTACAAGGCTCCAAAGTCACATAAAGAACCGAATCTTCCGGAAGACGGTAGTTATTAAGATTGGAGCAAGCTTGACGCAAGGCCTGAACTTCTGCATGTGCAGTGGGATCATTCAAAGAAATTGGCGCATTGTAGCCTGCGCCAATAATTTGATTCTGACTGACAATAATCGCACCGACAGGAATCTCTTGTTTCGAGGCTGCAATAGCAGCTTGCTCACAAGCAAACTGCATCCAGTACTCATCCGTCAATTGTGTTGCATCAGTCATTGTTAACCGATCACACCATAGTGTTTCAATAGATTATTCCAGCTCTCATTTTTGGTCACAGGTGGACAAGCAGACAAAATTGCTTTCAGGGAGAAATCCGTACCTTTGGTCCATTCTGGAGAGAGGTCTTTATCGACCAAACGTGCGCGAACACCTTCTACGAAATCTGGATGCCGAATCTTCCAATCCGAAATTTCCGTCTCAAGTTCAAAAATTTCATTCCAAGAATGAACCTGTTTGCCCCATTGCCACAACAACCATGTTAACGCAGCAGTGGTAGGTGAACCTTTTTGCAAGTTTTCACTCGCCTGACGTAACCAGTCACTACGCGCATCACTCAAACCAATAATCGCTTCATAGTCATGCTCAAAGTTCACACCACGGCAAACACTCTGAATCACATCCAATGAGTTTTGTAATGGTCCCGGGCCCACTGGACGATGCATACTATTTAAGGTGTCATCAATGGCACGAAAATCACCGGCTGGATAATGACCCCAATCAATATTAATGACTGTTTCCAGCACATTATCACGCTGTGCATCACAAATATGCGTCGCCCAACCAATGCCGTAAGCACCGGCTGCAGTCATGATTGAACCGGTTAAACCCGTAAATAATCCAATTGCGCCACGATCCGCCAAGAACCGGGTTGCCCCGACATCCGGATATAAACCGATATTAATTTCCGGCATGGCTAAACGTGAATAAGGGGTAACCAATCTGAAAGGCGCAGCCATGAATAAGCCCAGCCCTCCGCCCATCACATAACCCTCACCCCAAATAAGTATCGGCTTAGTATAGTTATGCAACAATAAATCTAAAGCATATTCTTGTTCAAAGAATTTATTTGCCGTCTCAACTTCACCATTAATTACTAATTGACGAAGTTTACGTACATCCCCACCCGCACAAAATGCTTTTGGTGTAGTTGAATCCAGCCAAATCGCTTTGACAGCATCATCATGCTGAAAATCTTGAAAGACTTCCAATAATGAAGTTACGATGGATTCATCCAGCGCATGCAGAGATTTTGGACGGTTCAGGCGAACAACGCGCCAGCCATTTCTTGCTTCTTCTACAATGAGATCGGGATGATAATTTTTTAATTCAGGAGATTGTGTCATGCGTCCAGCTGCCAATTTATCGGCTCAATGCCATTTTGTTTCAGATAATTATTTGCTTTAGAAAATACTTTACAGCCAAAAAATCCACCACGGTTTGCTGCCAGAGGTGATGGATGTGCAGCTTTTAAAATCAGGTGTTTATTTGGATCGATCCGTTGACCTTTACGTTGAGCATATGCGCCCCATAGGATAAACACAATATGCTCACACTGCTCATTTAATACATCAATAACATGATCGGTAAAATCTTCCCATCCCTGTTTTTGATGTGAAGTGGGTTGACCTGCTTCAACAGTTAAAACTGCATTCAGCAATAATATACCTTGTTCAGCCCAACGGGTTAAGTCACCATGTTTAGAAACAGGAACTCCCAGATCGGTATTCAACTCATGAAAAATATTACGTAAAGACGGCGGTAATGCAAGCCCCTTTTGCACGGAAAAACTTAATCCATGGGCCTGATTGGGCCCATGATAAGGATCTTGCCCTAAAATAACGACTTTCACACGGTTTAAGGGGGTTGTATTCAGTGCATTAAAAATCAGCGAACTAGGGGGATAAATCACTTTGTCCGCATGTTTTTCAGCCATCAAAAACTGCTTTAAATCATCCATTTTGGGGCTCAGTAAAAAATCACTTAAAGCCTCTTTCCAACTTGCATCTAACTGAATTTTATCTAGTTGAGCTTGCTGTTGTTCCGTTAAAGACATACCTGCTTCCTAATCCTTTTATCAATATACCCATTGATGAAATAATCTTTAGATTTTTACCTGAAGATCAACATTCGGGTTTTGGAATTTAATTCCTTGTTTTAATTTTTCATACATGGCGGTGTCCGCCCATTCGGCTTGAACCTGCTCAGAGAATACAATTTTCTCAAGACTCAGCACACCCATTTGCTCATTTTCAATATCTTCTGCAAAGCTTTGTGCATAACCTGTATCTGTTTCATGCACAATCACTGAGTAAACTTCTACATCACCTTCCCCATTTTGAGTTTCAGTGGATGCAAGTACCTGTTGTGCCAAGTAGAAGAAAATACGTGAAAATTGCTCAGCTGAAGGAGAAACTGGTAAAGATACCCAACGTGCACTAAACTTCTTGCAAGCCTCAATATATTCAGCATCATCATGCTGCCAAAAACAAATGGCATGATCAAAACTGTCAAAAATATCTTTGATTACGCCTTTCAACAATCCGAAGTCATACACCATTTGACCATGATCTAGCTTCGAAGCCTTAAGCAATAACTCAACTTTATAACTATGGCCATGAATAGAGCGCTTACAGCGATCCGATGTGCAGTTGCGCACAATATGAGCATTTTCAAACTTAAATAACTTACGAATTAACATGTGCCGGGATGCAATCAAATTATGTGAATTGAATTTGATTATAAAGCAAAAGTGAAAGTCTGCGCATTAATTTTACTGTTCAACACAATTGTTAAAACATAGGCTGCCCAGAGGGGGGTAATAAGCTTGATTATATTTCAGCTTGTTGGTTTATATAATTAAAATGGCGCCATACTACGGTATACCACATACACAGTTTTATCTTTACGCACCAGATCACTACTAAACTGACGTTTACGCTCACTTAACAACACTTCAATTCTGGCTTTAAAATAATTGGATTGCACACCCAGCAAATCATTCACTTCTTGACGAATATCAGGGTTAACCTGAGTAAAAGGTTCAATAGCCCAAAGATCATTAATATTGGAAAAATACTCCAACTTTTCTTGACGTTGTTGCAAGACTTGTTGAACTGCGTTGACATCCAATTTGGGATCAAGACTCGCCAGCAGCATTGCAGGTGCAGTATTGATATTCACTTTACTGTCAGATGTCGGTGATGCACTGACATAATTTGCAATTTGCAGATATTTTTGACCTTCAAAGCCACGCACCAATTTAAGTTGCTCTATGCTATGAAATTTATTATTGGAAGGCAAATAGCCTTGGGGCAAGCCTTGATAGTAGCTAGCCTCTGCTCCCATGGCACCCACTGTTTCATCATCGGCATCTTGCCAATCAATCACAGCTTCACTCAATTTTTCAGGCAATCCTACACGCACTAAAAGTTTTTCAAACCAGGCTTTTGCCTGAGGATTCGCTGTACCGTCATTATTGACCAAACTGTTTAAATTAAATTTGCCTGATTCATCCTGTAAAGTTCCCGATACAAAGCCATCTTCCACCGGAAAAGCTGGCATCGGTTTGGCCCAATTTTCTTGCAGATGATCTACTTCACCTGCATTTTCAGCATCATCGACCAAAAGTTCTGAAAAAAAGGCTTCTGCACTTTTGGCATACAGCAAGGATTGATTTTGACGCATTAAATATGCAGTATTTTCAGCAGTATTGGCCTGCCTTTTAGCAATCGTCGCAGCCAGAATTGTTGCTAATGCGACCATGACCAAGATCGTTATTAAGGCAATACCCTGCTGCTGTTTCATGTTCAATCTCTTTAGACTTGGCTAAGTGGGATTATTAGAATTATTATTTTTATTATTGTTCTGCGGTTTTAAATAGTCCGTGTTTAATAGACTAAAAATCCATTCATAAGCAACGTCTTTGACCATCAATTTAATTTTAATGCCCTTGGGTAATACTTGCTTTTGCGTGGCATCATTTAGATGCCCTTGTGCATCCGGCCATGAAGTTGACTCATTCGGATTCAGCACCACAATTTCAAACTGACTTACATCATTTAACAATACACTGGATTCAGGTTGATCGCGTCCGCTGCTGTTTAAATTACGGTATTTCAAACGATAGAGTTTTTTTTCATCTGCGCGATATTGGTATTCAACACGTTCATCCGGTGAAATGCCTTGCTGCAAAGGGTCAGTCACTCCGGTTTTACTAAAATTAAAGCGGCCATTTTGCAACACCAAAGCGGGTTGAATATCGCTATTTATATTCGCAGTCAGTGGCACTGCCTGAACCGTATCGCGTAGAATTTGTTGATAGGCTTCCTGAAGCTGACCCAAATTAATTTCATGTTCGGTATTACGCTCTTTGACTTTGATCAGATAATCAAAAACTTTCCAACCCAGTGCCGAAAGTACCGCAAATATCGCAATCGCAACTAATAATTCAACCAAAGTAAAGCCTGAGGCAGGCTTTACTCGAGTGACACCCGAAGGTGCAGCAAGTCCTAAAGCTGTACTTGATGAGCGATTCTGTGAGTGTAAAGTTTGATTTTTTTTATTTTTCGCTTGCATCAAACTTTGGCCTTATAGTTAAAGAAAACCAGATTTGTAATGCCTGACTCGACTTTACCCGATTCAGCATTAAACAAACTAACTTGTACTTCAATACGCTGTACATTCGGACTAATCGTCGATTGTGCAGATTTATCAATTTGCCAGCTTTCCCCTTGCTGGGTAAGCTGTTTGGACTGGGTACCTTGTAACCACTCCTGATTAATTTCCATTATTGCGATTTCATTTAAAGCCACAAATTGCGCTTTGGTGCGTAAAATTGCATTTGATGTCGCTTGCGTATATTGCATCGCCACTTTGGTGAAAGCGATTGCAGCTGTGGCAAAAATAGCCAACGCAACCATCACTTCCAACAATGTAAAACCTGAGCAGCGATGAGTGAAACGCTGTTTCACCGCTGCGCAAGACCAAAACCTATGCTTGGATGATCTAGCTTTCATTGATTTTACCTAAATGATCAATCTCGATTTCTTCACCAATGGGACGTTGCTCGAAATAAAACTGGATCCGTACCGGTTTCGCTTCACCATTACCTAACCACAGTAATTTGGGTGCATTCGTACTCAGTAAATCATCATTATTGGCATTTTCATATGCCTGATCTAGAGCTTGCATATTGAAGGAAACATGCTCAGGCAAAGCTCGCTGAGGGAATTCTGAATAATCTTGCCATTTTTTATTTTCATTAAGGACTGAATTCTGTGTAGCCTGAAGGGATGGCACCAAATATTCAACCACAGCATAACGAAATGGCGATACATCAGTTGCAGCTTGAACATCAAGCGCAAAAATGCGTGCCTGATCATTTGCTTCACGATTAATCCTGCGTAAATCCATAATAAACACTTCCCGTGCCTGCATGGCTTTACGCTGATCAACGCCATTGATATTGGTTAAAATTAAAGAGGCCATGATCGCCATAATCACAATCACCACCATCAACTCTATTAAGGTAAAACCGCGAATTGATGATAATGCTGTTGGCTTCATGGTAGACCTTTAGGCAAATTGTTCCGTAGAACGGGTTTGTTTCGGCATCGCCAAGGCCTGATCAATATAAGCCACACGCAATGTATCGCGTGAACCCAAATAACGCTGATAAAAACTAGAATTCAAAATGGCTGCTGCACCGTGCGTTAAAGCCCAAATTGAAGCCAAATAATCACGTACAGACATGTTGCTTTGAATGCTGTCTAAATAACTTTCAGTCATACGGAAAATAATCCGTAAGCGCTGCTTTCTTATCTGATACAGCTCACTGAACAAATGATGAATACCCACACCGGTAGTAGAAAGACGTTCTTCAATTTGATGGAACAGCACGGTACGTTCCGGATGATGTAAATGATGCAACATAAAGAAAGCCAAATGCTCTGCAAAGGCTTTCTCTTCATCCTTAATCATCTCGAGCAACATCTTCTCATTACGAATAATAAGAAGCATGTAGAGTTCATCTTTACTTTGGAAATGTTTATATAAAGTCCCTTTGGCAAGATCGAGTTCTGCTGCCAACGCATCAAGCGTCATCCCTGATTCGCCATTTTCTAATAACAGTTGCTCTGCAACCTGAAAAATCAACGCTTCTCTTGCTCGAAACTGAGCCTGACGATCCATCTTCACCCTGTAACTCTCTTATGCGCTTGTATCAATTCGAATTATTTACTTTAAATTGAGGAGGTTTTCAAAGTTTTGCATGGTAATAAAAGCAATTTCCTCAACTGACTTATCATATACATCACTTAAGGCTTTGGCTACATAGGGAACGTATTTTGGTTCATTAGACTTTCCTCTATAGGGCATCGGTGCCAAGTAAGGACTATCCGTCTCAATCAGGACGCGATCAAGTGGAACCTGCTTTGCCACATCACGCAAATCTTGCGCATTTTTAAAAGAAACAATTCCTGAAAATGACACGTAATAACCGCAGTCTAGCACTGCCTTGGCAGTTTCCCAGTCTTCGGTAAAACAATGCAGAATGCCATGCGTCGATTTTTCAGCACGAATAATATCTACCGTATCATGCTTGGCTGAGCGGGTATGCACCACTACCGGTTTTTTCACTGCCTGAGAGGCATGGATATGACGGGCAAAACATTGTTTTTGTTCGGCAACGAAATCAGTGCTATGAAAATAATCCAAGCCTGTTTCACCAATCGCCCAAACTTTTTCGGGCTGAGCCAGTTCAATTAAATAATCCGTGGTCGCGCGTGCCATTGTCGCAGGGTCTTCACAGGGATGAACTCCGACACTGTATCCAACATCAGCATGACGTGATGCAATTTTGGCAAGCTCGATATGGTCATCCAGATCAACCGAGATACTCATGAATTTGGATACACCCGCTTCACGCGCCTGTGCTAGTGCCAGATCTAAATCACCATCATATGGCGTTAAATCCAGCAAGGTTAAATGGCAGTGAGTATCTACAAACACGGTAAAATCCTAAAGCGGTTAAACAGCTACATAGTGTAACTAGTTCGACCCTCAGACTTAATACCTACCAGCAACTTTTCAGCTTCTGATTTGTAATAAACACCTTTTTCGCCCGTTAACTGCATACCAAAACCTTGTAATTTGATACCGTTTTGTTTTTGAGAAATCCAGATGACTTTACCGGTCAAAGGAATTTTTTGTGATTGATCTGGCAAAGTGGCCAATACAAAGACTTCTTCACCGATTTTTACCGGCTGCTTGGTTGGAACAAACAATCCACCACCGACAACATAAGGCATATAGCTGGCATATAAAGTGTCTCTATCCGGGATATTCGCCTGAATAATACCGCCCATACGTGGTTGCATCATCTTCCCCTTTAAATATTTAAATGTTCATTAGTTTTATACACAATTGATCAAGCACCAAATTGCTTTGTACGTTCTGCTCGATAAACTGTTTAGATTGCTGCAAGTCGGAATAAATGGTGAATAAAAATTCCAACGTATATTGTTCTGATAATCCAATCAAATCCAAATCTGGATTTTTAACCTGTTGATTGAGCTTGACACAAATTAAATCGGACAACAAGTATTCAAACATTTGCGCAAAATCACTAAAACTTAGGGCTTTGTTCCACTTGGTCGCAATTGCCATTGGCATATTCTTTTGGGTCACTAATTTTTGCCAATCATTTAGGAATTCTTGTCGTTTATTTAGCCACTCAGCTTCGGCCAATTGCATGGCTTGCAAAGGCATTTGATTAGACAGGTTCAGCAACAACTGTTTTTGTGTCTGATTTAACTCAGGTAAATACTGAGCCAAATACTCGTCTGCTTGAGCTTCCGATATACGATCCAAAGCAAAATGCTGCAAACGACTGCGAATAGTCGCAGGAAGTTTTAGATAATGATCGGCCAATAAAATAATGACAACACGGTCACCGGGTTCTTCGAGTGTTTTGAGTAATGCATTTGCAGAAGACATATTTAACGCTTCTGCCGGCTCAATCACAATCACCCGCCAACCATCTACCGTTTGTTGCACAAAGGGCAATAAATCACGAATTTTCTCGATTTTAATTTTGGCATTTTGCTTTTTATTTTCTTCATCTGTGCTGATATGCACATAGTTCGGATGAGTATCCGATTTCAGCCACAGGCAACTACCACATTCACCGCAAGGTACATTATTGGCATAACGGTTGGCACACAGCACCCAAGCCAAAAAATATTGTGCAAACGCTTCTTTGCCACAACCTTTTTTGCCATAAAAAAGCAAGCCATGTCCCAGTTTCGGGAAACGCCCGGTTAGCGTATCCCAAACGGTTTGCTGCCATGGATAAACTTGTGCGACCACATCTTTTTGCATTAAAGCCCCACCTTATCCCAAATTTTACTCAAAGCAGGAAACATCCATTCCATTCAGACGATCTAAATCTGCTTGCGTATCAACACCTGGTGGCAAGTTGGCTTCAGCAACGGCAATCGCAATACGGTGACCATTTTCAAGCACACGTAATTGTTCCAGACTTTCCAGTTTTTCCAACACGCCCATCTCCCAAGACACATATTCTTGCAGCAAATTTACACGATACGCGTATAGCCCCAAGTGACGGTATGCCTGCGAATGTAATTGCTGTGCGTCTTGTTTCGCACCATCACGATCATAAGGAATGGTCGCACGGCTGAAATACAACGCCTGGTTGTATTTAGACATCACCACTTTCACAATACTGTCACGATGAAACTCATCCAGACTATGAATCGGCTCACACAAGGTAGACATGGAGGATTCAGGCTGTGATTCTAATAGTTGTGCCACCTGTTGCACCAATTGAGCAGGCAGCAAAGGTTCATCACCTTGTACATTGACAATGATATCTTCACTTGCCCAACCTTTAATGCGTGCAACCTCGCTTAAACGATCTGTGCCCGATGGATGATCAGCACTGGTAATGACAACATCCACACCTTCGGCACGGCAAACCTCAGCAATACGTTCATCATCGGTTGCAACACATAAATCATCAAAATCCGCGACTTTTTTTGCCTGATCAACGACCCGTAAAATCATGGGACGACCATGAATTGCCAGTAATGGCTTACCTGGTAAACGTGAACTTGCAAAACGTGCGGGAATAACAATATGTTTCATGAACGATGAACCTTAAGAAATTTGAATACCGAGTTGCTGTAATTGCTGATTTAAAACTTCATAACAGTGTGGCGAAAGTACAGCTTCAACAGGAACCACCCAAATTTCACGTTTGAAATCTGGATTTTGCTTTAATAAGGGCAGAAGTTTCACTGCATCTTTTTCGGTGGTAATAATCGGATTTGCATCCTCAAATTGAAGATCACTGATTTCATAATCGTAATGATCGGGAAATTCATGACATTGAAATTGATGAATCCCCATAGAATCTAAAGTTTTATAAAACCGCTGTGGGAAACCAATCCCTACCACTGCATAAAAATTATCAGCTGGATTAAAGGGTTGACTATCTTCAGCATTGAGTAAATACGGGCTAGCCACCTCTAAATGCATATTTAGAGTAGAGCTAGGATCTGCTGCATGCTCAATCACCGTCCCTGTATTTAAACGGCTTGGAGGCTCGCGCAAATATCCTTCAGGTAATAACTTTTGGTTACCCAAGCCACGATTCTGATCCAGCACAATCCATTCAATTTGACGCGCTAAAGCCCAATGCTGTAAACCGTCATCACTAATAATTAAATCCAACTCATATTTAGATAATAAATACTCAATACTGTGCTGCCGATTTGAGCCTACCACCATGGGTACACCAGTAGATTGAACAATCAAGCAAGGTTCATCACCCACAATTTCTGGCATAGATTCCAAATCGACATAGGCAGGGAAAGGACCTTTCCCACCATAACCACGACTAATCACACCCACCCGAACATTTTGGCTGTGTAGATAATTGACCAGCTGGATCAGCAGTGGCGTTTTACCACTACCGCCAATGGTAATATTGCCAATTACCATCACCGGTACTGGAGCCTGATAGCTAGTTTTAATCCCCAGTTGGTACAGTTTTTTATTCAGTAAAAAACCACCACGATAGATCCATGATAAAGGTCTAAGCACAATTAACCACTTGGCTTGTTTATTCCAAGCGTCCTGAATCAATTGGGCAATTGACATAAATCAATTTTCCTCAAAATTACGCTGATGCAATTGGTAATAAGCGCCATGCTTGGCAATCAATTCCGCATGCGTACCTTTTTCAACAATTGCACCTTTATCCATCACCACAATAAGGTCAGCATTTTCAATGGTCGATAAACGATGCGCAATCACAATGGTGGTGCGATCCTGCATGGCAGCATCAAATGCACGTTGAATATAGTATTCCGATTCGTTATCGAGTGCACTAGTCGCTTCATCAAGAATCAGGATCGGCGCATTTTTCAAGATTGCACGCGCAATTGCAATACGCTGGCGTTGTCCACCTGACAAGTTTAGACCTTGTGCACCTAATGGCGTATCATAACCTTGCGGTAAAGCCATAATAAAATCATGCGCATACGCAGCTTTAGCCGCTGCAATAATATCTTCTTCTGGAGCACCTTCAAGTTGCCCATAGGCTATATTTTCACGAACAGTACGATTGAATAGCACTACTTGCTGATTCACCATCGCAATCTGGGTTCGTAAGGTATTTATATCCAGCGACTGAATATCCTGTTGATCCAAATAAATATGACCTGAACTCGCTTCCTGAAAACGCACCAGTAGATTCACTAACGAAGTTTTACCTGCGCCTGAACGTCCCACCAATGCAACCGTTTCACCTGCTTTAACATTCAAGTTAAAATCATGAATCGCCTGATGACCATCGGAATAAATTAAATTCACGTTTTGGAATTGAATATTACCCTTCAGAACGGTGGTTAGAGTTCCAGTGTTTTGTTCTTCGGATAAATCGAGTAATTCAAAAACTGAATGCGCCGCCGCCATACCACGTTGTAATTTTTCATTCACATCGGTCAGGGCTTTAATAGGTTTGCTTAACATACCCGCTGCCGTGATGTAAGCAACAAATTCACCGGCACTGGTATCACGTAAAATTTCCGGTCGTAATGCAATCCAGATAATCAGCCCCATTGCAATCGACATAATAAATTGCACAACGGGGCTATTGAGCTGTTGCACCACCACCATTTTCAAACCACGTCTTAAATTTTCAAGCGAGTGATCTTTAAAACGGGTTTGCTCATACTCTTGCCCACCAAAACCTTTGACCACTAAATTACCATTTACCGTTTCTTGCACCACATGGTTAACATCCCCCATGGTGTCCTGAACTTGTAAAGATAATTTACGCATCCGTTTCGATGCTTGGCGAACCAAGAAACCCATCAATGGCGCAAAAATCAGAATAATCAGAGTCAGTCGCCAATTGCTGTATAACAGGAAGCCGAGCAAGCCAAGCGCAATCAAACCTTGTTGCACAATGGTTTTCAGTGATTCAGAGGAAGCAGCGGTTAACTGCTCTACGTTGTACATAATTTTAGCAGTGATATGTCCACTGCTATTATCTAAATAATATTGAGACGGCAGTCTAAGTAATTTAGCGAAAACTTCCTGTCGGATATTAAAAACCAGATTGCGTGAGATTACTGCGGTGTAATATCCCCCAATAAAGGAACCCACTCCCCGGAAAAACATCAGCAAAATAACAAGAAAAGGAAAAATAGAAGTAAAGCCTTGATCTCTATTTTGTATTGCAGTAATGATTTTTTCTAATAATTTTGCAATAGAAACTTCTGTTGCAGCACTAATTGCAAAACCGATAAAAACTAATATCGCCACGCCCCAAAAAGGCTTCAAATAGCCCAAAAGACGTAGATAGACTTTAAAATCTTGCTTCACTAATAACCTCTAGACGGAACTTTAGTACTAATATTGATGTTAACAAAACCCAGTTGACCCGCAACATCCATCACCCGAATCACATCCTGATGCGTGGCTTTGGCATCTGCCGCAATCACGAACATTAAATCACGACGATCATTAGAAATCTGTTTAATTGCAGTATTTAAATCCGCTACATCTTTACTTGCGAGCGATTGTCCGTTAATTGAATAATGCCCGGAAGCATCCACAACCACTTCAACTTTATGATCATATTGCTTAAGTGGGACACCTTGCGCATCGGGCAAGGTTAAATTCAAGCGGCTAAACTGGTTAAATGTAGTAGATAACAATAAAAAAACCAGAATAAACAGCAAGCAGTCGATCATGGGGGTTAAGTTAATAGGAATATCTTCAACTTGTGTGCGTTTGAATTTCATTTTCCACCCTAACCTGCTTTTCTTATATCTTGTTCTTCATCTGTAGAACTTTGATAGAAAAGTGCTGCATGGAATAAGGTCGATTGTTGCTCAAGTTCAGCAACATACTCTTGCACCAAACGCTGAAAATAACGATAGGCAAACAAGGCAGGAATGGCAATAAACATACCTGCTGCAGTCGTAATCAATGCTTTTGAGATACCCGGAATCATCAAGGTTGGATTACTGTTGGTACCCAAATCAATCACCAAAAATGATTCAATAATCCCCAAAACTGTACCTAGCAAGCCCAATAGGGGTGCTACGGCACTGAGTGTACCTAGGAAATTAATATTTTTTTCCAAATAGCCTATTTCTTGAGAAGCGGTCGTTTCCATCTGGGCACGAGCATACTGCTCATTTTTATTTTTACTTTGGTAACCTGCAGCAAAGATGCGCCCCAAGGTGCTACCTTGCAAGCCTTTATTTTGTTGCAATTGTTGCATGACAACATCGGCATTTTGAGTTTGATTCAGTAACAATGCTTTAGGCAAAATCATTGATTTTTTTAATCGAATAAAACGCTCAATGGTTATTGCTACTGTAAAAATCGAACATAAAACAAGGGGAAGCATCAGCCACCCACCTGCTTTGACTAATTCCCACATCTGTTTTTCCCCAATAAAACCAACAAAAAATTATTCTGCGAAACAAATATTTAAAATGCCATCCAACTCATCAAGTGAATGGTATTGAATAACAAGTTTTCCTTTACCTTGCTTATTATGATCAATTTTTACATCAGCACTAAAACGTTCAGCCAAACGCTGAGTTAACTGCTGGATATCTGGTGCAAGATCCACTTTTTCTTTTTCTTGTTTAGGTGCGTTTAAATCACGGACCAGTTGCTCGGTTTGGCGTACTGATAAACTTTTTTCAATCACATGCTCTGCAACTTTCAGCTGATCTTTGGCTTTTAAAGTTAAAATGGCCCGGGCATGCCCCATATCAAGCAGACCTTGTTGCATGAAATCTTTGACCGATTCAGCCAAGGTCAAAAGACGCAATAAATTACTTACAGTCGTACGTGCCTTACCCACGGTATCGGCAATTTCCTGGTGACTTAAACCAAATTCCTCGTGAAAACGCTGCAATGCCATTGCCTGATCAATTGGATTTAGATCTTGACGTTGAATGTTTTCAATCAATGCCAATGCAATGGCCACTTGATCGGTCAGGTCACGCACAATGGCCGGAATTTCAGTTAAACCCGCAAGCTGTGCTGCACGCCAACGACGTTCACCGGCAACAATTTCATAGGGAAATTTCTCATCATCGATTGGACGAATGACGATCGGCTGCATCACCCCATGTTTTTCAATCGAAGCAGCAAGTTCTTGAAGATCTGGTTCATGAATAAAACGACGCGGTTGATATTCACCACGTTTCAGCAAGTGAACATCAATCTGTTTCAATTGCCCATGATCTAAACCTTGAGCTTCCATCTGTAATTTTTCTTTTTGGATTGAACCAAGCAAGGCATCCAGACCACGACCTTTAGCTAACCCGCGTTTTTTTGTGGTCATGCTTTAATTCCTTTTTTTACTTTGCTTTTCTTTAATACTTCAGCCGCTAAATTTAAGTAAGCAACTGCACCTTTTGAATTTTTCTCAAAATAGATAATCGGCAAACCATGTGCCGGCGCTTCAGCAAGACGCACATTCCGCGGAATAACGGTGTCATACAGCTTCTTGCCAAAGTATTGCTCAAGTTCTTCTGAAACATCACGTGTCAATGCATTCCGTGCATCATACATGGTGCGCAAGACACCTATAATTTGCAAATCCGGGTTGAGTGCTTGTTGAATACGGTCAATGGTTTGGGTTAAATCTGCCAAACCTTCAAGTGCATAATATTCACATTGCATTGGAATCAGCACACTATCAACCGCTGCCAAAGCATTTACGGTAATCAGGCTTAAACTGGGCGCACAGTCCACAATAATATAATCAAAAGAATGTTCTATTTCTTTTAAAGCTTCCCTCAGAATAAACTCACGACCATCCTGTTCTGCAATCGCGAGTTCCACACCCGCTAAATCACGGTTTGCACCTAAAACTTTATAACCGACTTCCGCTTTGCTAATTGCTGTTTCAATAGGCACTTCACCCAATAAAACATCAGTTACCGAATACAAAAGATCATTTTTTTGGATACCAGACCCCATCGTGGCATTTCCTTGTGAATCCATGTCCACAAGTAAAACGCGCTTCTTTAATACAGCTAACGATGCTGCCAAATTTACTGCGGTTGTGGTTTTGCCTACACCACCTTTTTGGTTCGCAATCGCAATAATTTGTGCCATGGTAACCCCAACCTTTCAAAAATAATTAAATACGTTTTAACAAAAGCAGATGACGCTGTTCATCCAATCGCGGAACCTTTAACGCAATGATGTTACAGCTAAACTCTTGCTGAATAGCAGCGACTTCTTCTTCAGGAATGAGGCCTTTCATTGAAGCAATAATACTGTTTTCATGCATATAAGGTTTCGATGCAGCAACAAAGTCGGTTAATGACGCAAAGGCACGACTGGTAATGACATCGAACTGCCCCAAGTCATTGATGCTGTCTTCATTTTCGACACGCGTTTGCACTGCAATCACATTTTTTAATTTTAAATCTGCGATAAACTGCTTCAAGAAACGAATTTTTTTGCCATTTGAATCCAGCAAAACACATTCACGTTCGGGCTGACACAATGCAATGATCAGGCCCGGCATACCGCCACCCGTACCAATATCCAGCAGACGTCCTGTTGGCAAGTCTTTTAAAATACTTAAGCTATCCAGCAAATGCTTAACTAACATTTCTTTTGGATCACGAATTGCAGTCAAATTATATGCTTTGTTCCACAATACCAAAGCATCTTGGTATTTGAGTAATAAATTTAAAGTCTCATCGCTGAGCTCTAAACCCAAAGCCTGACTACCCTGCTTGAGTTCTTGAAAAAACGTATGCATATACAATTAACGTCTCGAAAAAGTTAGGTGAAGTATACCGATTTATACATGAAGTCACAGTAGCGAGTGCTTAGTGAATACGCACTTAATCGTACAAGCCTTGCTTAATTTGTTGATCTAGCGCATTTAATCGTTCCGGAGTGCCAACATCGACCCAAACCGCCTGCATCTTCGAAGCAGATATTTTCTGCTCAAGCATGCCTTGTTTCAGCAAGGGCGCCAACGGGCGTTTACCCGCTGCCAGACCATCAAACATTTTAGGATGAACTACCGCCACACCGCTATAAGTAAGTGCTTCTCCCGGTTGTTCTTGTTCAAAAGTATAGGCACGACCATTTGATAAAATGAAATCACCAGTCGGATGCTGTTCTGGATTAGCTACAAATACCAGATGTGCTAAATCTTCTGCAAGCTGCACATTCAATAAACAACTAAAATCCATCGTGGTCCAGACATCGCCATTGACCAAAATAAACGGTTCATCACCCAGCAATGGCAAGGCATTGATCATGCCACCAGCGGTTTCCAGACCTTCACCTTCATGTGACCACAAAATATTTACGCCAAACTGCGAACCATCCCCTAAAGCAGCCGCCAGTTTCTCAGCTAACCAAGCGGTATTAATGACAATTTCAGTCACACCGATGGCTTGTAATTTTTCAATATGCCAGACAATAAGTGGCTTTCCACCCACTTCAAGCAAAGGCTTGGGCGTATGTAGCGTCAGCGGACGCATACGGTTACCCATTCCCGCCGCAAGAATCATCGCTTTCATTATGCAACAACCTCATAGCTGCCATATTTGGCTGCAAATTTTGGCATCACTTTGGCTTGGATGAACTGCATAAAGGGTTGAAGCTCTGCATAATTTTTACTTTCTTCCAGTAAATACCACATCACACGCGGCAAATCTTTCAAGTAACCTGTTTTTCCGTCACGCTCAAATAAACGCACAAAGATACCCAAAATTTTAAGATGACGCTGAATCGCCACCATATCGGCATCTTTTTTAAATTGTTCAAAATCGCGGTCTTGTTTTGCAGTTTCCGGCAATAAGTCATAGAAGACTCTAAACCATTGATAAACCTGATCTGCGTTCCACTGCACATAAGCATCACGGGTAATCGAGATTAAATCGTAAGTATCGGCACCAATCACCGCATCCTGAAAATCAATTACGCCAAGATCGGTCTCGCCTTCAATTTTCATCAGGTTACGGCTATGAAAATCGCGATGCACAATCACTTGCGGTTGCGCCAGTGCTGCATTGGCCAAAATTGCAAAGGTACGTTTAATTAATGCCTGCTCATCTTGAGTCGGTTGAATATTTAATGAAGGCAGCATCCAGCCTGTGAGCAATTCCATTTCAGAAATGAGTTTCTCATAGGAATAAGCCGGAAAATGTTCTGTGCCATCAATTGCCTGCAATTCGATCAATTGTTTAAAGCTTTGTGCATAATAGGCATCAACCGTGTCATCGTTCAGCAAGGTTGAGAGCAAAATATCACCAAAATCTTCTAGCAATAAAAAGCCTTGCTGCAAGTCTTTAGCGACAATATGCGGAACGCGAACGCCCTGACTATCGAAAAACTGGTCAATCGTCACAAAAGGCACACAATCTTCTTTTTCTGGTGGTGCATCCATGAGCATAAATGTTTTATTATTCAACTTGATTCGTGCATAACGACGGAAGCTTGCATCGCCTGGCAAAAAATTAATTTCAAATTGATCTGAATCAAGTACAGATGTAATCCATGTATATATGATTTGTTCACGTTGTGTTTTCATTTGCGATAAATTCTAAAACAGGCTGAGTTTTTAAAGTACTAAGTGTAGCCACTTATAAACTTTTTCTCTATGATGCGAGAATAATTAATTGCGATTAAGCATACTTGGTTAATGAGACAAATGAAGCATCAGTTTAAATTTAATCCTTTAGCGACTGCCATCTTGACCCTTCTATGTGGCAGCTCGATTTCAAGCTATGCTGAGTCCACACTTCCAGCTTCGACTGTCGACAATCAGAAAATGAAGGACAGCATTCAGGAAGCTTATCCGGGGCAACAATTTTTTGAACAATATTATGTTGATAAATCATCACCTGAAGCTCAGCAACGTCAGGGACAATATTTAAGTTCCGCTTATTGTCAAGGTGCCTGGGTTACGCCGATCAGCCCAGAAACCAAAGCCATTGATGCTTCAGACGCCACGTCAGTGGTTACTGCCGATTATGGTCATTACGATCCTAATGGTGACTCTGTCCTTCAAGGCAACGTATTGATTGATCAACAAGGCCGTCAAATTCGTGCCGATAAAATCACCATTGATCAGACCCAAACTTTTGCCAATGCTGAAGGTCGTGTGCAAATGGCGCAAGCCGGATTACTCGCACAAAGTGATCAAATTAATTACAATCTAAAAACTCAGCAAGGCGATTTAAAAAACAGCTTCTATATTTCTGAACAACAACATGCGCATGGTCATGCTGAAAAAATTGCCCGCACCTCTGACAATGTTGTGGTAATGAACAATGCCACATATAGCACCTGTCCACCCGATGAAACGCCAACCTGGAAAATTCAAGCAGATAAAATCACTTTAAATCAAGAAACTGGTCGCGGCGAAACGCGCGGAACCAAGCTCTATGTTAAAGATGTTCCCGTCTTAGCAGTTCCTTACTTTAATTTTCCGATTGATGACCGTCGTACAACGGGTATTTTGACACCAAGTTTCGGCTTTACTAACGATGGTGGTGTAGAACTTGCTGTTCCAGTATATTTAAATCTGGCACCCAATTATGATGCTACCGTTACTCCGCGATATATTGCTGATCGTGGACCAATGCTGGAAGGCGAATTCCGTTATTTAACAGAAAATTTCGGTTCAGGTGTAATTAGCGGCGGTTATTTAGCTTCGGATGACCAATATGAGGGTCAAGACCGTAAAGAATTACATCTACTACATCAATGGCAAATTAACGATCAATTTTCTACTAATTTAGATTATAACTATGTCTCAGATAAAGATTATTTAGCTGATTTAAATAACAACCCTAATTCGAAGACCGACTTAAACTTGCGTCGTTCTTGGGAACTTAACTATAAAAATGGTATTCCCGGTTTAAAAGCTCAGTTAAAAGTTGAGGACTTCCAAACACTAGATCAGTCTGTCTCTGATGAAGACCGCCCTTATGCCCGTTTACCCCAGTTCCTGTTAAATTATAAAACAGGCAACCCACTAGGTTTACAATACGAATTTAATAACGATACTGCTTACTTTAAAAAAGATATTAATCTTTCTAATACAGCGAATACAGGCTCCTTTGAACCAAGCGGTACCCGTATTTATAATGACTTTGCTGTTCGTTATAACTACCGTAACCCATGGTCATTCGTTATTCCTGAAGTATCGCTTCGTAACGTCAACACTTTCTATGATCAAGATACAATTAATGCGAACCAGAACATTAATTCTTCAAATGAGAATCAATCGGTCACTGTACCGCAGTTTACTTTAGATACTGGCTTGACCTTTGAAAAAGATGGGAAGTACTTGCAAACCCTCACTCCACGTGCATTTTACGCCTATGCACCGTATAAAAACCAAGAGGGTTACCCAAATTTTGACTCGACAACTGCATCAATCAATTATGATCAATTATTCAGCCCGCGTCGCTTTTATGGTCATGACCGTTTAGAAGACAACAATTTCTTATCTTTAGGTCTAAGTTATAGCCTATTTGATGAAATCGGTCTGGAACGCTTAAAAACCAGTATCGGACAAAGCTTTTATTTTGAAGATCGTCGTGTAAATTTAGAAAATGAACCTGATCAGTTTGATACTGAACGTCATACCGGCCCTGTTGTAAGTGTTTCTAGCCAACTGTCACAAAATTTCACCATTGGAGCCAACTCGGCATGGATGTCAAATGGTGACAATGCTCAACGTGACTTGCAACTCTATTACACCGGCAATAAAGGTAATCTATATAACGTGGGTTACTTCTATCGCAAAGATATTCCAAACCGACAAAAGCAATATGATCAAGTCGTTGCATCCTTCATTCAGCCTGTATCTAACAACTGGCGGATTATGGGACATGCTCAATATGACTTAGAAAACAACGTCGCACGTGAATACCTATTGGGTGTAAATTATGAAGCATGTTGCTGGGGCATTTCAGTTTATGGACGCTCTTACTATAATGACCTAGACGATGTGAAGGCGGAAGGCGTAAATGCCAAACGCGCCATTATGGCGGAAATCAGCCTGAAAGGTTTAGGTGGTTTCAATAAAAAGCTTTCATCATTACTAGAAAATCGCATTCTAGGTTTTAATAAAATTAATCAATCTTGGACAGAACGTTAATGAAGACAATACAGTTAAAACATTTTTTCAAAGCGACTGCTCTTGCTTTAGCCCTCTCTTCATCAATGACTACATTCGCGCAACCAACAGACGAAGTTGTTGCTTTGGTAGATAGCACTGTCATTTTAAAAAGTGATTTAGATCAAAGTGTGGCAGAAATAAAGCAACAACTTGAAGCTCAAAAAAAACAAGTTCCGCCAGAACAATTTTTGCAACAGCAAGCCTTAGATCAGCTGATTACTCGCCAAGCACAACTTGAACAAGTCAAACGCTACAATATCAAACCCAATGAAAAAGAGCTGAATGAAGCCGTTCTTAAAGTAGCCAGCCAATCTGGCAGCAAGAGTTTAGAAGCATTTCAACAAAAACTTGATGCTATTGCACCTGGAACGTATGAATCGCTACGCAATCGTATTGCTGAAGATTTAGCCATCAATCGCCTTCGTCAACAAATGGTGATGTCGCGCATTAAAATTAGTGACCAAGATGTAGAAGATTTTCTAAAAACACCACAAGGTCAAGCAGCATTAGGCCAGCAAGTTCACGTGCTGCATGTCCGTATTTCGGGTGATAAAAATATTGAAAAAGTTGCACAACAGATAAAAACTGCGTTAAAAGACAGTAATGATATTGCTGCAATTGATAAAAAATTTACAGCCAATGGTATAAAAGTCGAAAGTGCAGATATGGGTTTCCGTAATCTGTCCGAAATTCCAAGCGAGCTTGCGGCACGCGTAAGCCCCCTACAGGTTGGACAAACTACGGACTTGATCAAGGTTCAAGATGGTATTCACATTCTAAAACTGTTAGATCGTAAAGGTGCAGAGCAAAAAGCCATTGTACCTCAATATCAAGTACGCCATATTTTGATTCAACCTACTGAAGTCGTTAGTCCTGAAAATGCGAAACAACAAATTGACAGCATTTATAATCGTTTGAAAGCAGGTGAAGATTTTGCAGTACTGGCATCAACCTTCTCAAATGATCCAGGTTCTGCTCGCGATGGCGGTAGCTTGGGCTGGGTTAACCCGGGTGTGATGGTGCCCGAGTTTGAAGCTCAAATGAAAAGTTCGCCTGTAGGTCAAACCAGTGCCCCATTCCAGTCTCAATTTGGCTGGCACATTCTACAAGTGACAGATATTCGCCAAAAGGACATGACGCGTGAATATCAAGAACGTATGGCACGTCAAATTCTGGGTGAACGCCAGTTTGATGCAGAGCTAGATAGCTGGTTACGTGAAATCCGTAGCAATGCTTTTGTCGAGATTAAAGACCCAAGTCTGGATCGTAAAAAAAATAAATAAACTTAATTGGGTTAGCATTAAAAAAAACCAGTTGCGACGAGTAACTGGTTTTTTATTGCATAAACATTGAGGCGGTCTTTACATCAAAATTGGGCTAATTTATCTAGGTTCTGTTCACATTTTTCAATGTATATGCAGATGAAAATATAAAAAAGCAATAAAATTTCATCGTATTATTTTAGTCTGTGTTATGAGAAAACTTGGAAATTTATGGACTGGAACCTCATTCACAATTGGTTCCTCCATAGGATTGCTATTTGCATCTACTGGCAAATAATTTTTTGGATTGTGTCCATTGATTTCTTTTAAGATATTTTGACTTTTTCATATTAGCAATATAATTATATGTTCAAAAAAATTTAATGAATGAATAGTCAATCTGAATCAATATTATTTTCAATAAAAATAAATATTTCAAAAACTTACCACTTATAGATCAAAAATAAAACTTGTTAATTACTGAGTAGTATTTCGCAATAAAGTTAGGAAAATCTTTCTAAAAGTAAATCGTTCGAATCTTATTTTACCAATTGAATTTTACTTGGGTAATATTTTCACACAAGTATATATGCACAAATTAATTTTAAAACCATAAATATTTAAATAAAAAAAACCCCTCACAAGGAGAGGTTTCCAAAAATCAACGATTAACGATTATTTTCGTCGTCTTGAGAATCTTCAAATTTTGTTTCGCCTTCGAAACCTGGGGTAGATTGACCACCGAAGCCACCTTGACCGCCAAAGCCACCTTGACCACCGAAGCCGCCTGGTTGACCACCGAAGCCGCCTTGACCACCGAAGCCGCCAGGTTGACCGCCGAAGCCGCCTTGACCACCGACAGCCGCCTGGTTGACCACCACCGAAGCCGCCTTGACCGCCGAAGCCGCCAGGTTGACCGCCGAAGCCACCTTGACCGCCTTGAGCACCAAAGCTACCAGGAGCGCCTTGCGCACCGGCAGGAGCACCGGCAGGACGTGGGTTACGGGCAGGAACTACTGTAGAAATCGCATGTTTGTAAACCATTTGGCTTACAGTATTTTTTAATAAAACGACATATTGATCAAAAGATTCAATATGACCTTGTAATTTAATACCGTTAACAAGGAAGATAGAAACAGGGATACGTTCCTTACGGAGAGAATTCAAGAACGGATCTTGTAAAGTTTGACCTTTAGACATGTTATAACTCCAAAAAATTTAAAAATCAGCGCAAAAACTATCTCTATTTTTCAAATAAAAATTATAAAAAGACAGTTACTAAATTTTGCTTTATCCGTAACAGTTTCGCAAGTCTTCTTGAGCCTGCGTTATCGTCAAATATGTTTTAAAACTATGCGATTCCTGCAAAGATCTTAACCATGTATATTGACGTTTTGCAAGTTGTCGTGTCGCAAACAAGGACTTATCCTCCATTTCTTGCCGTTTTTCGTTACTTTGATCACTTTTTTGCAGGAATTCTAAAGTTTGACGATAACCGACAGAGCGCATGGAGGGTAAATTATCATTTAAATCGTATTTTCCAATCAGACCTTCCACTTCATGTAAAAATCCGATATCCCACATAGTTTTAAGTCGCATCTCTATACGTTTATGTAATTCTACACGATCAGGCAATAAAGCATGATTATGAAAAGTGTAACGATATGGTACATTTTTAGGTTGTTCAGCTTGTAATTTTGTAATCGGCTGTCCAGTAAGCTTAAATACTTCCAATGCACGAATGATTCTTTGCTTATCACTGCTCTTAAATTTCTGCCCAGCCAATGGATCTACTGCACACAATTCTGCGTAAACCGTCTCCCAGCCCTCCCGCTCTGCTTGTGCTTCGATTTCAGATCTGATGGCATGATCAGCACTGGGTAAATTGCTCGACAACCCTTCTAGCAAGGCTTTGAAATACAACATGGTTCCACCCACTAAAATGGGTGTTTTACCACGTGCATGCATATCATCAATCAATGTACAGGCATCTTCGACAAAATTGGCTGCCGAATACACTTCCAACGGTGTGATAATATCAATCAGATGATG
This sequence comes from Acinetobacter sp. ANC 4779, assembly GCF_004331055.1. Taxonomy (NCBI): domain Bacteria; kingdom Pseudomonadati; phylum Pseudomonadota; class Gammaproteobacteria; order Moraxellales; family Moraxellaceae; genus Acinetobacter; species Acinetobacter sp. ANC 4779. The sequence goes on from NZ_SJNU01000003.1 coordinate 108,369, forward strand.
CGGATAGCGTGCCTGTTCCTCTTTGGTCGGCTTGGCTGTACCAATATCCATGTCTTTATAAACCAGCGCAGAATCGACGGAGATGAGCTCAAAATGGCCTTGCTCATAAAGTTCACATGCCAAAGCGGTTTTACCACTTGCAGTTGGTCCCATTAAATTGATGACCGGCAATTGATTTGACATGTACAACTACTCTCCTCGAGCAAAAAGTTTATCTAATTGTGAAAGTGGAAAGGCACGCCAGGTTGGACGGCCATGATTACACTGACTGGAAAATTCGGTTTGTTCCATTTGACGCAGCAGTGCATTCATTTCCGAAAGGCTCAATATTCGATGTGCACGAACTGCGCCATGACAGGCCATTCCCGCCAAAATTTGATCACGCTTTTGCAACAAGCCTTGGGCTTCATCACTTGGGTCTAAATCATTTAGCAATTCTGGCACTAAAGATTCAAAATCGGCCTTATGTAAAATGGCAGGCACCCCACGTACAATCACTTGTTCGTCGCCATATTGGTCAATTTCCAGACCTAAACGCGCAAGTTGATCTTTCAGGTCATCGACCCGCATGGCTTGCATACGACTGATACTAATGACTTTGGGAATGAGCAGCTGCTGTGAAGTCCAGAATTCCGGTTTGTCCCAAGCGGCTTTCATTTGTTGCAATACAATCCGTTCATGCGCGGCATGCATATCAATAATAATCAAGCCTTCGGTATTTTGCGCCAGGATATAGATTCCATGCAATTGTGCAATCGCAATACCCAATGGATGTTCATCGACTGGAACAGCTGTACTCTGTTTAAATTGATTAGATGCTGCATTGGCAGTTGATGTGGATGATTCACGTAATGGTGCCAAATAACTTTGCAATGCATTATTGAGCTGCTGCGAACCTGCATAGCGATTTTGCGAAGACTGAGCTGAATATTGAACAGGCTGCGGACTACTGGCGTTGAAATCCGTTAATAACTCAGTAGATGACTGAGCTGCCATTGCTGGCTCCAAAGTCCCTACAGCACGATGGAGTTGAAACTGCTCCTGATAACGCGGAAGTTGCGTTTGAGGATGGTGAGCATCTGCCTCTTGCACTTTCATGGCTTGGGCCAAGTCAGCACTTGCGGTTTGAAACTGAGACAAAGTTCCTTTGGCAAAATGACGCACAAATTCATGCACTTCACGTTGATTTAGAAAACGAATTTCATGTTTGGTCGGATGTACATTAACGTCAACATTTTCAGGATCAACTTCTAAAAACAGCAAATATGCAGCATGCTGATGACCATGCAGAATCCCGTCGTAAGCCATACGCAAAGCATGAGAGATGGTTTTATCTTTGACAATACGCCCATTCACGTAGACATACTGCAAATCTGCTTGTGAACGTGCATCGGATGGATGCCCGAGCCAACCAGATAGACGCATGCTGATACTATCAGCATCCATCCAATAGGCATTTTCAGTAAATTGACGACCCAACAATTGCTGGACACGCTGAAAACGGAGTTCGCCACTATCAGCAACAGGTAAGTTCAAACGGATATTATTGTTATGCTCTAAAAGAAAACGGATATCAAAATGGGTTAAGGCCAAACGACGGACAATTTCTTCAATATGTCCAAATTCGGTACCCTGCTTTTTTAAAAATTTTCGACGTGCAGGCACATTAAAAAACAGATCCTGAATCCGGATATGGGTGCCTTTTTGAGTCGCGACGGCCTGAATTTCCTGATGATCAAAAGCGGTACCATTTACTTCCACCCGATAACCGATACCTTCATCATTCTGACTGCTGGTCAGGGTTAACCGTGAAACTGCCGCAATCGAAGCCAAAGCTTCTCCACGAAAACCCAAACTGACAATGGCCTGTAAATCATCTGCAGTATGAATTTTGCTGGTGGCATGACGCATGACGGCCAGCGCTAAATCATCTGGATGAACTCCATGACCATTGTCTATGATTTCAATTAAGGTACTACCACCTTGTTCAACACGAATAATAAGTTCGGTCGCACCCGCATCAATTGAATTTTCTAATAATTCTTTTACCACCGATGCAGGACGTTCAATCACCTCGCCTGCCGCAATCTGGTTCGCCAGAGCAGGATTAAGGGTATGAATACGACGTTCGCTTAAATCATTACGCATTGTTAAAATGACTCTCTAATGCTTGGTTTAACGCTGCTGATGCAAAACTTAAACTTGCTCTACGTGTCAGCTCATCTTCAGACTTTTCAATATTAATAATCAGGTCAGCTGGTGGAATTTCATCGCCACCTTTTGAAGGCCATTCAAATAGAAATAGCGCCTCTGGTGTTTCTAAATAATCACGAATCCCCATCAGCTCAAGTTCATAAGGGTCGTTTAAACGGTATAAATCGAAATGAAAGATATCTTTGCCATTAATATGGTACGGTTCAACCAAGGTATAAGTGGGACTTTTTACTGCACCCTGATGCCCTAAACTTTGCAAGAAATAGCGTGTCAGAGTGGTTTTCCCTGCGCCTAAATCACCAATTAAATAAACCACGCCCGTGTTAAAATGCTGCGCCAAAACCTGTGCTAGATTTTGGGTATCGTCTTCATTATTCAAGGCCAAATTAAATGAATACTGCATATTATTCCCGACATGATTCCAAAGACCAATTATGATAGCATCGCACCGCTTTATTGCCCATGCTCACACTTCTAAATGTGTAACTTTTCCTACATTTCCTTGTAAATATCATTCATTTTAATTAACGACAGATTGATCCAAGACAAATCACATGACCAGCACTGAATTTATTCCGCCAATGATTGATGGCGTAAGCGCAAGCAAAGTATTTCTTCCTAAAATGAAGCCTACGCTGACCACTGTCTATCAATATTTATGTCAGCAGTTTGCACATATTGAACCCACTGAATGGCAACAACGTTTTGCTGATGGTCTTATTTATGATGCATCGGGTAATGTCTTAACATGTGATGCACCCTATATTGAAAATAGCCACGTGTTTTACTACCGTTTTCTAGCACACGAAATACATGTGCCTTTTGAACATGAAATTTTATTTGAAAATGAACACTTACTGGTGATCGATAAACCGCATTTTTTAACCATCAGCCCAACCGGTCAGTACGTTCAAGAAACACTGTTGGTGCGTTTAAAAAAACAAACCGGTAATGAATTCTTAACCCCTATTCACCGTTTAGATCGTGAAACGGCAGGTGTGGTTTTATTCTCCAAACAAGCTTCTACTCGCGCTGTCTATCAGGAAATGTTTGCCCAACGTCAAGTTAAAAAAACCTACCAGGCTATTGCACCTTTTCATGCAGATTTAACATTTCCCTGCTATACCCGTTATCGAATGGAAAAAGGGCAACCCTTTTATACGATGCAAGTGGTTGAAGGGCAAATAAATAGCGAAACAGAAATTAATTTAATAGAACATGATTCGGTTTGGGGTAAATATGAACTTAAACCGATCACCGGTAAGCAGCATCAATTGCGCGTTCATTTGAACAGTTTAGGCATCGCCATCAAAAATGATCCTTTTTATCCGGTGGTACAGCATAAAAGGGAAGATGACTTTTCCGCACCTCTTCAGCTTTTAGCAAAACATATCTGCTTTAACGATCCCATCACTTTTCAGGAGATGGAATTTTCATCAAATTTTGAATTGAACTTGTAATAACCGTGTCATTACAATTTATTTTCGTAAATATAGTGTATGAATATTGAAATTACATTAGATTTGATTAAAATAAATGCTGAAAAGTTAAGTAATTAGATGTATTCAGAAAATTATGAGAAAAACCGAAGTTTATCAAATAAGACTTGACTCCCAAGAAAAAAAACACGCTTTTGCGGTGTTTAAACAATTGGGAATTACGCCAGCACAAGCAGTTCGACTATTCTTCAAACAAGTCGTGCTAACTAAATCCATCCCCTTTTCCATTGAAAATCAGAGTATTAACCTTGAACAGCTGTATAAGATTCGAAAATTAAAGCAACAGCAAACCCTTTTAAATGGTGAAGCAGAACAATTCATTGATGCTGAGGAAGAGTTTATTTTGGACGATGACCATTTAGACTTATTTGAAGAGCTGAATGCCATCTTGGGTGAAAGTGACAAAACTTAACAGTGTCGCATTTACAAACAAATTTTAAAAAACTGAATATAAAAAATTAGTTATGCTTCATGCAAAGACAAAAAAGCATGGAGTATAGAATGATCGTAAGACGTGCAACTCTAGAAGATCTACATCCTCTTGCAGTTTTATTCGATGAATATCGCCAATTTTATGGTGCTTCTTCCAACTTAAACGCATCTTATCAATTCTTAAAACAGCGCTTTGAAAATCAGGAAAGCGTGATTTTTATTCATGTTAAAGACGATGTTTTTACCGGTTTTGTTTTACTTTATTTAGGTTTTTCTTCAGTCGCTTGCTCAATCTATTATATTTTAGATGATGTGTATGTCACCCCAACCTATAGACGTCAGGGTTCAGCAAAACAACTGATTGATACTGCCATTTTATTTGCACGACATGAAAATGCATTACGCATTAGTTTAGAGACGCAAAAAACCAATTACCAATCACATCAACTCTATGAGCAAATGGGCTTTGTAAAAGATGATGAATTTCAAACTTATCATTGCTTCCTTAAATAGTCATGCGTGTCTTGGCGAGTTCTACTTGCTGTTCAGTTAAATAAATCCACTTGCCTTGTTCTAATTCAGGAAGTGCCAAAGCACCAATTTGTTGGCGATGCAATCGTTCAACTTTATTTCCCACCGCAGCCAACATCCGTTTCACCTGATGATAAACACCTTGATGAATGGTCAACTGTAATTCATTTTCTGAAAGCTGAATCACATCGGTCGCTGCAAAAACACCTGACTCGTTACGTAATTCTACGCCCTGCTGCAGTTGCTGAATCTGTTGTTCTGTCACAGGGTCGGCGGTTTGCATTCGATAGACTTTTGCCACATGTTTTTTCGGATGCGTTAGCGCTTGTAGAAACTGGCCATCATCCGTGAGCAATAAAAGCCCACTGGTGTCCTGATCTAGACGTCCTACACATTGCAAACCACGATTCATCAACACATCATCGAAAAGGTCAAACACACTAAAATGATGAGTCGCCTGATGAGAACATTCATAATCCTGAGGCTTGTTTAAAGCTATATAAACCTTTTCACGATAATCAAAACTTTCGCCATGCACGGAAAAACTTAAATTATTTAAATCAAGTTTATGTTTTGCATTGATGATGACTTCACCATTGATGGCAATCACACCATTTTTAATAAGCTGCTGGCAATGCTTACGCGAACCAAAACCTTGCGATTGCAACATCTTTTCCAAGAACATAAACCTAACCTCTTAACCATCCAGAAAGGCGCATTCTATACTGAAATGCAGACTAATTTTATTGTCCACGTTGTTTAAGATAAATCTAGACTCAAAACCCGTTACAATAGCTATTATTTACATCACTCTCCTTTAAAAATAATGTCCAATTTAGATTTAAATCTGATCGTTCTCTTGGTTTTATTGGCTTGCGGCATCTTTAGTCATAATAGTGCCGTGACGATTGCTGCGGGTGTTTTAATTGTTTTTCGCATTACCCCTTTATGTGAATTTTTCCCTTATTTGCAACAACACGGTTTAAATATCGGCATCATTATTTTAACCATTGGTGTTTTAACGCCTATTGCCAGTGGAAAAATTCCGGGAGATGCGATTTTAAAATCCTTTATGAGCTGGAAATCTTTGCTGGCAATTGCGATTGGTGTTCTAGTCGCTTGGCTTGGTGGACGGGGGGTTAAACTCATGAGCAATCAACCTGATGTGGTTGCAGGATTATTGATTGGTACGGTTGCAGGCGTTGCTGTATTGCGTGGAGTTCCTGTCGGTCCGTTAATTGCCGCAGGTATACTGACCCTGTTTATAGGTCATTCCTAATAATTATGAGTACTGATTTACTCAGCTTAAGATTCAGTTTTTGTGAAATTTTTTATTATCTCATTTAAAAAAACCAATAACAGATAAGTTAATAATCCAACTCATCTGTTCTATTGATGGCCTCAGTTTTTTAAATGAATGATCTATTCTATTTATGCAGAATAATACTGATTACGCTTTTGCGAGAATTTAGCCAATTGCTTTAAGAAGCCTTCAAAATAGCTTTTCTCTTTCTCTTCGGTTCTATAGCCAGCATATAAAGTACGGCGTAAACCTGTAGCAGACACGCAATCTAAACGGCGTGAAGTTACCCACCCTTTTTGCTCATATTCATTCACCACCCAATCTGGAAGTGCCGCAATACCTCGACCACTCGCCACCAATTGAATCAGCATTTGGGTTAAATCTGTGGTGCGTACGTGCTTCGGTTGGATATTTGCAGGAATAAACAGTTTTGCCATGATATCTAAACGGTGTTTATCGACCGGATACGTAATCAGGGTTTCCTCTGCCAACTCTTGCACGGTAATACGTTCGGCACGAACCAAGGGATGCGTATTGGATAATACCAAGCGTGATTCATATTCAAAAATCGGGAAATATTCGATGCCTTTTAACGCAATCGGATCTGCAGTAATCAACATGTCAAATTCTGCATTTTGCAAAAGTTCATGTGGATTAGCTTCAAAACCTGATGCAAAGTCCAGATCAACGTCTGGATATAGATGACGATATTGGTTAAGCAAAGGCATCAACCAGTCAAAACAACTATGACATTCTGACGAAAAAATAATACGGCCGGTTTGACCATGCACAATACGGGTGATATCAGTTTGGGTAATCTGAATTTGCGGCAATACATCATCCGCCAGTTTCAGTAAACGCTGTCCTACATTTGAAAAAGTCACAGGACGACTACGGCGATTCACTACCTCCACCCCATACCAGTGATCCAGTTCTTTCATTTGATGGGAAATGGCCGATGGGGTTAAACACAAATCATTGGCCGCAGCAACAAGTGAACCATGCTCACGTAAAGCAGTAAGTGTTTTTAAATGGCGAATTTCCAGCATATAAATAAAATTCCAACAAAGCGTATATTTTGAGCTTGGTATGAGGAAGCCCAAAACTATAAAAACACATAATGAATTAAATTAATTTTAGCATAAAAATAATGAGTAATTTTCATTTTTTATTTAATGATGTTTTCCGTAAAAAGAATAAGCATGCAAGAAAACCTCATGGTTATTAATTGTCATGTTCTTGGCTATTCAAAGGTTGGGGTGAAACAGGAACTTAAATTTACTGAAGAAAAAAAAAGATGATGCCGGTGTGGTAATTATCCAGATTGATGAAGCCGTATTCATGAAGGCTTAGCGCCACATAAAATGAATCAGATCGAATACTGGGATTGGGCAATGAAATCATTCAAACCCTATTTAAATAGCAATAAAAACATACTCTGATTCTTACCTATAGAGGTTATTCGGACTTTAAAGACTGCTTGCCGCAAATCATCACGGTGGATACAGATATCATGCTTAATGCGTATGGGGAATCTAGACTGTGATTTAAAAATACGTGACTTGGCGATTAAAAGGGCACTACAAGTTAATGAAGAATTGACTGAGGCTGCATAATTGACTGCGGTCAGGTATTTCAAAGCAAACATGGCCCCTTTTTAGGGATTATTTTAATATGAGATAAAATAGATCATCTACTAAGAAAAACGAAAATATTGCTCAGTGCCAAAGTCATAAAAACTTAAGGTAGAACCTGAAATGGTGATCTCAAAATAACTGGAACTGCCATAATGATAACCTTCGTATTTTTTTACGCCTTTCTTTTTTAAACTGATAAATTCACTATGGCCATAATCATATAAATTGAACTCTCGACCAGTATTTCGTCCCTCAAAAATGACCGATCTATGATAATCAAAAAGTTTGGCTTCCTGTTGATTTACATTGCCGCTTATTTGAGGATATACGCTTTCGTTATAATCATAAATATTGGATTTAGTATTACCAAATTCAAGCTTGGCAACCACTAATGCTAGAGCAGCTCTCTGATAATGTTTCATAAATTCTTCCCTTTTATTTTTTTAATTGTTTTGAATTATAGAAAAATCATCCTATTTTCTATTTTAAAAATGATTCAAATTATTTTTATTCATAAACAACATAACAAATTAATTTTTGAACGCAAAGTATTAATTTTATGATGTGCCAAATTCACTACTTATTAACTTTTCTTCACTTCTCCCCATTACCTCATTTATTCTTTTTTCTAATCTATTGAATGCCACAAGAATATTTAATTCGCGATGGATCAAACATTTACTAAAAAACGCGAGCAGCTTTAAAACTTTGGTCTTAATCTTATCGAAATGAAAAGCAATAGTGCCATGCTCATTTCAATGATTCTCCAGTTCAAATCCATCAAAAATAGAATAAAGACATATATTTCAATACACCCAAATTATTTATCGAAACAATATCAATTTAATATAAATGTTTTGACTATAGTTCGATCTACGACAAATAATGTATTTTTATTCCTCTTGATATTTAAGCTTAAAGCATTAATACATGCAGATTTGAGAAAACAGTGACTATAAAACTCATTTGTTTCGCGCAAGCTATTACTGGATTTTATATTTCATTCTGCAGAAATAGAAGCAGCTGCACGCGCAACATTTCAAAAAATGGCTGAACAGGTTAAGGCTTATAATTCCGCGCTGATTGTGGTCTTTGGCCCCGATCACTTTAATGGTTTCTTTTATGACCTGATGCCAAGTTTTTGTGTCGGTATACGCACAACTGCTGCAGATGACTGGAACTACTGACCTGCTCCATTAAATGTTCCAGAAGATAAAGCACTCGACTTAATTAAACATTGTCTAGAGCGCGATATTGATGGTTCCTATTCCTCTCGTATGCAGGCCCATCATGGTTTTACTCAACTGTTGGATTTGCTTTGCTAAGGTCAGCTCAATCATTATCCCGTCGTTCCGGTATTTATTAATGGCGCTGCTGCACCACTGCCACTAACCAAACGAGTGATTGGCGAATATCTTAAAACTTTAGATGGCATGTTCTAGTTATTGGTTTCGGTTGTTAATCGCATGATCCACCCCCTCCTCAAATTAGCACCGCAGCACCGGAAGTTCAGGAATTCTTGATTGCAGGCCATAACCCGACAGCAGAAACACATGATCATCGCCAATCCAAAATCATTACAGTTAAACCACGTCGGGCAGATGGTGACTATCAGTCGGGCAGATGGTGACTATCAGCCGGGCAGATGGTGACTATCAGCCGGGCAACCACTGAACCCGGAATGGGATAAAGATTTATTACAACGCTTTAAAAATTCAGATTTTGATTACTTAGCCAATACGAGCGATGAAAAAATTCGTCGTGATGGCGGTCAGGGGTCAGGAAATCCGTACTTCGATTGCGGCATTCGCAGCACTTTCTGCAAGGGGTGAATATGATTCAGAAGTATATTACTATGAACCGATTCAGGAATGGATTGCCGGTATAGGCATGATGACCGCTGAACCTAAATGATAAAAAAATGAGGAAGCGAATACTTCCTCTTTTTAAATTTTCGACTTTATTATCGATTCTTTTTTGCTGTAATTCTAGAACTTTAATCAGGCAGCTTATGCCCACAATGCGGACAGAAACAATATTTATTCCGTTCTTGCTCTAATTCTTCTTCCTTACGCTCACGAATGAGCTGTAATACAATATCCTGTGTCTGCTCAACAGTCAGCCCTACTTCTTTACGCAAGTTTTCAATTTTTTCTGCATCAGTAAAAAAATCAATTTCTGCGACCTGTAAAAGTTCACGAAATTTAGATTCTAACTTTTGCTTACGCAGCTCAAGCTCACTCGCCAAACCAGTCGCCAGAATACCCGCAGGAAGTGCAGCCAAACCGACGCCTAAAATTGTAATCAATGCCCCCAAAAACCGACCCAACGGCGTGATTGGCGTAACATCACCATAACCTACTGTAGTGAGCGTGACCACGGCCCACCACATAGAAGCAGGAATTGAGCTAAATACTTCTGGCTGTGCTTTATTTTCAACAACATACACTCCAGCTGCTGCCATCACTATCATAATCAGCAAAATAAAAACAACCGCTTGAAATGCACCTTTTTCACGTTCAATCACACGCAACAAAATTTGTAACGATACAAAATAACGTGTCAGCTTAAGCAGTCTAAATAATCTGAGAATCCGCAGGAAACGTAAATCGATATGCACAAAGAAGTTGATGTATGCGGGTAAAATTGAAAGTAAGTCGATAATGGCACCACCACTTCGCACCCACAACCATCTATTTTTCCATGCACTATTAAACGGATTTTTTTCAGCAACCGACCAAAATCTTAATAAATATTCAGCGGTAAAAATAAAGATGGAAAATAATTCAAAAGCATCAAAGAACACGTGGTACGACAGATAAATATCATTAATCGATTCCAGTAAAACTGCAACAGTATTCCCAATAATCAATAAAACAAGAAAGACGTTTACGTTGCGACTAAAATTACTTTCATAGTCATCATTATGCAAAGTATCATAAACAAATCTGCGAAGCTTGTACCACGCTTTGAATTCCATATCCGTGGGTTACTGTTGAGTAAGATTTTTAAGTGTAGCGTAACTTGACGCTTGGGATATGAAATTTTCTAAAAATTAATCATATATTGCAGTACGTTAACCTGATAATCTGTCAGCCTATTCAACAAAAAGTAAGGCCAGACGCACCTGATCATAACCCATACGCGGTGTAGTCGCTTCCACAATTGGACGCAGTTTAATGACGCCATCTTCACTAAAATGTTCAGGACTTTGACGTTTCATCAAACGTTTATAAATTTTCCGCACTTGTTCTACAACTTCTTCACCCGGATGAGCCACAGAAATATCCAGGCCCTGTTCTTTATGCAATTTGGCTAAATGGTTAATAATGGTTGCAGGCGTTAAGCCACGTTCAACCGCAATATCTTGAATTTCATAACCTTCAACAAACAGCTCACGCGTCTCATCCAAGGTTGCCGTGGCATAATTGGTTTTGCCAGCACTTTTTGAGATTTTCTTCTCATTGCGCTGGATTTCAGTTTCATTCAATGTACCGCCACAATGACGAATAAAAGCTTTATGTTGCGGCGCTAAATCAATCAACTCAAAATGATTTTCTGCTTCACTGGATAACTCCTGAAAACGTCGATCGGCTTTAATCGCCAAACTATCCAGTTCCAAAGCCTGCTCATTAATTCCGAGCAGTTTTAAGCCACTTAAAGCTTTTAACCGTGATATTGCGACATAGCCCTGACCTTTTTCAAAAGTGTGAGCCAGATTAATTTCAGCCGCTTCCAGGGTCATGCCTTGAGATTTATGAATGGTAATTGCCCATGCCAAACGCAGTGGAATTTGCTGAAAACTGGCAATCGTTTTACCGGCATCGTTATCTACCGACCAAGTTTCAGGTGGAACAATCAGCACTGTACCATCAGTCAGTTTTACTTTAGGTAAAATGCCATGATCATCATCTTCTTCGAAACCAATCACCTCGCCTAAACTGCCGTTGATATAGCCCATGTCAAAGTTGTTCTTCACAAACATAACCTTGGCATTTTTCTTTAAACTAAGATTTTCTGGCGCACGCACGGATGACTTTAAAGTTTCAATCAGTTTATCATTGCCATCACACACCGCTTCAAACTGTCGTTCATCCGCCTCAATGGCATTCAGATGCTTAAAGTTAATCGCATCCACATCCATATTGTGAGTATACAAACGGGTATAAGTTTCGCCAATATCTTGCTGGCGGGTTTGTTCTAAAGCCTGTAAATGCTCAGCTGTAATACTTTGACTACGAATTGCATTTAAGATGTCATTTAAATAATCGTTACCTTGACGATGTTGCTCAGTCAAATAACAAACGCGAAATTTAGCTTCGACCCAAGAATCGGACATAAAGCAGAATTTATCACGGTTGCGTTCATCATTTTTACCCACTGGCGGTAACTGGAAGAAGTCACCTGCGACAATGACCTGAATACCGCCAAAGGCTTCATCACTTTCTTTAAAATATTTGAGAACTTGATTGACCAGATTCAACTGCTTGGCATGCAACATTGAGATTTCATCAATAATCAGCACTTGGGCATTTTCTAAATGCTCTTTTAAGTATTTGCGTTCTTTCATGTTTTTTAGATCGGCATCGGATAAAAAATCTTTGATGCCAATCCCGGCCCAGGTATGAATAGTCATGCCGTTCATATGCGTGGCAGCAATACCAGTCGATGCCGTAATGGCCACCGGTACTTTACGGACTTTTAAATAATTGATGTACTGATTGAGAGTATAGGTTTTCCCTGCACCAGCCGAACCTGTTAAAAAGACATTTTCGCCCGCTTTTAAAAGCTTGAGTGCAGTTTCTTGTTTCATAAGACCTATAACCGTAAATTAACGGCTATAGCCTAACGATTTTTTCCCTAAAAGTTAAGCCCAGAAAAAATTTTAACGACAGCAACTGTCACTTAAGTGATATTAACTGTGCATTTAACCAGGAGATAAATTGTAAAGCGACATTCACAAAAAAATATTCAGCTTTTCGATTATGTGAATATTCCAACTGTTCATAGACCAATTGCCCACCCTGTAAATGACAGCCCAGAGTCATATGATGCATCCCTGTTTCAGATGCCATATGAAAAGCCACATATTCACCGTCAATAATTCGCTGTGCATAGCTGACAGCCAGGCAGTGATGACACCATTTTGATTCTTCGATAATTCGGTCTAAGTCTGCCAACTCTTCAAAACTCCAGCCTGCAAACTGAATCTTTTTCTCAACCATCAGGGGTTGCCATACAACTTCGGCATAATTTTTCTTTAACTGCGCAATAATTTCCTGTTTCTGGAGGTAAGCATGCCAATGAATCGCTTGATGAAACAGCCCCATCCATGTGGTACTTTTGAGCACCATTTTATTGTCGGTAAAATAATCAACCAAATAATCCCGCACATAGGAATCAAAAACTGACACTCTTACATGTTGCTCACGTAAATAAAAGATTTGCCGCAACTGATCCGGCTGCATTTTATAGCGTTGCAAGACTATATAAAAATCACGATTTTGATGGGTTTCAGGGCGGATATAAAACATTAACTCTTCAGGTAAGGTATATGTTATTTTCTGTAGATACAACATATAAGCTTGCATTACCCAACTTAAACGTAAATAGACCCTTTTTACGATTTGCTGGTTCCCTTTGGTGACATTCCGCATCAGCTCCATCCATTCATCTAGGTACAAAATAGACGGACTGATTGCAATACGATGATCATCCAAGGCTTGCCTCTGGCCTTTAAGCAGCAGACTGAGATTGTTTTCATGCTCAAACCAAGCTTCTTGCATCGCAAAATAGTGACAGCTATAAATGAACATACGCGCTGAAGAGTGCTGAAAATACTGCAAGGTAGCTAAAATGACCTGTGGATGAACCTGACTGCTATCGACAAAACTTAAAGCTGTCACAGCGACCCTGACACTGCTGTGTTGAATATGGCGACTGAGCCAATCCACAACCTCACCTGATTGTTTAAACAACCAGTTCACTGCACGTGGATAATCAAATAATGGCATCTTTGCAACTTTCTTCTGCCAAACTGTAGATGTCGCATGAAGAAAATTATGCTTTGACAATAGGTCATCACGTTGCCAAAGTTCACGGCGCATTAACCGCACGAAGCCTAATAAGTGTGATTTTTCTTCTGCATGCCGATACAGCAACTGGATATCATCTTGATGTTCCATCAACTCATTTAAATTAAAGCGTTCTTCAAATGACAGTGCCATAATGCGATACATGGCGGCAGGTAAAAACTGCGAGGCGCTAAAACAGAATTCATCCAGACATTCCATCAAGGGCTGGATCGGTAAAAATCCCTCACCACATACCACTTGAATCGAGCAAACCTGTTGCAGCATTTGTACAACAGTTTCAGGCAAAGCCGTTTTATTCAGCACATAATCGGTCAGCACTTTCGAGTGATAAATCTCTGCACTCATCATCAGCTGATCGATAATTTCAGCTTCATCTACACACAGACATTTTAGATAAGCACTGACTCGTTCAACCCCATTGACCCACAAATAAACCTGATCGAGTAACAGTTGACGAAATTGCTGGGCTTTTTGACGTAAAAATAATGAATGTTGCAGTTTTAAATCACCGGTTAGAAAATACAGATCATGCAGAATAAATTCTTCAACTAATTCTGCTTTTTGCCCCAGATAAGTAAAATCACACTGCAAGATGCTTTTCAAATCTGAGGCTGGTGAATGAAATTCGAGTTGAAATAAACCATTGGCTATTTTTACAACATGCCGCTCTTGATCGATACGAAACATATTTTGGGCATTCAGATCACCGACAATATTGAGCTGATCTTGAAAAATTCCATTTAGACTTTTAGAAATTCTGAGTAACTGTTTCGCAATCAATGGATACTGCGGTACTAAACGATCCTGTTCCATACTCGCCTCAAATTAAACAACCATCCTAAGATGAATTTAATATTAGAATGAAACCACTGTATGCTGACTTGAAAGTTTAATCAAACCTGCCCGATCATTCATCCAGACTTAACTTAATGATTTGATCTTCCACTACAAAAAATTAGAAATAAAATATTGATCAAACTTAATCAAGCTTTTCATTTTCACGTTGTTGTTTTAACTGTTCTAATCCGACGTAGATTTGTTGCTGAATCTGATCACGGAAATCTTTCAATTGTTCGGAATTTTCAATCTGCATTAAATTTTGTCGCGGCATAAATTGAAAATAAAAAGGTAATCGTTTCGGGATAATATTTTTAGGCAAGGAAGGAATCACGTCACCATGACGGAGTAATTTATCCAGTTGCGGGACTTTCAAAAGCTTTTGAAACCATTGACTTTCAATAATCGAATTGGCATCAAAACCCAATTCAAAGACGTCATCACCACCCAAAGCTGCAAATGGAACAATGTCGTAGTTAAATTCTTGCGCCAGCTTTAAGAAGCCATAACGCTGCTTCCAGATCAGCTGATAAGCCTCACCTTTTCTTTTTAAGACCTCTCGTCCACCACCAGGAAAGACCAGAATTGAATAACCCTGTTGCATCACGGCACGGATATATTCTTTATTGCCATCGACCGCACCAAATTTTTTAAACAAGGTGCGCCAGCCTGGCAAATAAAAATGGCCATGATCAGCAATACTGACCACAGCCACTTTATGTTTGTTATAGAGGTAATCAATCAGAATGGGTGAATCGAATATTCCATACAGGGTGTGATTACCGACATACATTGCAGGTTTGGATGCATGAATATGTTCAGCACCGAAAAAGCTGGGTGTAAAATACTGTTTGGACAACGCACTTAGGCCTTTAATCCATTTTGCATCATGCTCAACCTGCAATATAGTGTTCCTTATGCAACAACGTGTTTTTGTACCAGAATCGAACCGACAGAATAACCCGCACCGAATGAGCAAAGTACACCGTATTCACCGTCATTTACTTCATGTGCAGTACGGTGCAAGGCAATAATTACACCTGCCGAAGACGTATTGGCAAACTCATCCAAAATAATAGGCACCAGTGCACGGTCAGCATCTTTACCCACGACGTATTTCAAGATCAGATCATTCATGCTGGCATTGGCCTGGTGTAACCAGAAACGCTTCACATTGGTCGGTGCAATCTGGTTTTTCTCAAGTTGCTTGGTAATGATTTTCGCAACCAGTGGACAAACTTCTTTAAAAACTTTACGGCCATCTTGCTGAAACAATTTGTCATCTACAACCGCATCTTCACTCCGGTTCAAGTAACCAAAGTTGTTGCGAATATTGTTTGAAAATTGGGTGAATAAATGCGTATCCACAATTTCAAAACCGGTTTTAGTTTCCGTGTCTTCAATAATAGACGCTGTTGCGACATCACCAAAAATAAAATGGCAGTCACGTGAGCGGAAATCGGTATGACCCGAAGTAATTTCTACATTCACCAGCAGTACACGGCGTGCGCCACATTTAATGGCATCAGCCGCCTGTTTTAGGCCAAATGTCGCAGCAGAACAGGCGACATTCATGTCATAGGCATAGCCTTCAATGCCTAAAGCAGTTTGAATTTCAATGGCTACAGCCGGATAAGCACGCTGGATGTTAGAACATGAAAGAATAACTACATCGATATCTTCGGCCGTGACACCGGCATTTTCCATTGCCTGTTTAGCGGCTGTAACGCCCCATTCTGCCTGAATGGAAAGTTCATCATTACTGCGTTCACGTAAACGTGGATATAGTCGTTTTGGATCTAGCACCCCTGACTTTTCAGCAACATAACGACTTTTAACACCGGATGCCTTTTCAATAAATTCGGCATTTGAACCACGACGTTCTTCAATTTCACCCGCTGCGATTTTTTCAGCATTGTCCTGATTAAACTGTTCCACATAAGCATTTAAACTTGCAACCAATTCTTCATTGCTAATGGCTTCTTCTGGATGATAAAGGCCAGTACCTGTGATACGAATGCCCATGTAAAACTCCTGCTAATATCGCGCTATGTTAACTGATGCCTAACTGATCCCATACTTTTTGCAATCGAGTTGGAGAAACCGGCATCTTTGTTTTCATTGGCTGTGAGAACAAATTAATGCGAAATTCTTCAACCATGAAGTACAGTTCTTTCAGGCGAACGTCATTTTTAAACTTAAATAATTTTTCCATCCAGGGGTCAACTTGCTCAATGGCAGAATTGTCCCTTTGTAGGTTATTGGGCAAGCGCTCTAAACGCAAGATCAATGCCTTTAAATAACGTGGGAATTCCTGCCAGATGTCTGAAGATTTCACATACACAAAGTCGGAAAGATTCATCAAATCAAGCTGATCTTCAATGTCATCGATATTCTTCCCAAACAGAGAGTCGTCTAAAACTAACAATTTCCGACGAATATCCTGCCATTGGATAAAAATATCACTCAGCACCAATAATGCCTCTTGTCCATGCGTTAGGAAAGATTTTTTTACATTTAAAATTAATTTTTGAAACTCTTCAGCATTGACAGGAAGTTCATTTATTGTCATCTGCAGTGTGGCATATACTAACATTTGTTCTAATTGAGCTTTGTCACCCAGCGGGGAATAGGCCAAAGCCAGTGGTTTTGAAATCTGTTTTTTCAGTTGACGAACCAAGTCGCCCAACTGCATATAAACCAGATGAATCACCCCTTCCCGGTGCTGACGAATCGCTTCAGCCTGATCATTAAAGGTTTGAATCACCACCCCAGACTCATCTTTTGCATTCAGTTCTGCAAAGGCTTTAGTCGGAACCAAAGCTTGATATTGCTTAACAATCACTCCTGTCACTTTTTGTGAGGCTTCAAATGTAAAATTATCCGGGAAAGTCTTAAACTCACCTTTGAGCTGTTTCACCGGACTATGCGTTTCTGTACGGCAACGCGCTTTAAGTTCAGCCAAATCGCGGCCTTTTTCAAGCACCCGGCCTTTTTCGTCAATGACTTTAATGAACGGCATCAAATACTGATCAATCCGATCAAAGGAAAAATCTTTAGCCGTGATTTGTTCGCCACGTAACTGAAAAGCTAAATAACTAAAAATGTGCTCACGTAAATGTACCGCATCAATACCGTTCATCAGCTTACGCGCAGTATCCGGAATTGGAACCAGATGACGACGTTTATCTTTAGGCAGTGATTTTAACAACGCTTCAATCAAATTCTGACGCCAACCCGGTATGCCCCACGACCAGATATTTTCATCCACCTGTGGCAATGCCTGAACTGGGATTTTAACCGTTGCGCCATCTTCATCATGACTTGGGTCAAAGCGATAGCTCGCCGCCAAACGTAAAGAACCATTGTGCAAATAATCGGGGAATTGCTGGGTAGTTTGACGATCATTCATCCACAATGCATCATCATCGACAAATAAATAATCTGGATGTTGCGGTTCGACCGTTGCACGCCAATCTTCAAAGGTTCGTCGGCTGGCGACCTCTTCAGGTACTTTAGATGCATAGAACTGATAGATAGTTTCTTCATCCACCACCAAATCACGACGACGCAGTTTATCTTCCACACGCTCCACTTCTTCAAGCTTGAGCAAGTTATGCTTCAAGAATGGCGGGGTAATGCCTAAATTACCCGTAGTTAAAGCATCACGCAGGAAAATCTCATGCGCTGCTTGCTGATCCACCTTTTCATAGTTCATCAAACGCTTCGGCTCGATGATTAAACCAAATAATGAAATCTGGTCATAACAATTGACAATACCGGCTTTCTTCGACCAATGCGGCTCAAAATAATGATGCTTCAGCAAATCAGGTGCCGCGAGTAAAATCCATTCAGGTTCAATTTTCGCCAAAGTCCGCAAATACACTTGCGAGGTTTCCACCATCTCAAAAGCCATTACCCAGGACGCACTGGCTTTATGCAAAGTCGATGCCGGGAAAATGCGAGCTTTTTGCTGGCGCACTGCCATATAGACATTTTTTTCATCGGTTTTATTGGCAATAAATGAAAGTAAACCGGTCAATAAAGCCCGATGTAAATTTTCATAATTAGCGCTTTTCTCATTAAATGAAAGTTTTAAACCTTGAGCTAATTCAGTTAATTGCTCATGCGTTTTCTTCCACTCACGTATACGTAACCAGCTTAAAAAATGCTGACGGGCAAAATCACGACGTTTTTTTTCATTCATTGCAGTACGGTTATTCTGCAAGGTTTCCCATAACTTGATGTAAAACAAAAAGTCAGAATCAGCTTCCTTAAATAACACATGCTTCTGATCGGCTTGGGTCTGTTTATCTGCCGGACGTTCACGCGGATCTTGTACTGCCAGCGCAGCCACAATAATCAGCACTTCATTGAGTACACCAAAATGTGCACCGCCTAAAATCATGCGGGCCAAACGTGGGTCAATCGGCATTTTCGCCATTTGCTGACCAATTTTGGTTAGTTCGCCAGGTGTTCCCACTTTTTTAGAAGAACTAGAATTTGAAGATAATTTTTCTTCTTCCGCTTTAGAAGAGTTTTTCTCATGCATCGCCCCAAGCTCAATCAGCAACTTGCGACCATCATTCACCAAGCGATGATCTGGCGGTTCAATAAAGTCGAAACTTTCCAGCTCGCCCAGATTCAGGCTTTGCATCTGCAAAATCACAGAGGCTAAATTTGTACGCTTGATTTCTGGTTCGGTAAATTCAGGACGGCTGAGAAAGTCATCTTTTGAATACAGTCGAATACACACACCTGGGGCAATACGGCCACAACGACCTTTACGCTGATTGGCTGCCGCTTGTGATACTGCTTCAATCGGTAAGCGTTGTACACGGGAACGGTAACTGTAACGTGAAATACGTGCAAAACCGCTGTCAATTACATAGCGAATATTAGGCACGGTTAAAGCCGTTTCTGCCACGTTAGTGGCAATAATAATGCGTCTCCCGCTTCCACCCGGATTAAAAATCCTTTGCTGTTCAGCCAAAGCCAAACGTGCATATAAGGGTAAAATTTCGGTATGCCGTGGCCCATGCTTTTGCAAGGTTTCTTGCAGTTCTCGAATTTCCTGTTCGGTGCTGGCAAAAATCAGGATATCGGCATGTTCAGGATGGCCTTTTTCCTGCGCATCCTGAAAACATTCATTGACCGCTTGAACCACTGCACGTGGTAGGTTCTCTTCAAAGTCATCAAATTCATCGTCATCACTACCGCCAATCGTCATTTCTGAAATCGGGCGATAACGCAGCTCTACAGGAAAGCTACGTCCTTCGACTTCAAAAATCGGGGCATCAAAAAAGTAGCTGCTAAAGCGGTTTACATCTAGAGTTGCTGAAGTAATGATAACTTTTAAATCACGACGTTTAGGCAAAAGCTGTTTGAGATAGCCCATGATAAAGTCGATATTGAGTGAACGTTCATGCGCTTCATCAATAATAATGGTGTCGTATTTGGTGAGGAATCGGTCATTGGACAATTCCGCCAGCAAAATACCATCTGTCATTAAACGGACAATGGAATCTTGCGAACCCTGTTCATTAAAACGGATTTTAAAACCAATGGATTCACCCAGCTTTTCACCAACTTCTTCAGCGATACGTTGCGATACACTACGCGCCGCCAGTCGACGCGGTTGGGTATGACCAATCATGCCGGTTAAACCACGCCCGGCAAGCATGGCAATTTGTGGTAACTGTGTAGTTTTACCCGAACCGGTTTCCCCCGCCACAATAATTACCTGATGCTGTTGAATCGCTTCAATCAGCTTGTCTTTATATTGGGTAACCGGCAAGTCTTGATTGAGCTTGATGTTCGGAACATGTGACAGACGCTCACGAACTTTATGATTCGATTTTTCTAATAATTCTTGATACTGCTTTTCGTTGGCCTCTTTACCTTTGCGTAGCCGATTTAAACGATGACGGTCACGTGCCATGACCCATTGATCTACATTTAAATGACTTAACACAGATAATTTATCCCAAAACCAAAAATTGAACTGAATATTTTACGCTGTAACGCTCTCGAGAGAAAGACAGTGCCATGTTTATTGAGGAAGTTTGATGTAAAGAATCTGCAAAAGTATAAAAAACAAACCATTTAATAAAGCTAAATCGACAGGTGATATCATTCAATCCAGCCGACATACTGCTTGTTATATCCTTTGTCTAATAAGAAGGATTTATCTAAAAATAATTCATTCTGCAAAAAAAATTTAATTAAAAATAATTTACCCTTGAATTTTAGTACTTAAGCCTTCATCTTCTTAGGCAAGCTGAAAAACTGATATTTTGTCATTCGGTCCTGTTTTTATGGAACTGCATAGATAAATCAATCAGATTTGGTGGAATAGTGAGCCTTATCATAGTTAATTCGGTTTTTCCGATTTCAATTATATAAAAATACTGTTTCACCAATAACAAAAAATTCGCTATTCTTTTGCATATCAAATACAAATCTCAATCATGGAGACAATGATGAGCTTAATTAATACAGAAGTTAAACCATTTAAAGCAACTGCATTCCAAAATGGTCAATTTATTGAAGTAACTGAAGCTGATCTTAAAGGCAAATGGTCTGTTGTATTCTTCTACCCAGCTGACTTCACTTTTGTTTGCCCAACCGAACTTGGTGACCTTGCAGACAACTATGCTGAATTCCAAAAATTAGGCGTTGAAATTTATTCAGTTTCTACTGACACTCACTTCACGCACAAAGCTTGGCATGATTCTTCAGAAGAAATCAAAAAAATTCAATATGTAATGGTGGGTGATGCGAACTGGACGCTTGCCAAAAACTTCGATGTATTAATCGAAGCTGATGGCCTTGCAGATCGTGGTACTTTCGTTATCGATCCAGAAGGTAAAATCCAAATCATTGAAATCAACGCTGGTGGTGTTGGTCGTGATGCTTCAGAACTTCTTCGTAAAGTTAAAGCAGCTCAATACGTTCACGCTCACCCAGGCGAAGTTTGCCCAGCTAAATGGAAAGAAGGCGATGCTACTTTAGCTCCTTCAATCGACCTAGTGGGTAAAATCTAATTTAGATTAGATTGAAATGATTCAAAAAAACCACGCTTTTTAGCGTGGTTTTTTATGCACTATATAAAACGTAAAATATTCAATTCTTCCGCTCAATTCAAATTATGCAACCATAAATCGCAAGTACGAGTCATGTTGATATAGCCATATTGTTTTATTCAAAATATTACAATTCTGCTATACATTCCCTAACCCTTTTATCTTAGTTTCAAACTATGCATTCAATGCAATGCTGTCTTATAGAATTAGAGAATAAGGAGCGCTTATGGGAACAATGCTTGTTGTCACTTCTTATAAATACAACGCGTCTTCACGCTATTTGAAAATTTTTTATAACAACGGATCAGGTGAGCTATATCACCCTGTCCCTCAATTTATCTATAATAATTTACTGCGCTGTAATGATAAAACTGCTTTTGTACATAAATATTTGGAATACGATGTGCAATTCACTCGTATTTCAATTCAATAAATCAGACCCGGTAAACCAGGATAATTTTCCTGACTTATGATTAACCCGATTTTGTATTGCTATTATTTTATTTATAGCAAATTATAAACAAACCCGCTCCTTTGGATAGCGTCAGGGTGAGGAAACGTCCATCATTTTTGACTAATTCGATAAAGGTTTTCACTTCTGCCGCATGAGAGATAACATTGTCGACAATCAAAACGCCGCCTTGCGGATGAATCATATTTTGCAGATAAGCCCAGTAATCAACATAAGCATCACGCTCGGCATCTAACAGAATGAAATCATATTGATCGGTACATTTTTCAAGAAACTTTTGCGCATCCCCCACCCAAAAATCAATCACCTGATCCAACGCCAATTCTTGTGCATATTGTTGCGCCTGAGCAGTGCGTGATGGATCTATTTCAAGTGTAGTTACATGACCTTGTGTAGTTTGCGCTGCATTTGCCAGCCATAAAGTCGAATAACCTGTAGAGGTTCCGATTTCTAAAATTGATTTCGATTGTTGGATACGAATTTGCATCGCTAAAAATAATGCAGAATCTGGCTCAATATTTCGATAACGCTGAATACGCTCATGTTGTAATGCATCAAATTTGATAAAACTTTGATACAACTCTTGCATGCGTTGCTGGAATGTCAAACTCATACTCATATCTGATCCCCCTATTTAGTGATGATTGTAAGTTTAACTAATCCATGTCAGAAGTCTGTATTTAAGAAGTTTCTTGAATCAATTTAAATCGCGGAAGAATTTGACCATCCGCTAGAGTGACTGTTTCTTGAAACATCGCTAAAGGACGTACCCACATAGAATAATCCTCATATAAGCATTGATAGACCACAAGCTTTTCACGTGTTTCACTATGGGTTGCCACATGAAATACCTGATATAAATTGCCTTTGTAATGTTGATAAATCCCCGATTTAAGATCCATTACTTGTTCCCTCTTAAAAACTTGCACTTATCATAATCAAAATTTTTATGAGTCAGGAGATAAATCTGTTTCTTTGCCAAAAATAGATAATAAACACTTGAATATTCACATTAAACCCTCACCTTCAGGGTAGAAAGCTAAATCAAGTAAATGCACAGACGATCTATTAAACCAATCATATTAATTAATATGAACTGTTTTACCTATTTATTCATTTATCCTAATATAGCTTTATTCAATAAGCATTTACTCCCTTGGAGACGTTAGCCATGTTAGACCCAAATACTTCAGCTCAGTTAAAAACACTGCTTGAACGTCTGGAAAGCCCGATTGAAATTGTGGCGACTTTGAACGCTTCTGATAAATCAGACAAGATCAAGGAACTGGTCATGGAAATTGCGGCACTGTCTGATCAGGTCACTGCCCGTTTCGATGGGACAAACTCACGTGCACCCAGCTTCGGAATCGCCAAAGTCGGTGAACAGCCACGGGTCAACTTTGCCGGCTTGCCGATGGGACATGAATTCACTTCCTTGATTCTGGCATTGCTGCAAGTCTCGGGTTATGCCCCAAAAGTGTCGGATGAGGTATTGGCGCAAATCAAGGGTCTTAATCTGACGGATGATTTTGATGTCTTTGTTTCGCTCAGCTGCCATAACTGTCCGGACGTGGTGCAGGCGCTGAACCTGATTGCGATTTACAATCCGGGTGCAACCGCAACCATGATTGACGGGGCTTTCTTCCAAGACGAAGTGGAACAGCGCAAAATCATGGCGGTACCGATGCTGTTCCAGAATGGCGAACACATTGGTCAGGGCCGTATGACCCTGGAAGAGATTGTAGCCAAACTGGATTCCGGTTCATCAGCCAAAGATACGGACAAACTCAATGCCAAAGGCGCCTTTGATGTGCTGGTGATTGGCGGCGGACCTGCAGGCAACACCGCGGCGATTTATGCAGCGCGTAAAGGCATTCAAACCGGGATCGTGGCTGAACGCTTTGGTGGCCAGGTCATGGATACCATGGACATTGAAAACTACACCTCGGTGCAGAAAACTCAGGGGCCGAAATTTGCCGCTGAAATGGAAGCGCATGTGCGTGCTTATGATGTCGATATCATGAACCTGCAAAAAGTCGCTGCCATTAAAGGTGCCGATGAAACTAACAACGGTCTGGTTGAAGTGACGCTGGAAAACGGTGCCAAACTGGAATCGAAAACCATCATCCTGTCAACCGGTGCACGCTGGAGAGAAATGAACGTTCCGGGTGAGCAAGAATACAAAACCCGTGGTGTAGCATATTGTCCGCACTGCGACGGTCCACTGTTCAAAGGCAAACGTGTTGCGGTGATTGGTGGCGGTAACTCGGGTGTGGAAGCAGCAATTGATCTGGCCGGTATTGTCGAGCATGTGACTTTGGTGGAGTTCGATACCAAACTGCGTGCCGATCAGGTATTGCAGGACAAGCTCAACAGCTTGCCAAATACCACAGTGATCATGAATGCCTTGTCGACTGAAGTGGTCGGTGACGGTTCACAGGTGACAGCGCTGAAATACAAGGACCGTGCCACTGATGAAATTAAAACTGTTGAACTGGCCGGAATCTTTGTGCAGATCGGTTTGTTGCCGAACACAGAATTCCTGAAAGCATCGAAAGTTGAACTGTCTAACCGTGGCGAGATTGTGATTAATGACCGTAACGAAACCAGTGTCAAAGGGGTGTTTGCTGCCGGTGACTGTACCACTGTGCCGTACAAGCAGATCATCATCGCCACCGGTGAAGGCGCCAAAGCAGCACTGTCTGCCTTTGATTACATTATCCGCTCAGGGCAATAATTAAAAAAGCCAAAGTGGCTATGCAGACTTAGACATAGACACTTTGGCTTTAGTTACCCAAGTTTTTGTTTTACCTTTTTATAGGAACTCAGGGCGCTAACGCTGAGTTCCTTTTTTTTATCACCATCTTTTCCCTTGTTATTTTTATTTTTTACATTTCTTGTTTTGTCTTTTTTATTGTTCTTTCCCCAAGGCTATTAAGTTTAATTAAGCAAGTTTTATTCCAACTCCAAAAAAAATTAAGATTTAAATAAATTCAAACCCTTAAACTTCTGCAGCAATTGTTGTTGTGTCTCCACATGTTCAGGATGCGGGATAATGCACTCAATTGGACACACGGCTAGACAGGTTTGGTGCTCGTAAAAGCCGACACATTCTGTACAGCGATTCACATCAATTTCATACACCTTGTCGCCCTCATAAATCGCTTCATTCGGGCATTCAGGCAAACACATATCACAGTTGATGCATTTATCAGTAATCAAGAGAGCCATCTGGTCTGGATACTCAAACAGCTTGGTAAGCTAAAGAAGATGCTGAAATATCTGCCGTTGAGTGCGGCAAGTTGCGAATCAGCAAGGCATAATTCATATCGACATTGGCAGGAACCGGAATATCAACCACATGACCTGAACCTTTGGCATCTTCAATTAAATTGCCTTTTTTATCCAAAATTTCAGTCAAGGTGAAAGTGATATTGCCTGAAGTGGTCATCAGCTCTAAAGAGTCACCCAGCACAAAACGGTTTTTCACATCAATCTTGATGTAGTCACCGTTACGCTCTAAAACTTCACCGACAAACTGCTGATGGTCAAAACGCGATGAACCGGTTTCATAGTTCTGATATTCGCTATGCACATGACGACGCAGGAAACCTTCGGTATAACCACGATTCGCCAAGCCTTCCAGTTGAGTCATCAATGCTGGATCAAAAGGTTTGTCTTCAAGCGCATCATCAATCGCTTTACGGTAAATCTGGGCAGTACGGGCGCAGTAGAAATAGGATTTGGTCCGACCTTCAATCTTCAGTGAATGTATGCCTATCTTGGTTAAACGGTCTACATGCTGTACCGCGCGCAAGTCTTTGGAATTCATGAAGTAGGTGCCATGTTCGTCCTCTTCGGCGGCAAACATGTCTTCTTCATTGCGTTGTAATAAAACCGGCTCGCTAAATTGGTGTTGTTCGAGCGCGTGTTGCTCGTCGGCATCTTTGCTTTTGCAGCATGACGCAGCTTTGAATGAGTCTTCAATTTGTGTAACTGGAATCACATCTCCAGTTTCATCTTCTGCTGCTTCGTGAATTTTATAATCCCAGCGACAGGCATTGGTGCATGCACCCTGATTGGCATCACGTTTGTTCATATAGCCTGAAAGCAGGCAACGACCGGAATAAGCCATACATAATGCACCATGCACGAAAACTTCAATTTCCATGTCAGGAACATGATTTTTAATTTCTTCAATTTCCTCGATTGAAAGTTCACGTGACAAAATGACACGTGTTAGTCCCATGTTTTTCCAGAATTTTACCGTTGCCCAGTTGACTGCATTGGCCTGAACTGAGAGATGTACTGGCACATCGGGAAAATGCTCACGCACCATCATGATCAGACCAGGGTCGGACATAATCAGTGCATCTGGATTCATGGCAACCACAGGTTCCAAGTCACGAATGAAGTTTTTCAACTTGGAGTTATGCGGTTGAATGTTCAGTACGACATAGAATTTTTTGCCTAAAGCATGGGCTTCGGCGATGCCAATTTTCAGGTTGTCATGATCAAAAGCATTGTTGCGTACACGCAAACTGTAACGCGGTTGTCCTGCATATACCGCATCGGCACCATAGGCAAAAGCATAGCGCATATTTTTCAGTGAGCCGGCAGGAGAGAGAAGTTCGGTTACGTGTGAAATGGTCATGTCGTTAAAGGCATAAAAAAACTATGGCTTTATTGTAGGGATCTTAAAAAATGATTCAACCTAGTAAAAAACTCGGAATTATCCACCATGTCATCGTAATGTCATCAAATTTTCATTAATATATATGAAAATACGTATATGCAGATATATTTTATGGACTCAGTCAATTTTTTTAAATGTCTTGCTGATCAAACACGCCTAGATATTCTTATGCTGATTGTAAAACAGGGCGAACGATGTGTCTGTGATTTAACCGCGACTTTGGACTTAAGCCAACCCAAAATTTCACGGCATTTGGCGCTGTTACGTGCCAATGGAGTTTTGCAAGATCGGCGTCAAGGGCAGTGGATTTATTATAGCCTGGCAGCAGATTTACCGCAGTGGTGTCTGGACGTTTTAAACAGCATTGCTACACAAAGTGATCGTTTTAATGCAGTGAGTTTATCTGCCTGCGAATCTTTAAATGATTGTAAATAAGTGATTGGAATAATAATGAATTTTCTCTTTTTATGTACCGGAAATAGCTGCCGTAGCATTTTGTCGGAAGCACTTTTTAATGCCCGTGCACCGCAAGGCTTCAGTGCCTGTAGCGCCGGCAGTAAACCCACCGGAACGGTCCATCCTTTAACATTGAGAACCTTACAGAGTTTGGGAATTTCGACGCAAGGTTTGTCCAGTAAAAGCATGCAAGATTGTGAACAGTTTAATCCGCAAGTGGTCATTACCGTGTGCGGTTCAGCAGCTCAAGAGGCTTGTCCTTTATATCTGGGTAAAGCCATTAAAGCGCATTGGGGACTGGAAGATCCATCGCATTTAGAGGTTGCTGAAGATGAAAAAATGCAGGCCTTTATGCAAACCGTAGAGCATATTAACCGTCGTCTTGATGCTTTTTTTGCCTTGGATTTAGCCCATTTATCTTTTGAAAAATTAAGTAAAGAAATCGAAAAAATTTCTGAAATTGCCTAATCGAGAAGGTTATGACTGCTAGAAAATTGTCTTTTCTTGATCGAAATCTAACTTTGTGGATTTTTATTGCCATGGCTTTAGGCGTTGCTATTGGTGTGTATTTGCCACAAGCATCGTCTGCTTTAAATCAAATGAGCGTGGGGTCGGTGAATTTACCCATCGCATTCGGTCTGATTTTAATGATGTATCCGCCACTGGCCAAAGTGGATTATGCCGCTTTACCGCAAGTCTTTCAGGATAAACGCACCCTGATTTTATCTCTGGTGCAAAACTGGCTGATTGCACCGTGTCTGATGTTTGGTCTTGCAATTATTTTCCTGCAAAATTATCCGGAATATATGACCGGTCTGATTTTAATTGGCTTGGCGCGTTGCATTGCCATGGTGTTGGTCTGGAACAATCTGGCCTGTGGCGATAACCAATATGTCGCAGCATTGGTGGCATTTAACAGTATTTTCCAGATTCTGTTTTTTAGTACTTATGCATGGCTGTTTTTAAGTTACTTGCCGCCTTACTTTGGTGTGGCCGGACAAGTGATTGATGTCAGTTTCTGGACCATTAGTCAGGCAGTGCTGATCTATTTGGGCATTCCATTTTTGTTGGGCTTTTTAACTCGATTATTTCTGGTTAAAGCAAAAGGTTTGCTGTGGTATCAAACTCAATTTATTCCCAAGATTAGTCCCCTCAGCTTGATTGCACTGCTGTTTACGATTTTGGCGATGTTTAGTCTGAAAGGTGCGGAGGTCGTTGGTTTGCCCATGGATATTTTACGTATTGCGATTCCATTGACTATTTACTTTGTGCTGATGTTCTTTATCAGTTTCTTTATGAGTAAATGGATGGGAAATGATTATCCACTTACCACGGCTATTTCCTTTACCGCAGCAGGGAATAACTTTGAACTGGCTTTAGCCGTTGCCATTGCTACATTCGGTTTGGCTTCGCCTGTGGCATTTACCACCATTATTGGTCCCTTGGTGGAAGTCCCTGTATTGATTGCTTTAGTCAGCGTGTCACTTTGGCTGCGTAAAAAGTTTTATCTCAATGAGACCCATATTGCTGATTAATCAGCAAGGAATGAAAAAAAATCTTATTTAAATATTCTTTATCCTTTCTAACAAGAGTGGGGGGATTAAGAAGAATGTTCATAGAATAAATGTGAGATTAAAATGTCATTACCGAATATTGATTTAGACTTACTGCCGACACCTAACTTTGAGCAGGTTCAGGCAAAAGAATTGTCCCATCCAGCGCGTATCTTATTGCTGTATGGTTCAAACCGGGAGCGATCTTATAGTCGCCTAGCGGTGCTGGAAGCTGGACGCATTCTTGAGTATTTCGGCGCAGAAGTACGAATTTTCCATCCTAAAGGTTTACCTTTACCCGAAGATGCTGAAACATCGCATGCTAAAGTTCAGGAATTGCATGCCTTGCTGGCGTGGGCTGAAGGCATGGTGTGGTGTTCTCCGGAACGGCATGGTTCGATGAGTTCGATTTTGAAAGCGCAAATTGACTGGATTCCATTGGCAGCAGGAGCCATTCGTGCCACCCAAGGTAAAACTTTAGCTTTGATGCAGGTCTGTGGTGGATCGCAATCATTCAACGCTTTAAATCAAATGCGGGTTTTGGGTCGCTGGATGAGGATGATCACCATTCCAAATCAATCGTCCATTGCTAAAGCATTTATGGAGTTTGATGAGGAGGGGCGCATGAAAGCATCCAGTTATTACGACCGCATTGTCGATGTGATGGAAGAGTTGTATAAATTCACCTTGTTGACGCGTGGACAGGCAGCGTACTTAACCGATCGTTATTCAGAACGTAAAGAATCTGTGGCTGAACTTTCAAAACGGGTTAATCAGCAGTCTATTTAATTCATTCAGCAGACTTTTTATACGTTTTTAGAGATGAGGATTCCAATATGCAATCGGTCTGGCTCTGTAGTCGTAATGATGCAATTGGCAACTTTTCGGTCATTTTGGCAGCCGTAGGCGTATTTGGTACAGGCAGTCTTTGGCCAGATATTATTGTGGCGATGATTATGGCGACTCTAGGGTTAAGTAGTGGTTATTTGGTAATCAAAAAACATTCGAAGAAAAACAGGCAATTAAGGTAGAACAATGTCATTAAAATAAAAAACCGAAGTTTTATCGCAGGCTTCAGTTTTTAATTTATGATATGTAGAAATATTTTTAAACATCTTTAGAAAAATGTCAGATCAGCCTTTTTATAAAAGAACAGTATTTATTTTATTTATAAGTGTTAGTTTTATTCTTGGTATTTGGTACTTTTATCCAAATTATCTAGAGTGGACAGATTCAAAAAATATTTCTTATTTAGAAAAACCCTGGTATTTAACAAATATGGATAACTTAGAGTTACCCAATGAAGTTATTGAGAATTCTAATAAAGAGAAAATAGGCGGAAAATATGGGACATATGGTGACTCATATGGTTCATTAAATACTTTATTCACAGGATTAGCATTTGCTGGTTTAATTATTTCTATTATCTTACAAGGGAGGGAGTTAAAAGCGACAAGGAAAGAAATGAATGACCAAAAAGAGGTAATGAGAGAGCAAAAAATAGAATCAGAAAAACAAAATAAAATTTTAGAAAATCAGCACCAGCTTATTCAAAAACAATTTGATGAATCAAAAAAACAAGCTTTTTTAAATCAGTACTATGCTTTACTTGATCAAAGACAAAAGATTTTAGGTAGTCTTGTGATTACAAAATTAGATGGAAGCAAGCTAGAGGGTAATGAGGTAATTGCTGAATATGTAAAAGGATTTCGAAGTTTAAGAGAGCAGTTTGACACAGATATACATGATGATGAATATATGAACCTAGCTTGGGATCGACTTAGTAAAAAACTTCATAAAAGTTATGATTATCAGCTAGTATCATACTTTAAATTTTATCGTATGTTTTTTTCTTTGATTCAAAAAAATGATGCATTATCAGATAGTGAAAAGACATTATATATAAATATTTTAAAAAACTTTATTAGTGTAGAAGAGCAATTACTACTAATGTGGTTAGGTTGCTTTAAGAAAGCATATAATATTTTATGCTGTAAATATAGCTTATTAAGTGATATTTATAATGCAAATTTAGAACCTATTGGCTTAAAATTCTATAAAGTAGAAGCGTTCGGAAATTCAAAAACATGGAAGCAAGCTTTTGAAAAAAATAAAAAAACCGAGGCATAAACCTCGATTTTTTTATTTCAGAAAACTTATTTTTCCACAAATGCACGTTCAATTACGTAGTCGCCAAGAACACCCATTTTTGGAGATTCTTTTAAACCATGCTGATCAAGCAAAGCAACTACATCATCTAGAAATGCCGGGCTACCACACAACATTGCGCGGTCCGTTTCCGGGTTGAAACGTGGTAAACCAATTTTCTCAAACAGTTGACCCGATTCAATGGCAGTGGTGACACGACCTTGGGTGTGGAATTCTTCACGAGTAACGGTTGGGTAGTACACCAGTTTGTCCTTAATCCCCAACTCTTCAAAAAATTCGTGATTTGGAAGTTCATTTAGAATCAAGTCTTGGTAAGCCAATTCAGAAATAAAGCGCGTACCGTGAACCACAATTACTTTTTCAAAGCGTTCATAGGTTTCAGGGTCACGAATCGTTGACAAGAACGGCGCAAGACCTGTACCAGAAGAAAGAAGGTACAGGTTTTTACCTGGGTTTAAGTCGTCAAGAACCAAAGTTCCGGTTGGTTTACGTGATACTAAAATATCATCGCCCACTTTTACTTTTTGTAAAATAGAGGTTAAAGGACCATCTGGCACTTTAATAGAGAAAAACTCTAACTCTTCTTCATAGTTAGCGCTAGCAATAGAATAAGCACGCATTAAAGGCTTACCATTTACTTCCAGTCCAATCATCACAAATTGACCATTTTTAAAACGTAACGCAGTGTCGCGAGTGGTTTTAAAACTGAATAATGTGTCATTCCAGTGGTGTACGTGAGTAATCTTTTCGACGTTGAAAGCAGCCATTAAAGGTCTCAATAAATTATCAAATTAGAACAGCTTACTATTCTAATCTAAAAACATTCTCGATAAACTGAATATATTGAATTGACCTTATCAGAAAAAGTGATTATGACTGAGATTAAAGTGCCAATAATCGGGTATATGAATTCTCCCTATCTTGAAAAATTTGGTATCCCCAGACAACCAAATTTGGTTCAGGTCGAATCGTATATCGAAATGCTGGAACCTTATAATGATTTACTGGCATTTGAAGGGATCAATGAATTTAGTCATTTGTGGCTGATCTGGCAGTTTCATGACAATAAGAATCAACAAGCTAAGGAAAAATTTCGACCGCAAGTCCGCCCACCGCGTTTAGGTGGCAATAAGAAAATAGGCGTATTTTCCACACGCAGCATGTACCGCCCTGCACCCATGGGTTTGTCCGTGGTACAACTGAAAGAAGTGAAAAAAGTTGGTAGGTCGGTTCGTGTATATGTCACAGGGAGTGACTTATTGAATGGCACACCTATTATCGATATCAAGCCTTATATTCAATACTCAGATGCAGTATTGGATGCAGAAAGTGGTTATGCACAGGATCAGCCTGAACGAATGGCTGTTATTTGGACAGAAAATGCAGAGCAGCAAAAGCAAAATTTAATCAAATGTCAAAACTTGGACAGCCGAATTATGAATGAATTGGAACAGGTTTTGGCACTTGATCCAAGACCGGCTTATCAGGATGATGCAGAGCGGATTTATAAAATGAATTTTGCCCATTTTGATGTCAGTTTTAGGGTGGGAGTGGCTTGTATTACTGTGACAGAAATTATTCAACTTTCAGCTTAGCGCTGCACCAGCCACCAAAGGATCCCAATTAAAACGGTCATATGAAGAAGTTGTACAGGGGCAAAATAAAGTGCAAATTTTATTCCACCGCTAATAGCTGCATTAATGGATTTAGAGATCGCATGCGCGCCCAAACCTAACATTATTGCATACACTAAGCTGGTGTTTGTGGGTGCACCTTGAATCACTACAGCCGCCGCAGCGGCATGAATTTCAAACAGTGAAGCCAAGAGTGTACCTGCAATTAAACCGGAATCACCCAGTAAAAGCTCTAAGCCATACACGCCAGCCTGAATAATGGTTAATGTCACTGCAATGATGGCGGCTTCTTTTAAACTGAACATCGGACTATCTGCGGGTTCTTTTTCTTCGACAGGTTCTGCTTTACGTAAAAGCCAGTAAGCACAAATCGCCAAAATAAGAATGGCAATGAGCGAGGGAAAAATCAGCAGTTTTAACCAGGCTAAAGAGACGCCTCCTACAACAATCAATAACAACACTAAAGTCGAAATACAGGACATCAGTGCTGCACCGGCATTTGATCGTGCATCAACCCCTTCATTACGTACTTGCATACCTAAATGCGCAATCGTTGCGGTACTCGATACAAATCCCGAAGCGATTGAAGAAAGAATGAGTGCTCTTTTTTTTGACAGTAAGCGTTTAGCAATATGTGCCACTGCCTGAACCACAAGAATCAGGGTAAGCAGTTTTAAAATAATATGCGGGTTAAGAACTGCACCCCATAAAGGAGTATTGGGAGTGAGCGGTAGACCAATTAAAATCAGTGCCAGTAAAAATAAACCATCTTTAAATTCTGCTTCAGTAATCCATTTGCCTGCAAACCCATGAATCGAATGCTTCATCATTAAAATAACAGTCAGTATTACCGATAAACTTGCTGCAAGTGTGACATTCAAAATACATAATGCCCCAATGAAATAGGTCATTACGAAAGCCAGTTCAGTGGTCACTCCCGGGTCTTTTAACTGGTTTTTTAATGAAAAAATGCCTATTCCACCCACAATAATCGCACCTATGAGGCCAAAAATAGACCCAAAGCTAAAGCATAAAGCACCGAGTAATGCACAGATCACAAAGGAGCGAACCCCGGCGAAACTATGCTGATTTTCACGTTGCTTGCTGCGTTCACGTTCTAAACCAATCAGCAAACCACAACCTAAAGCTGCTGCCATAATCATCAGCAGTTCTTGAAATGAGGTGCTTTGCAGTGACTGATCGAGCATATTATTCAAAGGGTTCATCCAATCGCTTGAGTAGGAAAAAGAGTGCTGCATAATTCAGCAGGAATTTAGCATTATTGGCTATAAAGGAATGAAAGTAAAAGCATTATATTTCTATAAAAGTTATAGTTTTCATTTGAGTGATCTACACGTTGGATTGGCTTTAAAAAATCTTAAGGAAATTTTTTTTCTAAAACTGCTATAAGTCAGATGAAATTTAGTTTGCTATAGTGTGGGTAGGTTTTGGGGCGTATAACAATGAATTTTAATTTTGAAATGGACACGTCTTGGTGTCTGGAACAACTACAAAAAGATGGACGTATTACCGAGCGTAACAAGTTACTGATACAAACCACACATCGTCAACGTGAACAATTGAAATGGCATCCGTTGCAGTGGATTGCACATTTTAATCTGGTCGATCTGTCCCATCCGCAATCTACCTTAACCCTAAACCGTTTGTGTCAGTGGATTGCAGAAAAAGCCAATATTCCTTTTTATATTATTGATCCCTTAAAAGCTGATGTCGGTGCTTTAACCAATATCATGTCGCAAGAATTTGCCGTGCGGAATAAAATTTTGGCGGTAGAAATTCAGCCAGATAAAGTCCTGATTGCAACCGATCAACCTTTTAAAAAGGAGTGGGTGGCGAATCTTGAACATACGATTGCACCGAAAAAAATCCAGCGTGTGCTGTTAAGCCCAGATCAATTACAGCGTTATCTGGTCGAATATTATCAAGTGAGCCGTGCAGTTAATTCATCACAAAAATCCAGTGCTTATGACCGCGATAACAAAGGCGTAGAAGCGCTTTTACAACTGGGAGATACGCAAAATCCGGATGCCAATGACCAGCATATTGTAAAACTTGTGGATTGGGTGTTGCAGTTCGCTTTTGAGCAAGGTGCCAGTGATATCCATATGGAACCGCGTAAAGACGCAGGTAAGGTGCGTTTCCGAATTGATGGGGTGTTGCATACCATTTATAAAATGCCGGCCAATACCCTGACTGCGGTAATTTCGCGGATTAAAATTTTAGGTCGGATGAATGTTGCGGAAAAACGCAAACCGCAAGATGGCCGTTTAAAAACCCGTACGCCCAAAGGACAAGAAACCGAGCTGCGTCTATCGACTTTGCCGACTGCGTTTGGTGAAAAACTGGTGATGCGTATTTTTGATCCGGAAGTGCTGGTACGCAGTTTTCAGCAACTGGGTTTTGAAGGGGGGTTGCTGAATGATTGGAAAGCTTTAACTGCACATAGTCACGGAATTATTTTGGTGACGGGTCCGACAGGCTCAGGAAAAACAACAACGCTATATTCTTCACTGAAACAGCTGGCCACAGAAGAAGTCAATGTTTGTACCATTGAAGATCCCATCGAGATGCTGGAACCGAGCTTTAACCAGATGCAGGTCAATCAAGGGATTGACTTGGGTTTTGCCGATGGTGTACGCGCTTTAATGCGTCAGGATCCGGACATTATTATGGTCGGGGAGATTCGTGACCACGATACTGCCAATATGGCGATTCAGGCAGCATTAACCGGTCACTTGGTACTATCCACGCTACATACCAATGATGCGCCGTCAAGTTTGACGCGATTACATGATTTAGGCATACAGCCATTTTTAACGGCCGCGACCATTTTAGGGGTATTGGCACAACGTCTGGTACGAAAGCTGTGCCCACATTGTAAAACAGAAACTTTTATCAATGAGCAAGAATGGAAGCATTTAACCTATGATTTTTCAATAGAGATGCCAAGCTTTGTATTTCAGGCCGTCGGTTGTGAAGAATGTCGTCATACAGGTTATAAAGGGCGTATCGGGATTTATGAGTTTATGCCGTTAAGTTTAGAGACCAAACAACTGATTGGTGCAAATGCCAATCTAAATGAATTACGCCAGCAAGCCAAGAAAGAGGGTGTTGAACCGCTGCGTATTGCCGGTGCACGTAAAGTTCTGGATGGACTAACCACTTTGGAAGAAGTTTTACGCGTGGTTCCTTTGAATTAAGAGTTTTATGGAAATGAAGCAATCTTAAGATTCACCTCATCTTGATTTGCTTTAATGGCTTCATCGAAATGATGAACAAAAAGATGAGGATTTCTATGAACATGATTTTAAAAGCAGCTTTAATTAGTGGTTTGGTGGGCACATCTACTTTTGCTTTGGCAACTACTGCCGTGAATCAAGCTGCTATTGCACCACAAACAACAACTACGGTTAAACATGCCTTAACTTTAAAAGATGATACCAAGGTACAGCTTAAGGGTTATGTGGTGAAAGCGGTCGGGGATGAGAAATATCAATTCCGTGATAACACTGGCACGATTACTGTCGATATCGACGATGAGTTATGGCAGGGGAAACCCGTGAATGCAAAAACACCTGTGACCCTCATCGGTGAAGTCGACATTGATTACAGACCTGCGAAACGTGTTGAAATTGATGTGGATGCAGTTAAGTTCTAAAGTATTGAGCAGTTGAAAATAAAGTATTCAGTGGTTGAAATAGCCTCTTCCCAAGACCATATGAATGATTGATTCATGTGGTCTTTTTGATTTAAGCTCTTTATTAAAGCATGCTATGTTAAAAGCCAATCATGCCAAATACTTGAGAACAACATATGCGAATCTTACTGGCAGAAGATGATGCTTCTCAAGCAGAGAGCATTAAAACCTGGTTAGAAATGGATGGTTATAATATTGACTGGGTCGATCGTGGCGATCATGCCATTTTAGCCATTGAGCAGCATCAGTATGATTGTGTCTTGCTTGATCGTGGGCTACCCAAAGCCACTGGGGATGAGATTCTTAAAACGTTAAGAGCACAGCAGCAACAAATCCCGGTAATTTTTATTACTGCGCGGGACAGTATTCATGACCGTGTTGAAGGTCTGGATTTAGGGGCGAATGATTATCTGGTCAAACCCTTTAGTCTGGA
This sequence comes from Acinetobacter sp. ANC 4779, assembly GCF_004331055.1. NCBI lineage: Bacteria > Pseudomonadati > Pseudomonadota > Gammaproteobacteria > Moraxellales > Moraxellaceae > Acinetobacter > Acinetobacter sp. ANC 4779. The sequence goes on from NZ_SJNU01000003.1 coordinate 145,133, forward strand.
AGAGCTTTCTGCACGTGTGCGTGCGCAATTACGACAACATCAAGGCAGTGCAGATCAATATCTGCGTTATGCAAATCTGGTGTTAGATCCACAAGCGAAGACCGTTATTCAAGATGATCAAACCATCAATTTAACCGCCAAGGAATTTCAGATTTTGCATAAGCTGATGCAAAAGCCTGAACATGTGATGACCCGTGAGCAACTGGAAGAATCGCTCTATGCCTGGGGCGATGAAATTGAAAGTAATGCCATAGAAGTGTTTATCTATCAATTGCGTAAAAAGATCGGCAGCCAATCTATCAAAACCATTCGCGGTTTGGGCTATCGCATGAGTCAGGATTAATATGTCACAAGCCGTATCTCTACAAAGCAGCCTGATCAAGACTTCATTATTCAGTTCAATGGTGGCGGGTGTGCTGGCATTGCTGCTGTTTATGGGGATTTCGCTATATCAGACTATGCAGGTGCAAGATCAGCTCATGAATGAAATTGCAGACATGCTGTTAATTTCGGATGTGACTGCGAGTTCAGAACAGCAGGTGGATAAACTCAGCGATGAATTTGATATTCAATATCAACTCAAAGATCAGCAACAGGTGCTGACCGAATCAAAAGATTTCCATTTAGAGCAACAGCCCTCAAAGCTCAAAAACAATGTATCTGAGGGCTATGATTTTATTTGGCAAGAGCAACAATTATGGCGCATGTACAAGGCTGAAGATGCTGAGCTGAATATGTCGGTATTGGTGTTACAACCGCTAGGAGAGCGTTTTAAAGATTTGGCTCAAAATGTGATGGGTTATGCTCTGGTATTGGTCTTGCTCTGGTTGACGCAGTGGCTGATTTTACATTTTGCAGTAAAGCGTCAATTTAAAGTCATTCATCAATTGTCCAAAAATATTGCTGAAAAAAATGCCGATGATCTCACTCCGATTCAGCAGCAAGTGCCCGAGTTACAAGAATTACAACCGATGGTATGGCAACTAAACCAATTATTACAACGATTAAATCAATCCTTGGTCGCGGAGCAGCGCTTTACTGCAGATGCTTCACATGAATTACGTTCGCCGTTATCTGCCATTCAAATGCGTTTGCAGGTATTAAAACGTAAATATCCAGATTTAAATCAGGACTTGGTCAGTATTCAAAATGATGTCAGTCGTGGCACACAAGTGTTAGAAAACCTGCTTTTACTTGCTCGTCTTGATCCGGCCAATACCCATCAATTACCTAAAGCTGAAATTGATTTGGGGCTTGTAGTAAACGATGTTATTCAGGCCTTACAACCCTTTGCTACCGAGAAAAATATTCAAATTCAGACTCAGCTTTCGCCTAATCTTCCTATTTTGGCGAATGAAAAACTCATTTTCAGCTGTATGCGAAACCTGATGGATAATGCCATTCGATATGTCGGGCAAAATGGTCAGGTATTTATTAATGTGCAACAGCGGCATCAAAAGCTAACGATGACGATTGAGGATGATGGACAGGGTGTGACGGAAGAGGTCTTGCAACGCTTGGGCGAACGCTTTTATCGTGCTTTAGGAACAAAAACTCAAGGTTCAGGTTTAGGCCTTTCGATTTGTCAGAAAATTATTGAATTGCATGCAGCAGAAATGCATTTTTCTCAATCCAATTATGGTGGATTAAAAGTTGAGCTGCAATTTCCGCTGAATGTCCAGCGCTAAAAAGCAGTATATGTATATACATACTGCTTGTTTCCACGAATATTATTAACTGGTTTGTTATTCTTTTATTTGGTTAGAATCAGTCGGTTGTTACGGGTTAAACGCAAACGGTATTCTTCTCCGGCATGCATAATTCGAATTTCTCGGCCCAAGGAAAATAAGTTATTCGAGTACAGCATAGGTAGTGAGTGTGCTACATCATTATTACGGGTAAATAAGCTAAATGGCGCGTTCATTCCGTCGACTCCGTGGTATATAGTGAACTTTTTAAATGATAATCATTATCGAATAGACCTGTCAATCAATTATTAAAGATTTTATAAAAAAGCTAAATTTGCTTACACTCTGTAATATTTTCACGCAAAGGAGTACGGAATGTCGAAACCTACCATTCACATTGCAATCGGAATTTTGTTGCATCAGGACAAGGTACTTGTAGGATGGCGTGAAGCAAAACAGCATCAGGGAAATAAGCATGAATTTCCAGGGGGTAAAGTTGAAGAAGCAGAAAGTCCCTTAGCGGCCTGTCGCCGTGAAATTTATGAAGAAGTGGGAATCGAGTTGCAGGACTGGCATGCATTTGATGTGATTCGGCATGAATATGATGATGTGATTGTCAATTTGCATTTATTTCATGCCATCGTACCGACTGCACTATTGAATGAAATTCAACAGCCCTGGACATGGTACAGCCGTGATGAATTACTGAGTTTAAATTTTCCCAAAGCCAATCAAGCCATGATTAAACGATTGTACTGGGAACATCAGATTAAAATTTCAGATCAGTTAAGTGCATTAGAGCAGTTGCATTTAGACCAGTTGATGTATTGGCGTGTTGAGGGTACTCAGGCACAGATCATTGAAATTTCAAATTTAAGCGTTGAAAAATTATCTAAACTGATTGTGAACATTGACCTTTATCAACAGTTAAATTCAATTCAACAGCAAGCCATTTCAGCCATTCATTTAAAACAGTCGCAATTACTGTCCTTGATGCAGGGCGATTTAATTAGCGGTAAGCGTTATATCGCGGCTTGTCATGATTTGGTTTCAATAAACCAGGCGCAGAAAATTGGTTGTGATGCCATTTTATTAAGTCCAGTAGTCGCTACAGAAACGCATCCAGATGCTCGAGTATTAGGCTGGGAGCAGTTTAAAGTCTTGGCTTCACAAGTCGAAATTCCCGTTTTTGCTTTGGGTGGAATGCAAGCAGGTGATTTAATGACGGCACAGCAGCAGGGCGCTTATGGGATTGCAGGTATCCGGTTTATATAAAAAATAAAAAGATGTATGGAGCTGTGAATTGTGCAGCTCAATACATCCAAAATTTAATTATAAGGTTTTAAGAGCTTTTTGCGCTTGCTGAATGGTTTTTTGATCTTTTTGCTGTTGTGCAGCTTTCAAAATGGCTAACCAGAGCTGTTTCTTCATCGCATTACTTTGAGCATAGCTCAGTCCACGTTGCGCTAAAGCCTCTGCATTTGCGGGTTTATTTTTCTTGTTGGCCACCAGAGCCAAATACAAATAAGTCTCGGCAGATTGGGGAGCCAGGCGCTGTGCCTGAAGTGCCGCAGCTTCAGCTTGATTCCATTGCCCTTGTTTATAAGCAAGCTGGGTTTTTTGCATGAGTTTTTTAAATGCAGGAAGTTGACGGCCATCATCAAATTGCTGCCTACTTCTTTGCTCAGGCACGACCACTTGCATCTTTTTACGTTGAATTTCTTCACGCTCATAAGGGGTAATCACCACCCCAGAAGGCGTTTTAATTTCCTTTTTTTCAAAGGGTACAGGTTTTGTTGGTTCCTTGGTCTCAGGAGCTGGCAGGCTTTGACAGCCCGCCAAAATGGTTAGGCCTAAAGCGATCAGCACCTGCTTATACATGTTGAATCGAAACATCATTATGAATTGTCACCATTAATTATTATAGCTACCGCTTGAAATGACCTGACTGTTATTGGAAGAGTCACGTGGCATTTCAGTTTCACTTTCACGAATATAGTTTTCAATACTATCGTTTTGTTCGGGTACGGCCTGATTGTTTTCAGTGTCAGAATTGTAAACCGGTTCTACTTGATAATAAGGTAAACCACATCCGGTTGCCTGACGTGGCACATTATTGCGCAATAGTGGAATATACATTGCGCCTTCACAACCTTGTGCAGATAAATAGCCGGTTGTGCGGTCAATCCAGTGCCATTGCACATTTTCTGTTTGACGTAAATTTACAGGTTTCTGACGCAGCTGCTTCATGACATTGGTCCAAACAGGCAAAGCACCTGATGAACCGGTTAAACCAGTAACTTTATTATCATCCAGACCTAACCAAACTACACTGAGGTAATTACCCGAATAACCGGCAAACCATGAGTCACGGGTATCATTTGTGGTTCCCGATTTCCCGGCCAGTTTTAAATCAGTTGGCAATGCGCTATAAGCCGAACGACCTGTACCTGAACTCATCACTTGCTGTAAGCCATAATTCAAAATATAGGCGGCAGAAGGGTCTATGGTTTTTTGAACGGTCAGACCGTAACGATCCAATAAACGTCCGTTTGCATCCACTACAGAACGAATGGACTTGATTGGATATTTAAATCCGCCCGTAGCAAAATTGCTATAAATACTCATCACTTCCATCGGCGACATATCAACTGCACCGAGGAATATAGATGGATAAGTAGGAATATCTGAGCTTACGCCAAACTTTTTCAGGTGATTACTGAAAGTTGAAACTCCAAATTCCTGACCTAAACGCACTGCGGCAAGGTTATATGAATTTGCCAGCGCTTCCGCCATTGGAACTACACCATGGTCGCCACCGCTATAGTTTTTAGGCGTCCAGGTTTTTCCTCCACTTGCAATACTCAGCGCACTATCTTCAATTGGACTGGCCCAGGTATATCGTCCCGATTCAATCGCACTTAAATAAATAACGGGTTTAAGTAAAGAACCCACTTGACGTTTGGCATCTAAAGCACGGTTGAAACCGGTAAAATCTTGTGTAGAGCCCACCGCTGCAACCAGTTCACCATTTTCAGGATGCGAAATTAACACTGCACCTTGCAAGTCTTTTAAGCGTTTAGGATTGGCATTGGCTAAACCGGAAACAGATGTTTTAAACGCCTCTTGGACTTTAGTTTGGGCAATTGGATCAAGGGTAGTAAAAATTCTTAAGCCTTGATTGGTTAAATCACCTTCTTGATAGTCGGTACGCAGCTGTCGACGGACAATATCCAGAAAGTCGGGGAAGCGAGCCGGGCCTAAGGTTGGTTTTGCAATGACATTGAGCGGACGTGCGACTTCTTGCTCAAACTGTTCCTGAGTCAGATAACCCATGACCAGCATATTGTGTAAGACAATATCACGACGTTTTTTTGCGCCTTCCGGATTTCTCCAAGGATTAAATAGCGTTGGGCCTTGAACTAAACCGACCAAATACGCTTGTTGAGCAGTATTTAATTCTCTGAGTGGTAGACCGAAATAAAACTGTGAAGCCAGGCCATAACCATTAATTGAATAGTTACCATTTTGACCCAAGTTCACTTCATTTAAATAAGCTTCCAGAATTTCATCTTTATCGTAATGCAGCTCAATCAGCAGTGCCATTAAGGCTTCATTGACCTTACGTTTCAAGGTTCTTTCTGGACTTAAATAGAAGTTCTTTACCAATTGTTGGGTTAGGGTTGAACCACCTTGACGTTTACCACCAGTCACATTACTGACTAAAGCTCGTGCTGTACCGCGAACTGAAACCCCATGATGATGATAGAAGTTGCGGTCTTCTGTCGCAATGAGCGCTTCAATTAAAGGTTTAGGAACTTTATCAAGTTTAATCAGGACACGGTCTTCGTTATGCTGCGGGTAAATGCCGCCAATCAGTAAAGGTTCTAAACGAGCGATGCCGGTAGATGAGGGTTTGGTCGCACTGACTTCACCCACTTGATTATTGTTAAACGTAACTTTTAAAACCTGTTCAGGTTCTGCGCTATCACCGAAATCAAAACCACGGGTATGCACATATAGTGAATCGCCTGAAGTGACATAATTTCCCGATTTGGTATAGCTGTCAGAATTCTTATAGCCGAGTAATTTCAGCTCTTGAGTAAAGTCTGTCTGATTAACCGGCGCATTGGTATAGATTTCCAGAGGACGAGCAAATACTTTTGCCGGAATATCCCAGCGCTGTCCTTCAAACTTATTCCGCACAATATTATCCATTCGTATTAAATAGATGCTAAAAGCCAAGAAAGCAGCAATGACTAATATTGAAAAAATAAGCGCTAGTAAACCGATACCACGTTCAGACTTCATCAATTAATATAAGATCCTGATAAATTGTGCTAATCATGCGAAGCTTTTCATTTTTTTGCAATAATTAATCTGTGAATGAAGAGAAAATAGAGTAATTAAAAACTCGGTGAACCTATAATGAGTTATTGATTTTATAAAAAATATTATTATTACAGCGTGGTTTTTATTTCAATAAATTGGGTGAATTTTAAAATACTTTTTCAGAACTGAGCCATTGAGCAGCATTATAGACTTCAAGATGCTGCTGATAAAATGTGATCTTTATCATAAAAAATAAATATTGCTTAAACTTGCAAGAATGTTTGCTGTAAGGCGTGTATATATCTGAGGCAAATCGTTCTTTAGTAACCTATTAATCATATATCCAAATTTAAAGTTTTTTAAAATGAATAGTGTTAATGCTATGATAGGCAGGAATCGGAGCGGAGCGATGACTCAGGTGAAAATTTCACATAAGACTTTTCGAAACATTGGATTAGTAGGACGTCCAGATAAATCCTCCGTCGTTGAAACTTTAAGTCTCATTCATGACCATCTTTTAAGTTTAGGGCTTCATCCTGTTTTTGATTCTCAAACAGCAGCATTGGTTCCCTATCCCAATACACAAACCGTCAGTCGTGCTTTACTGGGTGAAGTGGTTGATTTGGTGATTGTGGTGGGCGGCGATGGCTCTTTATTACATGCTGCACGTGCATTGGTAAAACATAATACGCCTGTGATTGGTGTGAACCGTGGGCGTTTGGGCTTTTTAACCGATATTAAGCCGACCGAAGTTATATTCAAGCTCGACCAAGTGCTTAAAGGCGAGTTTCAGTTGGATCGCCGTTTCCTGTTGGAAATGGAAATTCGTTCCAAAGGTGAAAGTATTTATGACGCCATTGCGCTGAATGATATAGTTCTACATTCGGGTCGATCGGTTCATATGATTGACTTCGAACTGAATATTGATGGTCAATATGTCTATCGTCAGCATAGTGATGGTCTGATTGTCTCGACACCTACAGGTTCTACCGCATATGCCTTATCCGGTGGTGGACCGATTGTCCATCCGAGTATGGATGCCATATCTTTAGTACCGATGCATCCGCATACCTTGTCTTCACGTCCGATTGTGGTCGGTGGGCATAGTGAAATCAAGATTATCATTCGTGAAAATCGTGTGTTGCCCATGGTCAGTGCGGATGGTCAACATAGTGTTTCACTCAATGTTGGAGATAGTTTACATATCCGTAAACATCCTTTTAAATTAAATTTGCTTCATCCACCGGGATATGACTTCTATATGGCATGTCGTACCAAATTGGGGTGGAATCAAGATTTTGACTCTTTACAACAGCAGGATTAAATGATGAATATTGAACAGATGCTGACCGTACTCGATCCTGAAATTGTTTCGCGTTTAAAAACAGCAGTAGAAATTGGTAAATGGCCTAACGGTATTGCATTAACGGCTGAACAGCGTCAAACCTGTATGCGAGCAGTATATGCATGGGAAATGAAAAATTTACCTGAGTCTGAACGCAGCGGATATATTGACCGTGGCACCAAAGAAGAAGATGAACATTGCGATTCGCATGTTGAAGAACCTGAGTTCAAACCGATTCGTTTTGTTTAAATATTTATTGGTAGATAAAAAAAAGACACTGTGGTGTCTTTTTTTTATCTTGATTTTTTTGAAGGGTACAATGGTGTCTAAACCTTGAAACATGTTTCAAATATCATCATCACAAAACTCGATGAATGTTTCGCACAACCATTTTTATCCCCTGACATCTTGCCTCGAACAATTGCGAAGGGTGTTGTCGCCTATCAAATAGAATAATAAGTAGCAAATTAGCTTTTTGGCTTGCGATTTGCCCAAAGCTCGTTTGCTTTTAACATTGCCTCTTCAAAAGAATCACAAGCGCCCATGCTATATAACGCAATCCCCATGGTTTCAGTGACTGCAATTTCACCGTATTCATGACTTTGCCGGCCTTCCCAAACCGCTTTAAAAACTGCTAAATCCAGTTCTTCTTCAATCGGGCTACGGTTTTCAGTCAGTTTTGGTAATTCGTATTCGTACAACTCGCCATTTTTAATGCCGCAGATTAAAGTTTTAGCATCAGGGTTACGTTCAAATTCTCCACCTTCACCTTTAATTACTGCACTATTTTTATAGCCGAGTTTAAAAGCCGCTTGTTGATGTGAAGTTCGATATGCAGGATGGAAGATCGCTTGCATGGTGGCTTTAGCATTGAAAGGATTAATTAAACGGGCAAGGGTGTGAATGGGTGAACGTAAACCCATGATGTTACGTAAGGCAATCAAATCACTTAAAATGGGTGAAATCGCTTCTAAAGGAATATAGGCAAAATTGCGTTGTTGTAATTGTTGTTCTACATCTGTGTCATTTTGGCAAATCGCATAACCAAGGTATTCCAATACCTGCTCGGCATAAAGACGGTTAATGGTATGACCCGATGCACCATGCATCACCACTTTATAACCCTGTTGTGCCAAAGTCAGGGCAGCCAATAAAAACCATGGATAATGCTTGCGCTTACCTGCATAGGATGACCAATCTAAATCGACGTCCAGGTTTTTAAAATTAAGTTGATCACGGGTGGCTTGCACAAAACCCGCCAGCTCATCTACAGATTCTTCTTTAACACGTAACAGCATTAAAAAAGCACCGAGCTGAACATCCAACACTTCATCTTTTAAGATCATGCTAAAGGCTTGATAGGCTTCATCATAACTGAGTGAACGCGCACCATTTTTTCCTTTACCCACAATACGGACATATTGGGCAAAAGGATGTTCAAAATCTTTATAGATGTTTTTTTTGGTTTGCATAGGGCTAACTTTATGGGCAAGTAAAATAAGTATGCCGTTATTTTATAAAGTTGGCAGGAATATTTCAGCCTAATTAAACTAAAACTTGGTGGGTTGAGTTTAGACCAATGTCTAATAAGAAATAGATGATTATTTAGTCTTGTTAACAAATAAAGGAAAACAAAAACTAAAAAATTAGGTAAAATTTAACCTATGTTGGACTTTTGTTACATTTTAATCCTCCTGATCTAACAGTTTTGAATTTGGAAAAGTTCAGAATATCGTGATTTTAATCACATTTATAATACGTATTATTGTTCAGCATTGAATGAATTCAATGCTTTGGTGCTCTTTTGTTTGGCAAAAGGGTTTTGGGCTGTTTATTTTTTGAAAATAGACAAAAACTGAATATTTCTTATTTAGAAATATATCGTGAAGTAATGTCATGGCTAAAAAACCAATTTATAAGTCACTCTATTTTCAAGTGATTGTTGCCATTATTGCGGGTATTCTGGTTGGTCATTTTTCGCCAAGCGGAACGCAAATAATTAATGGTGCAGAACAATATGTTCCAGGCTTAGGTGAACAACTTAAACCTTTAGGTGATGCTTTTATTCGTTTGATTAAAATGATCATCGCGCCAGTAATCTTCTGTACAGTGGTCAGCGGTATTGCTGGTATGGAAAGCATGAAGTCAGTGGGTAAAACTGGTGGCGTTGCTTTACTTTACTTTGAAATTGTATCAACCATTGCCTTACTCATTGGTTTACTGGTAATTAACGTTGCCAAACCGGGTGTAGGCATGAACATTGATCCTGCATCTTTAGATACCTCGGGTATTTCTAAATATGTAGAATCAGGTGCTTCGCAGTCGACGCTTGATTTCTTTATGAATATCATTCCGAATACGGTGGTGGGTGCATTTGCTCAAGGTGAAATTCTACAAGTTTTGCTTTTCGCTATTCTGTTCGGTTTTGCGCTGCATAAACTCGGTGATGCCGGTAAACCAGTATTGAAACTGGTCGATCAAATTGCCCATGTATTCTTCAATATCGTAAACATGATTATGAAGTTAGCGCCGATTGGTGCGTTTGGTGCAATGGCATTTACCATTGGTAAATACGGTATTGGTTCACTGGCACAGTTGGCACAGTTAATCATCTGTTTCTACATTACCTGCCTGCTGTTTATTTTCCTGGTTTTAGGAACCATTGCACGTATCTCAGGCTTTAGCATCATGAAAATGATTCGCCTGATTCGTGAAGAGCTGCTGATTGTACTCGGTACCTCATCTTCAGAATCCGTATTGCCACGTATGTTGAAAAAGCTTGAACTTGCGGGTGCGGAAAAGTCAGTGGTGGGTCTGGTCATTCCAACAGGTTATTCATTTAATCTGGATGGGACTTCTATTTATTTGACCATGGCAGCAATCTTTATTGCACAAGCCACCAATACCCCCTTAGATATTGAACATCAAATTACATTACTTGTAGTATTGTTGATTTCTTCTAAAGGTGCAGCCGGTGTAACCGGTTCTGGCTTTATTGTGATGGCTGCGACCTTGTCTGCAGTAGGACATATTCCGGTTGCAGGCTTGGCATTGATTCTAGGTATTGACCGTTTCATGTCAGAAGCCCGGGCCTTGACCAACTTGGTCGGTAACTCTTTGGCAACTTTGGTGGTTGCAAAATGGGTCGGTCAACTCGATAAAGACAAGCTTGATTATGCCTTAGCAAATCCGAGTGAAATTGATAACCTGATGGAAGAAGAAGTTAAGCCGCAGGCTTAATTTTCTTTGACTCTAAAAAGGAAGCTTCGGCTTCCTTTTTTATTGACCCAAAAGTCATGAAATAGCGGGACTATAGAACATGACAGATCTTTATAAAATGAATAGGATGGGGAGAGGAACAAATACAACAACCCCATACAAGGATGCTATATGTTGGCTTATGATGCAGATTTAGAACTGTTTCGCGATAACTTTAAACGTTTTATGAATGAGCATGTTGCACCTCATTATGAACAGTGGGAGCAAGAAGGCATTATGCCGCGTTCGATCTGGAATGCATTAGGCGAAAATGGTTTCTTGTGTATTGATGTACCTGAAGAGTATGGTGGTTATGGGGTTCCAACCTATTATTCACTGATGCTGGTTGAAGAATCTGCACGCGCAGGATTTAGCGCATTATCTACCGGTATTTCATGTCACTCCGAAATTGCAGCACCATATATTTTGCATATTGGGACGGAAGAGCAAAAAAAATACTGGTTACCGAAAATGGTTTCTGGTGAAGTGGTCGGTGCGATTGGCATGACTGAACCAGGAGCAGGTTCAGACTTGCAAGCCATGCGTAGCAATGCCATTTTGCAGGACGATCATTACCTTTTAAATGGTTCGAAAACCTTTATTTCAAATGGACAACATGCCGATTTAGTGGTATTGGCCGCAAAAACTGACCCACAAGCACGTGCAAAAGGGGTGTCCTTATTGCTACTCGATACCCATCTGGAAGGTTTTAAAAAGGGCAACAACCTAAACAAAATTGGTTTGCATTCACAAGATACCTCGGAATTATTCTTTGATAATATCCAAGTGCCGAAGGATCAATTACTGGGTCAACCGGGTCAAGGTTTCGCCTATTTAATGCAAGAATTACCACGCGAACGTACTGCGATTGCTTCAACAGCCATTGGTGCGATTCGCGGTTCAATTGATGTCACTGTCGCTTATGTAAAAGAGCGTCAAGCGTTTGGTCAGCCAATTAGTCAATTTCAAAATACTCGCTTTGTACTTGCACAGGCAAAAATTGATGAATTGGCAACAGCTGCGTTTTATAACCAGAATGTTGAACTCTACATGCAAGGTAAACTTGATGTAGAAACTGCTGCTGCATTAAAAAGTTTTGCAACGGATATGCAAATGAAAATTGCCGATAACCTGTTACAACTGTTCGGTGGCTATGGCTATATGACTGAATATCCAATTTCACGGTTCTTTGTCGATGCCCGTATTCAGCGTATTTACGGCGGCACCAATGAAATTATGAAAGAGATTGTTGCGCGCAGTATATTGGGTCGCTAATCCATGAAATAACAAAGAGCCAGATGGCTCTTTGTTATTGACTCAAGACCATTAGGCTTTCTTCGATAAAAGCGGGTAAATCTTCATGCGAACGTGAAGAGATATACAGATTATTGTCATTCACTACTCCTACGTCGTAATACACCGCGCCAGCATTGATCAGATCAGTGGCGAACATTTTAAGCGTGGTCATTAATCTCCCTTTAACGACTTTAGCGCTGATCAGTAGCTGTGGATTGTGACAAATACTCATAATAGGCTTTTTGGCATGGGCAAAGTTACGTATAAAATTGACAAAACGCGCATCTCCACACAGGCGGTCAGGGGAATGACCACCAGGGATAAGTAAGGCATCAAAATCATGCACTGAAACATCATCAATACTTTGGTCAATGGTCACTGCAGATTTCCGTTTATGACCGTAGACAATATTGCCCGCTCTATTTTCAACGTTCAAAACACTATGACGGGCGGCACGAAAGGCTTGTACAGGTTCTGAATATTCCATATCCTCAAAATCATGAGTCACTAAAACGGCGATTCTTTTTGACATTATTATTCTCCGAATTGCTTTATTAAAAGACTATAGATGAAACATTCAAGTTTTGTGATGCAGTTTGGTAAAGGACTATTGCAAAAGAAAAAGCCCTAAATATAGGGCTTTTGAGCGAAATGTAAGTGCTGTAATGACTTGAGTCTAAGCGATATTTTGTTGTTGTTGTATTTGTCGAAGCTCAGCACGGAGGATTTTCCCGACCGTTGACTTTGGTAACTCGTTTAGTATCTCAATGAATTTTGGGACTTTGTAGGCGGTTAGGTTTTCTTTACAGTGTTTTAGAATGTGATCGCTTGAAAGATTTGGGTTACTGGACGTAATAAAGGCTTTGACCGACTCTCCAGTTTGTTCATCTGGTATGCCAATCACTGCTGCCTCAATAACATCGGGATGTTCTGCCAGAATAGCCTCAATTTCATTGGGATAAACATTAAACCCTGAAACAATTACCATATCTTTCTTGCGGTCTAAAATGTAACAAAAACCATCTTCATCCACTTTGGCAATATCGCCGGTATGTAACCAGCCGTCAACAAAAGTTTCTGCTGTTTCGGTTGGGCAGTTTAAATAACCCAAGACAATTTGTGGACCTTTAATACATAGTTCACCTGCTTCACCCAAGGGAACTTCCTGACCTTCTGCATTGACAATTTTAATGTCTGAGCCTGGGAGTGGAAAACCGACTGAACCTTGGCGAATTTTACTGATCGGTGGATGCAGCAGTGCTGCACAGCTGGTTTCAGTCATGCCGAAACCTTCAATAATTGTTCCCACTTTGGCTTTCCAGTTTTCAGCCGTAGTAGGACGCAGTACCGTTCCACCGGAAATCGCACAGGTTAGTTTGGGTGGGTTCTGCACGAACCAGTCCTCTGCCAAAAGACCTGCATATAAAGTATCTACACCGGTTAGCCAAGTGACATTAAACTTCTCAAAAGCGGGTTTTAAATTGCTAACAGGGCGTGGTGATGGAATGAGCAGGTTATGTGAGCCACCCTCAAAGAACATCAGGAAATTTACGCTGAAAGCAAAAATATGGTATAGCGGAATAGCCGTTAAAATGCAGTCCTGCTGATTAAATCCAGATTGATGTACGCGTAAATAATCACCGGTAATTTTTACCAAAGATGCCACATTTTGATGACTGATCACCGCGCCTTTACTGCGTCCAGTGGTGCCACCTGTGTATTGATACAGGGCAATATCATGTTGAATAGGAATGTATTGTTCTAAAGTTTTGCCAATGGCTAACGCATCTGCGAAGGTGGCATATTCAATACTTGGTTTGAGTGAGCGACCTTGAGTTTCGGCATCTGCCTGCATTTTTTGGACAATCATGCTGCTATACGGTTCATCAAAAAACTCACTTAAACTTGCTGTGACCAGTGCGAGCGATTTAAGTTGAGGATTATTTTGAATTACTCGTTCAAAGGTCGCTAAAAATAAATCAGAAACAATCAGTGCTTTTGTACCACTGTCGGTCAATTGGTACTCAAGCTCACGAGCTGTATACAGTGGGTTGATATTGGTGATAATCAGTCCGGCTTTCCAGCATGCAAACACCGCAATCGGATAGTGCAAAGAATTTGGCATTTGCAGTCCCACAACATCACCTTTTTTAAGCTGAAGATGATGTTGTAAATAATTGGCAAATGCCGTGGATAAAACATCAATTTCCTGAAAGGTTAAAGTCTTGCTTAAGCCAACAGGTAATACCACACTGAATGCAGGTGATTGAGAAAATTGCGCCGTGGTATGGGTGAGTAATTCTGCTAGATTGGAATGCACTTGCTCTGACTGAAGCTGATAGCCATGGAGTGATGCAGGCAGATGTTTTTCCCAAGGGCGCTGTGCGTAATGGCTCATCTCATATCCTTAAATTTATCTTTTTAAATTGTTTTTGATTTTTTATGTCAATCCTGACATTGACCTTTTAACATCGACTAAACAGGCATTTTTCGCAATGATCAATTCTGCCAGTCAGGGAGAGGAAAATTGAAAAATTAAGAAAAAAGCAATCAAGATTAAGCGCTTTAAAATATCAACTTATTCGCAAATACCGATAATTTAATTTAACCCGATGACATAAAATTGCCATGTGTATTGTGTATTTAAAAATCTAAACTGGCCGCTTAACTTTTATTCAATTGGCAAAAAGTCATCAATTTTAAATATTCTTGGTAAAAACGTGGAGGATAAAATTGCTGATCAAATCAACTGTATGTTTTTAAGACTGAATCAATCAAAGTCTTATTGCGTAACATTTGAAAGCTAACTATTGTTATACTGTTTGCATAATGTTTTCGAAGGGCGACATAACAATGATCCATGACGATCAAAACACAAAGACTTCTCTTGACCTTGCTCAAATTCGTGAGGATATTGACTCTGTAGATCAGCAGATTCAACAACTTATTAATCGTCGAGCGAAATTGGCAGAAGCAGTGGCAAAAGCAAAATTTGCTTCTGAAGAGAATCCAATGTTTTACCGTCCTGAACGTGAAGCGCAAGTTTTACGTAATGTTATGCAGCGTAATGAAGGTCCTTTATCTGATGTGACCATGGCGCGTTTATTCCGCGAAATCATGTCAGCTTGCTTGGCGCTTGAAGCTCCGCAAAGTATTGCATTCTTGGGTCCTGTCGGCACTTTTACTCATTCAGCAGTGCTTAAACATTTTGGGCAAGATGCTATTGTTCGTCCACTTCCCACCATTGATGAAGTATTCCGTGAAGTCGAAGCAGGGAGTGCGCATTATGGTTTGGTGCCGGTAGAAAACTCATCTGAAGGTGTGGTCAACCATACTTTAGACTGTTTTAAAGCCTCGCATTTAAATGTAATTGGTGAAGTTGAATTGCGTATTCATCATCAATTTTTAGTGTCATCCAATACCCGTAAAGACAGCATCAAACAGATTTATGCACATCAGCAAACGCTGGCGCAATGCCGTGGCTGGCTAGATGCACATTATCCGGGTGTTGAACGTGTTGCCCTAAGTTCAAATGCCGAAGCTGCACGCCGTATTCGCAATGAATGGCATTCAGCCGCAATCGCGTCTGATGTCGCGGCAAGTATTTATGACTTGGAGATTTTTCACAGCAACATCGAAGATAATCCGGAAAATACTACGCGTTTCTTGGTCATTGGCCGTGAAAAAGTGCCGCCAAGTGGCAATGATAAAACCTCTTTACTCATTTCTGCACATGACCGTGCCGGTGCATTACTTGAAATTTTGGCACCCTTTGCCAAACACAACATTAGTCTAACCAGTATTGAAACTCGTCCGGCTTTACCGGAAAAATGGGCTTATGTTTTCTTTATTGATTTAGAAGGTCATGTTGAGCAAGAAAATGTCAAAGCAGCGCTTGAAGAAATTCGTCCGCTAGTCAAAGAAGTTCGAGTCTTGGGATCTTACCCCATTGCAGTATTGTAAATTTTATTCCTGAAAAGCGGTGGTCAATTTTTGCATTGAAGTTGACCCCCATTTATCACTTGAAATAACTGGAAGAGTAACATGTCGTTTGTCCCTGCCAATGAAGGCATCTCAAAGTTAAAGCCTTATCAACCAGGTAAACCCATTAGTGAACTTGAGCGTGAGTTAGGGATTACTGATATCGTCAAATTGGCCTCGAATGAAAACCCATTGGGCTGTTCTGACAAAGTCAAACAAGCTGTAGCGGCTGAATTGACAGAAATTGGACGATATCCGGACGGTGGCGGTTTTATCTTAAAAGACCAGATTCAGACTCAATTTGGGGTGACTGCTGAGCGTATTACTTTGGGTAATGGTTCAAACGACTTGCTTGAAATGTTTGCCCGTGCATTTGTTTCTTCAAGCGATTCTGTGGTGTATAGCCAGCATGCTTTTGCTGTATATGCCTTGGTGACTCAGGCGATTAATGCAGAAGCGATTGAAGTGCCGGCAAAAGGCTTTGCCCATGACTTGGATGCCATGGCAGCAGCAATTAAAGACAATACCAAACTGGTGTTTCTTGCCAATCCAAACAACCCGACTGGGACCTGGTTTGAAGAAGCTGAATTTGATGCTTTCATGCAAAAAGTTCCAGCCAATGTAATTGTGGTACTGGACGAAGCTTATGTGGAATATTTCCCTGAAAACTTCAACAGCCTGAAATTCCTTGAGCAATATTCAAATATTATTGTCAGCCGTACCTTGTCTAAATGTTATGGTCTGGCTGCACTGCGGGTGGGTTTTGCACTGGCATCGGCAGAAGTAACTGATTACCTGAACCGTATTCGCCAACCGTTTAACGTCAATCATCTTGCAATGGTGGCAGCTGTCGCGGCACTCAAAGATGAAGACTTCATTGAGCAATCGCGTGTTGTTAATAAAGCGAGTATGAAGCAGCTTGAACAAGGTTTTGCTGCGCTGGGTTTAAATTATGTACCTTCACGCGCCAACTTTATTTTGGTTGATGTGCAAGCTGATCCTGCGCAGACTTTTAATGCATTGCTCAAAGAAGGCGTAATTGTGCGTCCTGTTGGAATACCAAATCATCTTCGTGTATCGATTGGTACTGAAGCTGAAAATGCCAAGTTCTTGACAGCACTTGCCAAAGTATTGGATTTGACCAGCAGTGCGGTAGAGGAAAAAGCTTAAGCCATGTCTCAGCCACTGTTTGAAAAAGTTGCCTTTATTGGACTTGGGCTGATTGGCTCAAGTCTGGCTCGTGTGATGATTGGTGAAAAACTGGCAAAGCAGATTGTTGCCTCTACACGTTCGCAAAAAACGCTGGATGATGCAAAAGCACTGGGTTTGATTCAGGAAGGCTATAGCAATCCTGTTGATGCCGTGCAAGGCGCGGATCTGGTGGTTTTGGCTTTGCCTGTTCGGGCAACGCAAAAAGTGCTGGAAACCATCAAGCCTTATTTGTCAGCTAAAACTATCATTACTGATGTGGGCAGTACCAAAGGTAATGTCGTGGATGCTGCAAAAGCGGTATATGGTGAGAACCTGCCTGCAGGTTTTGTACCGGGGCATCCGATTGCAGGCGCAGAACATACCGGTGTGCATGCCGGTAAGGTCGATTTATTTGCCAACCATAAAGTCATTTTGACACCGCTTCCAAGCAGTGGTGACTGGGCCGTGGATAAACTGGTTCAACTGTGGCAAGCGGCAAAGGCAGAAGTGATTTGTATGGATGTCGACAAGCACGATGAAGTGCTGGCCCATACCAGCCATCTTCCGCATTTAATGGCATTTAACCTGGTTGAGCAACTGGCCAACCGTGAAGATAATCTCGACATTTTTCGTTATGCTGCCGGGGGCTTCCGCGATTTTTCACGCATTGCCGCCAGTGATCCACAGATGTGGCATGACATTTTTTTTGCCAATAAAAAAGCAATTTTGAATGCGGTAGATGGTTTTGAGCTACAACTGACTCAAATCCGCAAACTGATTGAAAATGAAGATTCCAAAGCATTGATAGGATTGCTTGAACATGCCCAAGCGGCACGTCAGCATTTTAATCACATGCTTTCTAAGAAACCTTTGATGGAGAACAATAAAGTGACACAACAATTTACCATTTTGCCGGGTGCTAAAAAATTTCAGGGTAAATTTACCGTGCCAGGTGACAAATCTGTGTCGCATCGCTCCATCATGTTTGGTGCGATTGCTGAAGGTACCACGCATGTGACCGGTTTTTTGGAAGGTGAAGATGCTTTAGCAACCCTTCAGGCATTCCGTGATATGGGCGTTAGCATTGAAGGGCCTAAAAATGGTGAAGTGACGATTCATGGCGTCGGTATGAATGGTTTAAAAGCACCTGCAAGTGCCTTGTATATGGGTAATTCAGGTACTTCTATGCGCCTGCTTTCAGGCATGTTGTGTGCACAGAAGTTTGATTCTGTCATGACCGGTGATGCGTCGCTGTCTAAACGTCCAATGGAGCGTATTGCTAAACCTTTACGTGAAATGGGTGCACAGATTCAAACCACAGGTGAACGTGGTACACCGCCAGTTTCAATCACGGGCAGCCAAAACCTTCAAGGTATTCACTATGATTTGCCTATGGCATCAGCTCAGGTGAAATCAGGCATTTTGTTGGCGGGTCTTTGGGCAAAGGGTGAAACTTCGGTGACTGAACCAGAACCAACCCGTGATCACTCTGAACGTATGCTTCGTGCATTCGGTTATGAGGTAAAAACAGAAGGTAACCGCATTTCACTGCAAGGTGGTGGAAAACTTGTAGCGACTGAAATTCAAGTACCGTCCGATATTTCATCTGCTGCATTCTTTATGGTCGGTGCAGCCATTACCGAAGGTTCTGATGTTACTTTAGAGGCGGTAGGGATCAACCCGACCCGTACCGGTGTGATTGAAATTCTGAAACAAATGGGTGCAGATTTAACGGTAGAAAATCAACGTGTCGCTGGTGGTGAGCCAATTGCAGATATTCGTATCAAAGGCTCGCGTACTTTAAAAGGTATTCATATGCCGGAAGATCAAGTGCCATTGGCGATTGATGAATTCCCGGCACTCTTTATCGCGGCTGCATGTGCAGAAGGTCAAACCATTTTGACGGGTGCTGCCGAGCTTCGCGTGAAAGAGTCAGATCGTATTCAGGTGATGGCAGATGGCCTGAAAACCATGGGCATCGACTGTACACCAACTAACGATGGCATCATTATTGAAGGTAAAGGTAAATCAGGTGACTGGTCTGCAATTTTCAATGGCGGTGAAATAGAATCGCATCATGACCATCGTATTGCCATGAGTTTTAGTATGGCAGGCTTGCGTACCTCAGGTGAAATCAAAATTGTTGGTACAGAAACGGTAGCCACCAGTTTCCCGAGCTTCACTGAATTGACCAATCAAGCCGGTTTAGCGATTCTAGTCAGTGAATAATTAGTCTAATGTTGTGTATTTTTTAGGCGACAGCCAAGCTTTTGCTTGGCTGTTTTGTTTTTATTGCTTATGCTAAAACCATATAACAAGAATGCCTTTGGATATAGAGATGAGAAAATTACAATTTACTGCAAACTGTGAAAAGCATAACCATGTGTCGCAGCAGTCCAATGATTGTCATGTGACTCAGGAATATGTTGCCGATCTTTTATCGAAAGAATTGGGGCAATATGGTTTTCAAACTTTGTCACAAAGTGGTGATCAGGTTGCTGTCAGTGTAGACAATCAGTCTTTGCCTTTATCGGTCACTTGCCAGAGTCATGAGGCAGAGGGACGTTTAGTCTGTGAAATTACGTCGTATCCAGATGAAGAGCAGGATTGGCTAGATCGGATCACTGAACAAAGTTTATTGAACCAGTTGGCGCAAGCGGTTGAAAACACTTTGAAAGAAGATGAATCATTTAGTGGATTTGAATGGAAAGGTTAATTTGATCTGAATTTTCAGTTTAAAAATAAAAAGTGGCAGATATAGCTCAGGTGTGATATCTGCCACTTTTTTATTTGAGATAAACCGTATTAATTTAATAATATAAAAATCAAGAAGTTTTAGTAAAACTGATTATGAATATTATATTTTTATTGGCATTTTATTCCACCCGGAGCCAAGTCTGGCTGCGTCCAACGGCAGAAACCCCCATATAGCCGCGGAGAAATAATTTTTTCCCAGTAGCATTCAGTTTGCCTTTAAGTTTGTAAATTTTCCCTGAGACAGGATCGATAATTTTTCCATCTGTATAGTTAACTTGGTCGACAGACTTTAATTTACTAATGACTTGCATGCCAATAATAGGCTGGTTGGTATAGGGTGCAGGGCAGTTGGTACAAAATTCTTTTGGTGTATAGCCCTGACGAGGAGTAGCTTTGAGTACCTTACCTGCGTATGTGCCATCGACTTGCTGCTCAATTTTAACTAAACCCTTGGCTTCACCTGTTTTATCATCCATATAGCGCCAAATGCCTTCAATATTTTGTGCCATAGCTGAAGAATAGAACAAGCTAAGCGCAATAATCCCGAAAATAGTTTTCATAATATCCCTTTAAAACAGCAATGAAATTTACGGCTAAACAGGAGCCGCATCCGACTCATACAGTGATTATATTATTTATGGATTGTGTTATGAATTGCAAAAAAGCTTAACTATTCAGATGTTTAGTGTTTCGTTATATGATTGAAATAAAGGACGTAATTTACTGAAATTAAGGGAAGAAATAGCTTTTTTAAGAAATTTGTGAGGTATGTTTTCAGTGGGAAGGAAGTTCGGTATAAAGCTTTTTTTTAGACACGAAGAAAAAGACTCAGAAATATTCTGAGTCTTTTTTAATAAATATCAGCATATGCCAAAATTGATTTGGCTCGCCATGACACTGCTGAGTCATTTATTAAGAAGCCGTTACGACACCAGATAGCGTGAAATCGCGATGCGCAATTGCTTTAAATATCCAGTAAAAAAGTGATTTGCACCCGGCAGAATCGTCAACAAGTGACGTTGTGGTTTTGCCCATTCAATCAAATCTGACAATAAAGTAACTTCATCGGCCTCCCCATGAATAAACAAAATATCGCCTTTGATGGCTGGGGTAACATAATGACGTAGACCCGCCACAGTGGCTGTAGGTAAACCACATAAAATCAATTGTTTAGGTTTTATTTCATCTTGCAGGGCGTGATAGCTTTTCGCCATGACATGTGCGCCAAAACTAAAACCACCGGCATAAAAAGGTAGGTTGATATGCTTGCTGCGAATTTGCTTGATGGCTTCTAGCACATCATCAGTTTCGCCAAAACCTTCATCATGCAAGCCTTCACTTTGACCTGAACCACGGAAACTCGGGCGATACACAATGCAGCCGCGCTCAAGAAACATCTGAGCCAAAAGAGTCGGCACTTTATGCTGCGGAGTGCCGCCTTGTAAGGGATGGGGGTGGCATACAATCGCGAATCCTTTCACTTCACCCTGTGGATAATCAACAAAAATTTCAAGTTGACCAGCAGAACCTTGAATGAAAATTTGCTCGGACATATAGCAACCGATAAATAACAGGAGAATGAGGTATTTTACCGATAATGTTCAGTAAAAACACAAATTGGAAATAAAATAAGTCTACTGTTATAGTTTGTTTAATTATTTTTTGATCAGGTTATTCATGCTCGCCTTAATTTCTCCTGCTAAGACTTTAGATTATGAATCTGCACTACCCACTGATGCGCATACCTTACCAAGATTGCTGGAGCATTCACAAGAACTTATAGACGTTAGTCGCAAACTGTCTGCTGCAGATCTATCCAATTTAATGAGCGTGAGTGAAAAACTTGCCAAATTGAATGTTGAACGTTTCAATGACTGGCAGTCTGAATTTAATTTCTCCAATGCGCGTCAGGCTTTATTTGCCTTTAAAGGCGATGTGTATACGGGTTTAGATGCCTATGCGTTGAATGATCAACATATTGAATTTGCACAAAATCATTTGCGTATGTTGTCAGGATTGTATGGTTTATTACGTCCTTTAGATTTGATGATGCCATATCGTCTGGAAATGGGCACAAAATTGAACAATCCACGTGGCCATAATTTATATCAATTCTGGGGCGATCGAATTACCAGCTTAATCAATGATGATTTAGAGCATACGAATTCAGAGTTATTGGTCAATCTTGCATCAGATGAATATTATAAGTCAGTCATTGAGCGCAAAATTAAAGCTGAAATTATCAAGCCAGTTTTTCTTGATCAAAAAAATGGAAAATACAAAGTCATTAGTTTTTATGCCAAAAAAGCACGCGGTTTGATGGCACGTTATATGATCGAAAACCAGTTAAATCAGGCTGAAGACTTAAAGTCATTTAATAGCGAAGGTTATTATTTTGATGCTGAAAGTTCACTTAAAGGTGAATTGGTGTTTAAGCGTGATGAGCAACAGGCGGCTTAAGTCTGTTTAGGTTAGTCATAAAAATCCTGAGATTGATCAGGATTTTTTGGTTTATAAATAACGTATTTAATTATTAAACATGTCTATTTAAGTATAAAAAACGATTTTTAAAAGTGTGAATTTCATCACGCTATATAGTGATTGTTTGTTATTATGATAAAAAGCTTACTGAATAATAAAATTTTGTTATGAAAAATTTATTAATTTTAATCATCATTTTTGCTGTGGTTGTGCTCGGATATTGGGTTTATCAGGATGCAGAAATGAAAAAAAAGAATAAGGTGAATCAGCTAATTCATGAGACTCAGCAGTCACTCAATATTGTGAAGTCATATCCTGATAATTTCATGCCTCATCATAATAAGGTGTCCGCTCTTGTTCAATCTTCAGAACGATGGATGACTGAATCAAATCACCTTTAATTGTATTACGTAGATTAATAAATTTTAGAACTGAGTTATCTTATTGAATTTTATTAAAGAATAAATTTTAGAAACAATAAAAAATCATTGTGCTATAATTTGCCGCGACCATAATTAAATCATTCTCTTTATTTTTTAAGTATATGATTTATTTGAAACAAGTAGAGCTGCATAACATTTATGCAGCTTTTTTGTTTTACAATTTTTGTCATTTGGTTCTTTTATGCCCAATGAGAAGTTGTTCAATCTACTGGTTTTGAAATTAAAATATGGCATATCAATTGCTTGAATATCTATAAAATTAATGATGATTGTATTTGGCGGATCATTAATTTTATAGCGTGCTGACAGCATAAAGTTTACTTACCGGGGTAAAGTCATGACGACTCCTAATCCATCTTCAGAGAATATGCTTGAACGTTTATTTAAGTTAAGCGAAAATAAAACTAATTTTCGTACAGAAGTTCTTGCAGGTGTAACCACTTTCCTAACGATGTGTTACATCATTATTGTCAATCCAATGATTTTGTCCGAAACAGGCATGGATCATGGGGCGGTCTTTGTCGCAACCTGTCTGGCAGCTGCAATCGGTTGTCTGGTGATGGGACTTGTTGCAAATTATCCAATTGCACTAGCACCGGGTATGGGCTTGAATGCTTACTTTACCTATTCGGTATGTATGGGAATGGGCGTGCCTTGGCAAACTGCACTTGCTGCGGTATTTGTTTCAGGTTTGGTCTTCATTGCGATCAGCATGTTTAAAATTCGTGAAGCCATTGTCAACGCAATTCCAATGTCATTAAAACTGGCAATTGGTGGCGGTATTGGTATGTTCCTTGCGCTGGTTGCCTTAAAAAATGCTGGTATTATTGTTGATAACCCTGCAACCTTAGTCGGTTTGGGTGATTTAAAACAACCTTCAGTGCTTCTGGCTTTGCTTGGCTTCTTAATGGTTGTGGTGATGCACCAGTTTAGGGTGCGTGGCGCAATTATTATCAGTATTTTAGTGATTACTGCCATTTCTACAGTATTGGGTTATAACCAGTTCCAAGGTGTGGTGGGACAGATTCCATCTCTAGCTCCAACATTCTTGCAAATGGACTTTGAGGGATTGTTTACTGCAAGCCTGGTCGGAGTCATTTTTGTATTCTTCTTGGTTGATTTGTTTGACTCAACAGGAACTTTAGTGGGCGTATCGCACCGTGCAGGTTTATTAAAAGATGGCAAATTGCCGCGTTTGAAAAAAGCACTATTTGCAGACTCAACAGCCATTGTTGCCGGTGCAGCACTAGGTACATCTTCAACAACGCCTTATATTGAGTCATCTGCTGGCGTTGCGGCAGGTGGCCGTACTGGCTTAACAGCAGTTGTAGTGGGCATCATGTTCTTGTTATGCCTGTTTTTAGCACCACTTGCGCAGTCGGTGCCAAGTTTTGCGACAGCACCTGCATTGTTATTTGTCGGTGTATTGATGATTCAGGGTATCGTTCATATTGAATGGGATGATATCACTGAAGCAGTACCTGCGTTTTTGACCATTGTGTTTATGCCATTTTCTTATTCAATTGCAGATGGTATTGCAATGGGCTTCATTAGCTATGCGCTGATCAAACTATTTACAGGTAAAGCGAAAACTGTTCCATATATGGTATGGATTGTTGCTGCACTTTGGGCATTGAAATTTGCTGCATTTGGTGGCTAATTCACCAAATTGACAGTAGGGTGTAAACTCAAGTTTGCACCCTTTTTTATTTTTTGAAAAAGATTTTATAAGGATAAGATATGAACCAGATTGAGCTTATTCAAGCGCTGCCAAAAGCAGAGTTACACGTACATATTGAAGGGACTTTTGAGCCTGAACTGATGTTCGCCATTGCTCAACGTAACCATATTGATATTCCGTATAAATCTGTAGATGAAGTGAAACAGGCCTATAATTTCCATAACCTGCAATCGTTCCTCGACATTTATTATGCAGGCGCAAATGTTTTGGTAGTCGAACAAGACTTTTATGATCTGGCGATGGCATATTTTGAAAAGTGCGCTGCAGATAAAGTCGTGCATACTGAAATGTTCTTCGATCCACAAACACATACTGATCGTGGGATTGAATTTGCAGTCGTCATCAATGGTTTGCAACGTGCCTGTGATGAGGCAAAAGCAAAATTTGGCATTACATCGCATTTAATCATGTGTTTCTTGCGCCATCTAAGTGAAGAAGCGGCATTTGAAATCTTAGAACAAGCTTTACCATTTAAAAATCAAATTATTGCGGTAGGACTGGATTCAAGTGAAGTCGGGCATCCACCGGCTAAATTTGAACGGGTATTTGCTAAAGCACGTGAAGAGGGCTTTTTGGTGGTGGCACATGCCGGTGAAGAAGGTCCAGCTGAATATGTTTGGGAAGCTCTGGACTTGCTTAAAGTAAATCGTGTTGATCATGGTGTACGCTCAGAAGAAGATCCGAAATTGATGCAGCGTTTAATTGCTGAAAAAATGCCGTTGACTGTATGTCCTTTAAGTAATTTAAAGCTCTGCGTGGTCGATGATATGGCACAGCACAATATTCGTCGTTTATTACAACAAGGTGCACATGTAACTGTCAATTCAGATGATCCATCATATTTTGGTGGCTATATGAATGACAATTTTATTGCGATTGCTGAAGCGCTAGATCTGTCCAACGATGAACTGAAGCAATTGGCTAAAAATTCGTTTGAAGCATCATTTATTTCTGATGCAGAAAAACAAAAATGGTCACACCAGATTGATGCCTTGGCGTAATTTATTCACTTGAAAATGCTTTTAGATTGAGCGGATTTTTTCATTAGTTTTTTAAATTATTGTGTCAATAATATTGCCTGTAAAGAGTTAGGTTTAATTTTGAAAAAGAGTCTTTGCTGGCTAGCTGTTATTGCTTTATTGATTGGTTGTGTATCGGTTTTTGTGATGGATAAAAACTCTACTTTAATGCAAAAAATGTTAAAGCCAGTGGTTGAACAAGCTTGTAAAAGTGAATTAAACGATTCAAAAATCTGGCAATCGGCTGCCTTGTTTATGAGTTCGGAGCGTCAAAATTCTGTGCAAAAACAGATCTGTGGTTGTGTGAGTGACAATGCATTGAATGATGTGTCTGCGAAAGACTTCGCCATGGCATCGTTTAATGAAGAGGTTAAAAATAGTCTGATTAAACAAGCGGTGTTAAATAGCGTTAAAGGTTGTGTTCAAGACGCTTTGAAATAAGTTTTAATTAATAAAAAGCCGCATCCGTGCATAAACTGATGCGGCTTTTTATTGGGCACTATTGGGCTATTTTTCTTGTCGGGTCATACTGCGTAAAATATTGTCTTTATCGATAAAATGATGTTTTAACGCAGCGACAATATGTCCTATCACCAGAAAACCTGCAAACCATGACAAATAAATGTGTACAGGTTTAACAATGGCTAAAAGTTCAGGGTTGTCCTGAACCAGACGTGGAATTTCAAATAAATATAAAACAGGTGCAGGATGCCCAGCACTCCAGCTAAACAAACAGCCGGTAATCGGTAATGCGAGCAACATTAAATATAAAGCCAAATGTCCTAGATGTGCCAAAACTTTCATTAACGGTGACATGGAATCAGGCAGTGTTGGAACAGGATGGGTATAGCGCCAAAACAGACGAATCAATACCAGAAATATAATCGTGGTTGCGATGTTCTTATGCAAGCTGATGACTTGGCCTTTAAAGCTGCCATCCACCTCATAGCTTAAAAAATTTCCACTATAAAAACCAATTAACCATGCGGCAATAAAAATAACAGCCATCAGCCAATGAAGCAATTGGGCTGTACGCGTATAGTATGGTGAAGGGTTTGTCATGTTATACCAACATGTGATTTATAAGTCTGCGTATCCTAATCAAACCGTATATTTAAAAAAATGGGCAATATGGAACGAAGCGTATAATTCTTGCAACGCTGAAAGCTGCATGGATTTTAGACAGGCAAGTCACACATGGAAAATTCATTTGAAATATAGATTTATTATAGGGAAAAGTTTCGGCAGAATAGGCCCAACAGATTTTATAACAAAGGATTTAACTGTGAAAAAATTAATTGCTGTACTTGCACCTTTAACTTTAGCGCTTAGTGCATGTGTGTCAACTGGCACAACGTCAGGTACAGCGGGTGCAACAGGTACGCAATCTGCAACTCAGCAACTGGGTACTGCTGCACTTAAAATTGCCATCAATGCAAAATGTACCACTGAGTTGAATAATATTGCGGCATGGCAAACAGCCACTAAATTGATGACTGCAACTCAAAAACAAAATATTCAGTCTGAAATTTGTGGTTGTGTCAGTGAAAAAGCACCGCAAAGCGTAACAGCGGTAGATTTGGCAACTGCAGCAATTGATCCTGCTGCACGTACCACAATCGTTTCAAATGCAGTGACTAAAACAATTAATGCCTGTGTTGCAGAAGCAGTGCAATAATCTTTAATGAAGTAATAAATAGGCTGACTTGTTCAGCCTCTTTTTTTAGCTAGGCAGACAAATTATGAAAATTGCTGGTGCAGATGAAGCAGGACGTGGCCCACTTGTAGGTTCGGTGGTTGCAGCTGCAGTCATTTTAGATCCCAATAACCCGATTAAGGGCTTAAATGATTCTAAAAAGCTCACTGCAAAAAAACGTGAAAAGTTATTTATCGAAATACAGGAAAAAGCTCTAGCTTGGGCCATTGCTGAAGCGAGTCATGAAGAAATTGACGAGATCAATATTCTTCAAGCATCATTGCTGGCGATGCGCCGCGCTGTAGAGGCTTTAAATATTCAGCCTGAACATGTGTTGGTCGATGGTAATAAAGTTCCACAGGGCCTAATGATGAGCTGTGATGCTGTGGTAGGTGGGGATGCCATCCATGCAGAAATTTCAGCTGCCAGTATTTTAGCAAAAGTTACACGTGATCATCAAATGATAGAATTGGATCTGCAATATCCGCAGTTTGGCTTTGCGAAACACAAGGGATATCCAACCAAAGCTCATTTTGAGGCGATTGCGCAACATGGTGTTATTGATCAGCATCGCCGCAGTTATGCACCCGTCAAAAAAGCTTTGGCTTTAGGTGAACAAAACTAATGGCCAGATAAAATTAAAGCGGCTTAAGTAAGCCGCTTTAGGAGAAAAACTTTTAATGTTTAACGATTAAAGTCATTCTGGGTATTTTGTGGAAAATTATCTTCTTCAAAAGAAGGTTGATAATCTTGATCGAGATGTTGAAGATGTTCGTGCATAGCGCGTTCATGTTGAATACGTTGGTAAATTTCTTCACGATGAACGGATACTTCTTTTGGAGCATTAACGCCAATTCGAACTTGATTTCCTTTAACCCCAAGCACAGTTACACTGACTTGGTCCCCAATCATTAATGTTTCTCCGACACGTCTAGTCAGAATCAGCATGTTTATCTCCTTGCAAAATGCTAAACCTGCAATTGATCTAAAATGTAAAAAACACAACCTTAAATATCAAAGAAAATTTTAACAAAGCAATGTGACAAACTTCGTCCTATATCGCATTTTGCTAAAATTTTCTTAAAAGCACATGGTTAATATAACAGAGCCACTATAAGAAAAACTATAGTGGCTCTGTTTTTTTCTACTATTTTAAAAACTGTCTAACAATGACAATTTTTGTCATATTTTCCGATATTAGGCACGTACGCTAGATTCGCCATGCTCACGGTCTAAACCGAAAGCAGTGTGAAGTGTACGCACAGCAAGTTCTAAATAGTTTTCTTCAATGATCACGGAAATCTTAATTTCTGAGGTAGAGATCATCAAAATATTGATCCCTTCCTCAGCTAAAGCAGTGAACATTTTACTTGCCACGCCAGCATGTGAACGCATACCTACGCCCACAATAGATACTTTTACGATGTCTGAGCGTGTTGCAACTTCACGGGCACCAATTTTTTTCGCCGTATCTTCAAGAATTGTTTTGGCTTTAGCCAATTCACCACGGTTAACCGTAAAGGTGAAATCAGTTGTACCGTCTTCTTCAACGTTCTGGATAATCATATCCACTTCAACGTTCGCATCGCCAATTGGACATAAGATTTTAGCTGCAATACCTGGTTCATCAGGCACACCTAGAATCGTTAATTTTGCTTCGTCACGGTTAAATGCGATACCAGAGATAATTGGCTGTTCCATGTTGTCTTCCAATTCAGTAGTAATAAGAGTGCCGACGTTTTGTTTAAAGTCTTCGTCAAATGCGCCATCATTGTCATTATCAAAACTTGATAATACACGTAAAGGCACTTGGTATTTACCAGCAAATTCAACTGAACGAATTTGAAGAACTTTAGAACCCAAAGATGCCATTTCCAGCATTTCTTCAAAAGAAATACGATCAACTTTTTTTGCTTTAGGTGCAACACGCGGGTCGGTGGTATAAACACCATCAACGTCTGTGTAAATTTGGCATTCGTCCGCTTTGAGTGCAGCAGCAATTGCAACACCAGAAGTGTCTGAACCGCCACGACCTAAAGTAGTGGTATTGCCTTGTTCGTCAAAGCCTTGAAAGCCTGCAACAACCAGCACACGGCCTGCGTCTAAATTTGCAGTTAAAACATCAGTATCAATCGCTTCAATACGCGCCTTATTGAATGCACTGTCCGTTTTAATGCCAACCTGGCGACCAGTGAGCGACTTTGCTTCAACCCCAATAGAGTTAAGTGCCATCGCTAACATAGAAATCGTAACCTGTTCACCCGTAGAGACCATTTGGTCAAGTTCACGCGGATCAGGGGTTTCGGTAATGGCCTTCGCTAAAGCAAGCAGGCGATTGGTTTCGCCACTCATTGCTGAAACTACGACCACTACCTTGTGGCCGTGGTCATGCCAGCGCTTTACACGACGAGCAACATTTAAAATGCGCTCGGGAGTACCCATAGAGGTACCGCCATATTTTTGAACGATTAATGCCATAGTTGTTCCATAAAAGCCATGACCCTGATATCGCTATCAGGGTCCGTTACACAAAAAGTGAAGTGTTATTTTGCCTCAAGCCAGGCAGTTAAATCTGCCATCACTGTTGCAAACTTCTCGTTAAGTGGCGCGCCACCTTGTGCCAAGTCAGGCTTACCACCACCTTTACCACCGAGTTCGGTAACCAAGTGTTTGATGATGTCACCTGCTTTAATGTTGGCAGTAAAATCTTTTGCAACGGAGGCAATAAGGCTAACTTTGTCGCCTTCTACACCCGCAAGTACGATCACTGCATTGTCTAATTTAGATTTTACACCGTCATGCAGGTTGCGAAGTGATTTCGCATCCATGTTTTGTACAGTGGTAATCAGTGTCGGACGACCTGCAACAGTTTGAACTTGGCTTAAAAGTTCGCCAGCTTGCAGATTTGCAAGTTTTTGATTCAATTGCTCAATTTGTTTTTGCAGTTGATGTGCAGTGTCTACTATAGCTTCAACTTTTTCTACCGTTTGATGATTCTGTGCTTTTAACAAACCGTTGATGTATTGAACATCACGATCAGTTTTTTGCACGATTTCAACTGCTTTAGTTCCAGTCACGGCTTCAATACGACGCACACCCGCTGCAACACCACCTTCAGAAGTGATTTTGAACAGACCGATATCACCAGTGCGTTTCACATGGATACCACCACACAGTTCGATCGAGAAGTTTTTCTCTTCAATGATTGAACCCATAGATAGTACACGTACTTCATCGCCATATTTTTCACCGAACAACATCATTGCGCCTTTTTCTTTGGCGGATTCGATGTCTAAAAGTTCAGTGGATACCGCAGTATTGGCAATCACTTCTGCATTTACCAAGCGTTCTACGTGCTGAAGTTGTTCGAAAGTAACCGGTTGATCGTTGGCAAAGTCAAAACGCAGGATATCGCTTGCAACCAATGAACCTTTTTGTTGAACATGAGAACCCAAAACTTGACGTAGGGCAGCATGTAAAAGGTGAGTCGCAGAATGGTTACGTGCAGTTGCAGCACGAATGTCCGCTTTAACAGTAGCTTCAACGCTTTGTGATGCTTTTAGGCTACCCATGGTCACGATACCCTGGTGTACAAATGCAGCACCAGATTTTTTGGTATCTTGAACTTCGAAAATACCGGTATCGTTTTTGAAGATTCCGGTATCACCGATCTGACCACCGCTTTCTGCATAGAAAGGCGTTTGGTTTAATACGATTAACGCTTCATCGCCTTCAACCACTTCTTCAACCTGTTCGCCATCTTTATAGATCGCAACAATTTGACCTTGGCCTTGAGTTGCTTCATAGCCTTCGAATTGAGTTTCGCTGTCGACATTTACAATCGAGTTATAATCAATCGCAAATTTACCTGCATCACGTGCACGTTGACGTTGTGCTGCCATTTCAACTTCAAAGCCAGCTTCGTCAATCGTTAAATCACGTTCGCGTGCAATATCAGCTGTTAAGTCAGCAGGGAAGCCGTAAGTATCATAGAGTTTAAATACTGTCTCACCCGGAATCACGTTGCCTTTAAGTTGAGTCAATTCACCTTCAAGCAATTTTAAACCTTGCTCTAAAGTTTTCGCGAATTGTTCTTCTTCTTTTAAAAGCTGTGCTTCGATACGTGCTTTATTAACTTCCAGTTCAGGGTAGGCTTCACCCATTACAGCAATTAAAGGCTGTAGCATTTTATGGAAGAATGAACCTGTCGCACCTAATTTATTACCGTGACGAACAGCACGGCGGATAATACGACGCAGTACATAACCACGACCTTCGTTAGAAGGGTTTACACCGTCAGCAATCAGGAAGCAGCATGAACGTGCATGGTCCGCAACCACTTTTAAAGATGCAGGGTATTCAACAGGTTTGTTATTTGCAGCAGCTTCAGCTTCAAGAGCAGTAGTATCCATGCCAATGATTTCTGCAGCTGATTTGAGTAAGTTTTGGAATAAGTCGATTTCGTAGTTTGAATTTACATGTTGTAAAACTGCAGAAATACGTTCCAAGCCCATACCGGTATCTACAGACGGAGCAGGTAACTCATGTAACACGCCATCCGCAGTACGATTGAACTGCATGAATACGTTGTTCCAGATTTCGATAAAACGGTCGCCATCTTCTTCCGGTGTGCCTGGTAAGCCACCCCAGATATGGTCGCCATGGTCAAAGAAAATTTCAGAACAAGGACCACAAGGACCGGTATCGCCCATTGCCCAGAAGTTGTCTGATGCGTATTTTTCACCCTTGTTGTCGCCAATACGGATGATACGGCTGGCATCTAAACCAATTCCTTTGTTCCAGATGTCAAATGCTTCATCATCAGTATGATAAACAGTGGCATAGAGTTTATCTTTAGGCAGTGCTAACCATTCATCGCCAGTCAGAAATTCCCAGGCAAATTTAATGGCATCACGTTTAAAGTAATCACCAAAGGAGAAGTTACCCAACATTTCAAAGAAAGTGTGGTGACGTGCTGTATAACCGACATTGTCTAAGTCGTTATGTTTACCACCGGCACGTACACATTTTTGTGACGATGTTGCGCGAACATAATCACGCTTTTCCAAACCCAGGAAGCAGTCTTTAAACTGGTTCATCCCGGCATTGGTAAACAATAAAGTCGGGTCATTGGCGGGTACTAGTGAACTCGACGCGACACGTGTATGCCCTTGCGATTCAAAGTAACGCAAAAATGCTTCACGAATTTCAGCTGATGTCATAAAACGAGTACTCACAACCAAGTCACTCCATATTTCGTATTGGCTAGAAGTATACCGAGCATTTTCATAGAAGATGAACTGCCTGAGTACACCGGGCTTAAAATTTTAAAACGCCAAATTATAACGGAAAAAGCTGCATGCACCAATCACTTTAAGGCGAATTCATGACAATTCTATGTATTCGCGATATAGGCATCTTGAGGTAAATCCACGTGTTAATTTATATCATCAAACTGCCATTAAAGTTTAATGAATGCTTGAGTGAGTATTTTTAGCTGGCTTTTTCTGATGCTGATCGGTGATTAAAGCGCTTTATAAAGTGGAGAGGACGTTTCTGCCGCACTTTATTTAATAAATAGAAGTGAAGAAATGGTATCGGTTTTTGGTTGAAATCCATTAACATACACCAGTGTTTACATCCACCCAAGAATTAAGGATATCTGATGCAACGAGTAGCCATTAATGGTTTCGGGCGAATTGGTCGCAATGTATTACGTGCTTGGTTTGAAAATCCCAAGGATTTTCATTTTGATATTGTTGCGATTAATGATGTTGCAGATGTAGAGACTTTAGTTCATTTGTTTAAGTACGATACTACCCACGGACGCTTTAAAGGCAAAGTCGAAGTGTTGCTGGAATATGAACAGATTTTTTTGCATATTTCAGCAGGTTTGGCGCAATTAAAAGTACAGGTGTTTTGTCAGGAACAGCCTGAAATTTTGCCGTGGAATGATTTAAATATTGATGTGGTGCTTGAATGTACTGGCTTATTCCGTTCACGTGAAGCGGCAACCAGACATGTTACCGCAGGGGCGAAACGGGTCATTATTGGGGCTGCACCTTTTGACAGTGTGGATGCGGCTATTGTGTATGGTGTCAACCATCATGAAGTTAAAGCAACGGATCAAATTATTTCCAGCGTATCGTGTACCACGCAGGCTTTGGTGCCACTGGTTAAAATCATTGATGATGCTTTTGGCATTGATACCGCCCTTATGACAGAAATTCATGCGGTCACAGCTGATCAGTCGGTACTGGATCATGCACATCGTGATTTACGTCGTGCACGAGCTTCGGGGCAAAATATTATTCCCACCACATCTTCAGCATTGGCGGCGTTAAAACGTGTAATGCCAAAAATGGAAGACCGGATTGATGGTTATTCCATTCGTGTACCGACCATTAATGTCGCTGCCATTGATTTAACTTTTGTTGCTCAATCACATGTCACCGTGCATAAAATTAATGAAGTCCTGCTCAAGTCGGCACGGCATGGCTATGCGGAAATTATGGATGTGACAGATGAAGCTTTGGTGTCATCTGATTTTAATCATTCACCCTATTCTTTAATTGTGGATTTAAGCCAAACCATGGTGGTTGGACATCAAGCAAAAGTATTTGCCTGGTATGATAACGAGTGGGGTTATGCCAATCGCTTGCTGGATTTATGCGAGTCATTTACATCATAAAACTGATGTGCATTAGATATCTGGTGTGTCTTGATTTTGAGAAGTAATTTCTTGTTTTTTATTATCGGGTCACATCATTGCATGAGCTTGTCTTGATTGGCTAAGGCGTAAGCAACGGGTTAGCTTGGATAAGAGGAATGGCAACAGCAGCTCGTTTGAATATTTTTTAGTATCATGAAATGGCTAGAAAAGGCATTTCATTGATTCATTACTTTATGCTTAAAGCATTTGATTTTTAGATGGTGATGTGGTTCTAGAAATAAAACAAATCTTAATAAATTGATCATATAAACAACGATAAAATGATGTTTTAATCACTTTTGATAGATCAATACATATAAAATTTAACTTGCTAAAAATATAATCTAAAAAGCAAATTGAAATAATTTTTGATAGGTTTGGGAAAAGGCTGAGCTTGTTTACAGTAATTTTTTATATATGAAATAAATTGCTTAAATTAGGCTTTTAAAAAATTCACTTCATTAATTCGCCATGATGTTGAATAATAACTAAATAAAATAAGAGCATTTACCTATGTTGATATTTATATGGGGTTTTATTCTGCTATTAGCCATAGCAGTGATTTTTCTGATTTGGGCACAATTTACCAATCAAAATGATGCGGTCAATGACATTCAAATGAACCTGCAACTCGAAGAAAAAGTGATTCATTTGGAACAGAACCTAAAGAAAACCTTGGAAATTATGCAGGACTTGGCCAAAAAAATGCATATACAGCAGGAAGTGCTTGATAAAACCAGCGCTAAACTTAGTCAGGTCGAGTTGCAAAATGCCGAATTGGTTGGATTGTTGACAAGGGCAGTCAATTCCTCGGACAGACCCTCGGTATAAGTTTATCCTCGTTGCGATGTAAAGAATAACAAACCTTAAAATAGCGGCCGATGTCATGCTCATCAAAACCGTAGGCAGTAATGAAAAACGTGAAGCCGCTATTAAATAAAGTAATCATAATTGAAAGCAGCATTGCGGAGTGAATCATTATTCATCTGCTGTTAAAAAGAAAGCAGCTACAAAATGTAAAAACTGAAATTCCATTACAAAAGTTTAAACACACCACTGAATTGCACTTCATGTGATAATAAAATAATAAACATTTTTAGCGTCATCTTTGAGCGCTATAGCCGCTTTAAATGAATTGGAGTGTTTTGTCTGATTAAACAATAAGTATTCCGCTATTTTTTGTGAAAAAGTCAGATGCACAGCTAAAACTATCGTGCTAGACTAGGAGAAATCGGGTGTGCTCCCGATTTTTTTATGCGGATAACTTCCGCTCTGACAGAATTTAGGTTTACAACATGCCCATTTCAGAGACATGGTTATTACCTGATGGTGTAGCTGATGTATTACCAGAACAGGCGCAAGTGATTGAAACTTTGCGTCGTAACGCCCTAGATTTCCTCGCATCTCGGGGTTATCAATTGGTGTACACGCCATTTATTGAATACATCGAATCTCTATCTTCTCTTTCAGAATCGAATCAAGATTTAGACTTAGCCACTTTTA
Source organism: Acinetobacter sp. ANC 4779 (assembly GCF_004331055.1). Classification (NCBI taxonomy): domain Bacteria; kingdom Pseudomonadati; phylum Pseudomonadota; class Gammaproteobacteria; order Moraxellales; family Moraxellaceae; genus Acinetobacter; species Acinetobacter sp. ANC 4779. The sequence continues at coordinate 180,576 of NZ_SJNU01000003.1, forward strand.
AAGTGATCGACCAGTTATCAGGTCGTTTACTTGGTGTGCGTGCCGATATGACACCACAAGTGGCTCGTATTGATGCGCATGTACATCCAGTGGAAGGTGTTGCGCGTTATTGCTACGCTGGCACGGTTTTACACACCAAACCTCAAGGGTTTAATACCACACGTGCACCCCTGCAATTAGGTGCGGAGCTTTTCGGCTCAGACAGTATTGATGCAGACGTTGAAATGATTGACGTGATGCTGAGTCTGATCGAAACCGCGGGCTTGGCAGGCGGGATCCATCTAGATTTGGGTCATGTCGGTCTATTTCGTAGTTTAGTGAAACATGCGGGTTTGACCAAAGCTGTTGAAAGTCATCTTTCGGATCTTTATCAACGTAAAGCATTACCTGAGCTTGCAGAATTTACCCAAGAATTAAAATTTGGTGCAGATTTTTATACCCTAGGTCGTTATTCAAGTGACCTAGATGCGTTACAAGCCAATTTAAGTGCTGAAATTTTCGCTGATGAAGCGTTCAGGCACGCATTTGATGCTTTGAAAACGACGCAAGTCGAAATTCAGTTACGTTGGCCAAATCTGCATATTGGTATAGATGTTGTAGAGCTGCGTTCATACCATTATCACACGGGTTTAATGTATGCAGTATATGCACCAAACCGTGCAGCACCACTGGCTCAAGGTGGACGTTATGATGGCATTGGCGAACATTTTGGTCGTGCACGTCCTGCAACAGGTTTTTCGTGCGACTTATATGCCTTAAGTGCAGGTCAATTTAAAGATTTAAATGTAGTTGTTGCACCGAAGGGTACAGACGCTGATTTGCTTAAGGCAATTTCAAATACGCGTACACAAGGCTTTGGGGTAATTCAATTACTTGGTAAGGACAGTTTAGACTCGGTACCGCATGCAACGCATCAATTGATGAATGTGGCGGGTGAGTGGACAGTCGAAAAGATTTAATGATGTGAATTGGTTTGATGAACTAATTCAAGTTTTCAATTTTAACAGCATGATGCAATGAGGCTATTATGGGCAAGAATGTTGTGGTACTTGGTACCCAATGGGGCGACGAAGGTAAAGGTAAAATCGTTGACCTGCTCACAGATCAAGCGGCTGCGGTAGTTCGTTACCAAGGCGGACACAACGCAGGTCATACACTTGTGGTTGGTGGTAAGAAAACTGTATTACACCTCATTCCATCTGGTATTTTACGTGAAAACGTATTGTGCTTAATTGGTAATGGTGTGGTTCTTTCTCCTGAAGCGCTCATCAAAGAGATGGATATTCTTGAAAAAGAAGGTGTTCCAGTTAAAGAACGTCTACGAATCTCTCCAAATTGTCCATTAATTTTGCCGAATCACATTGCACTTGACCAAGCGCGTGAGAAGAAACGTGGCAATGCGAAAATCGGTACCACTGGTCGTGGTATTGGTCCAGCATATGAAGACAAAGTTGCACGCCGTGCAATCCGTGTTGCTGATCTTGTTCGTGGTGGTGAGCATCTTAAAGCCCAGCTTACTGAGCTTCTGGATTACCATAACTTCCAGTTAACTCAATACTACGGTGTTGAAGCGGTTAAATTAGAAGATGTGCTGGCACTTTGCGATCAATGGCGTGAAGTCGTTACTCCACTGGTTGTGGACGTTACTACGGAATTGCACAATTTCCGTAAAAACGGTGACAACATCATGTTTGAAGGCGCGCAAGGTTCGCTCCTTGACGTAGATCACGGTACATACCCGTATGTAACATCTTCAAACACAACTGCTGGTGGCGTAAGCTCAGGTTCAGGTCTTGGTCCATTGCACCTTGATTATGTACTAGGTATTACCAAAGCTTATACGACACGTGTAGGTGCAGGTCCATTCCCAACGGAATTGGTTTACGATGCTGCAAATGACACAGGCGACCAAATTGGTAAACATTTGGGTACGATTGGTCATGAGTTTGGTGCATCAACTGGTCGTCAGCGTCGTTGTGGTTGGTTCGATGCTGAAATTTTACGTCGTTCAGTCGATGTAAACTCACTTTCAGGTATTTGCTTAACTAAACTTGACGTTCTTGATGGTTTGGAAGAAGTAAAAATCTGTGTGGGTTACGAAGCGGCAGATTCTGGTTGTGTCGGTTCTTCTGATGCGCTTGCATTTGAAGCTTTAAAACCAATTTATGAGTCTATGCCAGGTTGGTCTGAGTCTACAGTGGGTGCAACTGATGTTGCTCAATTACCTGCAAATGCGATTGCTTATGTAAAACGTATTGAACAGTTGATTGAATGTCCAATTGACATTATTTCGACCGGTCCTGACCGTGCAGAAACAATTGTCCTTCGTCATCCGTTTGATGCTTAATTTAAGCTAATACGACGATGATTAAAAAAGCCTCGCAATTTGCGGGGCTTTTTTTGTATTCACTATTTTGAAAATGTACTAAAAGAATATATTGGGTAAAATTTTAGCGAGACTAAAGTTGCATCCGAGAATACTGTTTAAATAACTGACACTTGCTAGAATACAAAACATAAGATAAATGAAAGGTTGTGCGGGATGCATAAGAATATTTCAGGAACGATTTTTTATTCCTTACTCTTTGCCATGGGTGGTGCACCCACCATTGCAATGCTGATTATTCAGGCACAAACCCAAGATCCCAATATTATCTATACGGCATTTATTGGTTTAAGTGTCATTATTGCCTGCATTTTAGTTCCATTAATTCTTATTCAAAATGGCATTTTATTTTTTAAAAGAAAAAATGAACAGCTGGAGCAGAAAATCAAACCATTTTGCCAAGTGTATTTGGTTTTGAATGCTTTATGTCTTATTTATTGGCTTAGTTTTCAGTTTCTTAAATAAGCACAGTTACATAAATAATATGAATATGGATGGAATAATAATTCAAAGCTTATCCACGATTCCCTATAATCTGTTTAAAACTGATATCTGTATTCAAGGTGGAGATTATTATAATGAATAGCAAACTCGTTTTAAGTTTGTGTGCGGCTAGTATGATCACTATTTCTGGTTGTACCACTGTAGCGGAAATGGCAGGGGCAGATTCATCAACATTAAATGTAACAGCAGCACAAGGTTTTAATAAAACAGTTCAGGAAGCAAGTGCAAATAAAACCTTAGATACTTCTTCAGCGACTTATAAACGCATTAATGCCGTATTTATGCGTTTAAAACCTTATGGCGATCAAATCAATCAAACGGGTCAAAAGTTTGATTGGAAACTGGCTGTGCTAAAATCGGACCAGATTAATGCGTATGTAGCACCGGGTGGTAAAGTTGTGTTCTATACCGGTATCGTGAATAAATTAAACCTGACTGATGCAGAAATTGCAGCAGTTATGGGTCATGAAATGGTGCATGCTTTAGAGGAACACTCTAAAAATAAAATTGGTCAACAAGCATTAACTGATTTGGCTTTAAGCATCGGTCTAAGTGCTGCGGGAAGTAATGTAGGGCAGTTGGGTTCTGCTGCTGCCCAGTTGGGTGCACAAGTGGGTGTAGGTTTACCTTATTCTCGTAGTCTGGAAAGTCGCGCTGACCAAGGCGGTCTAATGCTGATGGCGCGTGCCGGTTATAACCCGCAAGCAGCCATTACCCTTTGGGAAAAAATGAACAAACTGGAAGGTGCGGGCGGTACTTCATTCTTGTCGACTCACCCTTCAAATAGCCAGCGTATTGAAGCAATGCGTAAAAACTTGCCAGCCGCTCAAGCGATTTATAACAAACGTTAATTATTGTTTAATTCATAAAAAAAGGATGCTTCGTGCATCCTTTTTTAGTTTTACTTGCTTATCCTTATGGGATGAGCAGCACTGCTGCGCAAGGGGTAAGGATGTTAATTTATTTCGAGGTGATCGAATATAAAGCAGTATAAATCTGTCTAATTTAATTTTTAAGCACTGCTTAAAATGAAATTATGGCGCAGGGTTGGGCTGCTGACGGTGAATATCCTCAATACCTTGTAAAACTTCTGCTGATAAGTCAATTTCAAAGGCTTGGATATTTTCTTTGAGTTGATTCAGGTTGGTTGCACCAATAATGGTACTGGTCACAAAGAACTGCTGTTTAATAAATGCCAATGACAGTTGGGTCAGGGTTAAGTCATGTCTTTCCGCGAGTTGAGCATATTGTTCGGTTGCCCATTCGCTTTCAGGATTGCTATAGCGGCTAAAACGAGAAAATAGGGTGACACGTGCATTTGCAGGGCGTGCACCATTACGGAATTTTCCGGTCAAATAACCAAAAGCTAAAGGGGAGTAAGCAAGTAGTCCCACATTTTCATAATGGGCAATTTCTGACATGCCGATTTCATAAGTCCGGTTTAAGAGACTATATGGGTTTTGTACACTCACCATTTTTTCTAAACCTAACTTTTCAGCCAAATGTAAAAACTTCAAAGTGCCCCACGGGGTTTCATTGGATAGACCAATATATCGAATACGTCCTTTTTTGACTTCATCACTTAAAGCACTTAAGGTTTCTTCCAAAGCAGTGATTTCTGCATCCTGCTGAGCTTCAGTATTGCCATAGCCGAGCTTGCCAAAGAAATTGGCTGGACGTTGTGGCCAATGCAGCTGATATAGGTCGATATAATCGCTTTGTAAGCGTTTTAAGGAGCCATCTATAGCTGAGCTAATCTCTGTTGCTGTGAAGCGAGTTTGTCCATCACGGATGTGACTGCCGCCTTGTGAGGGACCTGCAATTTTTGAAGCAATAAACAGCTGGTCACGATGTCCTCGTTCAGCAATCCAATGACCCAAGATGGTTTCAGTTGCCCCTTGGGTTTCAGGCTTTGGTGGCACAGGATACATTTCAGCAGTGTCCCAGAAGAACAAACCCTGGTCTAAAGCATATTCAAGTTGTTGAAAGGCCTCTGCTTGGGTATTTTGCTCACCAAAAGTCATTGTGCCTAAACAGATTTCAGGAACAAGTATTCCTGTATTGGCTAAAGGTTTGAATTGCATAGAGCTTGATCCTTGAGTTTTTATCAATGAAATTTTAAATGACTTAAGGCTAACTGATTTTTTGATCAGCGTTAAATCATCAATAGTTTTAATGTTGTCATAAAATTTACAAAAGGATAGGAGGAAAAATCAAGCCATAAAAAAAGCAAACCCTAAGATTTGCTTTTTTTCGTGCGTGCTAAAGGATAAAGAACTTATTCTTCCTCATCCAGCTCATCTACAGTGACATTTGCATCTTCAGTTGAAACATCAAAAATAAGAATGGCTTTCCCCTCAGTTTCGATCATGCCTTGTTCTTCAAGCGTTTTTAAAACGCGTCCCACCATTTCACGAGAACAACCGACAATACGGCCAATTTCTTGACGTGTAATACGGATTTGTCGGCCATTTGGTAAAATCATGGCTTCTGGTTGCGAAGAAAGGTCGATTAAACAGCGCGCAATACGACCAGATACATCAATAAATGCCAGGTCAGTCACTTTACGAGTGGTATTTTTTAAGCGACGAACAAGTTGGGCAAATACAGCATAGCTCAGATCTGGATACTGTTTGCTTAACTCGTGAAAGTTATCATAGGTGATTTCGGCAATTTCACAGACATCACGAGTACGGACTTCCGCAGTACGTTGTGGATTTGCTTCAAAGAGACCCATTTCCCCAAAAAAGTCTCCTGCATTCAAATACGCAACCACAATTTCACGTTCATCATCTTCACGTAAAATAATGGATACTGAACCTTTTAAAATTAAATAAAGTGATTTTGATTCAGTGCCTGCATCAATAATTGCAGTACGTTTTGGATAGCGATTTATGTATGCACGTTTTAATAATGCTTTGACTGACTCTGGTAGTTGACCAGGAGAAAGGGCATCGGTGCTTAGTTGTGAAAAGCTTGCAGTCATGCTAACGGTTCCGAATATGGATAAGTAATAGATCGCACAGACCTAAAATGAACTTGTCACATAGAAGAGATGAAATTCCTTATCAACTCAATTTATGTTAGTGTACGGGTACTTCGTAAATTTATAGCTTTTTTCAGGTAGTTGCAATGCAAACAAGCGTACATTGGCTAGAGAATGTTGCTTTTGAAGCAAAATCAGAAAGTGGTCACCACATTGTCATGGATGGCGCTGAGGCATATGGTGGTGAAAACCGTGGTCCACGTCCCATGGAGCTGATATTAATGGGACTTGGTGGCTGTGCTTCCTTTGATATTGTGACTATTTTAAAGAAATCACGCCAAGATGTGACAGGGGTTGTATGTCAGCTAAAAGCGGATCGTGCGGATACGATTCCTGCAGTGTTTACCAAAATTCATTTACACTTTGTCGTGACGGGTAAAGCGGTAAAAGAAAAACAGGTGGCTAAAGCAGTTGAGCTTTCTGCTGAAAAATATTGTTCCGCAAGCAAAATGTTATCTGATGGTGGTGTTGAAATTACCCACGATTTTGAAATTATTGAAGCTGTGTAATAAAAAAAAGGCAATTCCAAATGAATTGCCTTTTTTTATGAATCATTAAACTTAGAATTATTCTATAAAATATAATCAGTGCCATCTTAATGCACAATTTAAAAAACTAATTTTCATTCCTTCACTTCTTTTTTTATTCAATTTCAATCTCTAAATTTTTGTTAAATCACAACTTAGATCAATCTAGTGAACTTCGTCTATATACTATAAATAAATATATAATTTTTTCAAAATTCTCAACTGCAAATATTGAGTTTTCAACTGGGTGAATCCAACATCGTGATGAAATATGTTCTAAATAGAATTTGATACAGAAGATATTAAATTAAGCTTGAAAAAATTGAGCTAAATCCCCATATTAAAACTCAGTTTCATATTTTATTTTTATTTCTTTAGTCTTTGAAAATTAAAATATTTTTTAATAAATTGTGTTGAAAAATATCAAACCATTCCCATCTATTGTCCAAGTACAAAATTTGTTGTGAGGAAAATAAGAATGCGTTTTGAAAAATTTACAAATCGGCTGCAGCAAGCTTTATCAGATGCTCAATCTTTAGCCATGGGTAAAGACAATACCTCAATCGAAGGTATTCATATTTTATCCGTGCTATTGCAAGAGCCTGCCAATATAAGCTTGTTACAACAGGCCGGGGCAAATCTGCGCGATCTTCAGACCACGCTACAACAAGCATTGAATGATGCAGCGACCATTGCTAATCCAACCGGAGATATCAATCTTAATCCTGAAGCGGTACGCGCCCTAAATTTGGCAGACAGCTATGCACAAAAAGCCGGAGATGAATTTTTATCGACCGACTGGGTATTGCTTAGTTTAGCTGAAACTGGTGCAACTAAAACTTTACTGAATCGTGTAGGCGTAACCTCCGAAGGTTTACGTAAAGCAATTGAGAATATTCGAGGTGGTGAACAAGTCATGAGTAATAACCACGAAGATCAGCGTGATTCACTGAATAAATACACCATTGATTTAACTGAACGTGCGATGTCCGGCAAGCTCGATCCAGTGATTGGACGTGATGAAGAAATTCGTCGCACAATTCAGGTACTTTCACGTCGTACTAAAAATAATCCGGTATTGATTGGCGAACCGGGAGTAGGTAAAACTGCGATTGTCGAAGGTTTGGCACAACGGATCGTCAATGGTGAAGTCCCTGAAGGCTTAAAAAGTAAACGGGTTTTATCTTTAGATTTGGGTTCATTGCTGGCAGGCGCGAAATATCGTGGCGAGTTTGAAGAGCGTTTAAAAGCGGTTCTGAAAGATCTGGCCAAGTATGAAGGGGAAGTCATTCTCTTTATTGATGAATTGCATACCCTTGTCGGTGCCGGTAAGGGTGAGGGTGCCATGGATGCAGGCAATATGCTGAAACCTGCATTGGCACGTGGTGAACTGCATTGTGTCGGTGCAACCACTCTAGATGAATATCGTCAATTCATCGAAAAAGATGCTGCGCTAGAACGCCGTTTCCAGAAAGTCTTGGTAGATGAGCCAAGTGTTGAAGATACCATTGCAATTTTACGTGGACTGAAAGAGAAATATGCAACGCATCATGGTGTACAGATTCTGGATTCAGCCATTATTGCTGCTGCAAAAATGTCGCACCGATATATTACCGATCGTCAATTACCGGATAAAGCCATTGATTTGATTGATGAAGCAGCTTCACGAATCAAAATGGAAATTGACTCAAAACCCGAGCCACTTGACCGTTTGGACCGTCGTTTAATCCAGTTGAAAATGCAACTGGAAGCGGTAAAACAGGATGCAGATTCAGTCAGTAAAGCTGAAGTATCACATTTGGAAAAACAAATCGAAGAAGTGCAGCGTGAATATAGCGATTTGGAAGAACAATGGATCGCTGAGAAAAGATTGGTTGAAGGTACCAATCAGGCACAAGTTGAGCTGGATAAAGCGCGTACCGCATTTGAAAAAGCACAACGTGAAGGTGACTTGGCGGAAGCCAGCCGTCTGCAATATGGAGTGATTCCAGAATTGCAAAAACGTCTGGAAACCGAAGAAGTTGCCGAAGAAAACAATGAAGAACCGAAGTTAATCCGTACCAAAGTGACTGAGAATGAAATTGCAGAAGTGGTGAGTGCGGCAACCGGTATTCCAGTGGCGAAAATGTTGCAAGGCGAACGTGAAAAACTGCTTCAAATGGAAGATTTCTTACATAACCGTGTAATTGGACAAGATGAAGCGGTAGTTGCAGTGTCGAATGCGGTACGCCGTTCACGTGCAGGATTGTCTGATCCGAATCGTCCAAGCGGTTCATTCATGTTCCTGGGCCCAACAGGAGTGGGTAAAACTGAATTGACCAAAGCCTTGGCAAACTTCCTGTTCGACAGTGATGATGCCATGGTTCGTATCGACATGAGTGAATTCATGGAGAAACATTCTGTCAGCCGTTTGGTCGGTGCACCTCCAGGATATGTTGGCTATGAAGAAGGTGGTGTATTAACTGAAGCGGTGCGTCGTAAACCTTATAGTGTCGTGTTGTTTGATGAAGTCGAAAAAGCGCATCCGGATGTGTTTAACATCTTGCTGCAAGTGCTTGATGATGGACGCTTGACTGACTCTCAAGGCCGTGTGGTCGATTTTAAAAATACCGTTATAGTCATGACCTCTAACTTGGGTTCGCAGGATGTGCGTGAATTAGGTGAAAATGCAACCGATGATGAAGTCCGCACAGTGGTGATGGAAGCCGTATCACAACACTTCCGTCCAGAATTCATTAACCGTATTGATGAGCTGGTGGTATTCCATTCACTGAAAAAAGCACAAATTCGCGGTATTGCAGATATTCAGCTGAATCGTTTGCGTTCTCGTTTAAGTGAAAAAGACATGCGTCTTTCTGTCGATGATAGTGCGTTTGATCAATTGATCGATGCTGGTTTTGATCCTGTATATGGTGCTCGACCATTGAAACGTGCAATTCAACAGCGAGTTGAAAATTCATTGGCTCAAAAAATCTTAAGCGGAGAGTTTCTACCTGGCGATACGATTTTGATTAAAGCTGAGAATGGTCATCTTGAGTTTGAAAAAATGAAATTAAGTTAAGTATTTGATTAAACCAAAAGATAAAAAAACCTGGCCTTGGCTGGGTTTTTTATTTTACGCTTGTCGCATTTTTTGTTTTTATACGTAAAGCTGATTGCAATTTATTAATCGATGGTTAAAATTGCATCCGAATCTACAACTTGGATGTGTAGATCAGTGCCATAAAAAAACAAAAAATGCCGCCGTGCAGCGTGCGAAAAGGAATAAAAAGTATGATGGAATTTAAACTTTTACGACAATTGAAAAAAGAGCCGTATAGTCAGTATAAACATACGGGCGATGTGACGGTTCAAGAACTCAAGCGTATGTATGATATTTATCAAAAATATTATGCCAACACCCGTTATGAAATTTTTGAACATGATTTCTTAGAAAAAACAGGTGTTTTCTTTATTATCGAACCTAAAAACAAACAAATCGTCGGCTTTTCTACAGTTATGGAACGTGATTTCGTGGTCAATGGTAAAGCTCGCCATGCTTTTTTTAGCGGTGACACTATTATTGAGCAGGCTTATTGGGGAAATCGGGCGTTAACGCGTGCCATGTACCGTTATATCGTCAGTTTTAAAATGCGCTACCCACTTACGCCGATTTACTGGATCTTGATTTCTAAAGGCTTTAAAACCTATTTATTGCTCGCAAATAACTATTACAGTTATTATCCGCACTATGGGGAAAAAAATTCGCATTTACAAGATTATGTCGATTCCTATTGCCGACAATATTTTGCCGAATATTATGATAAATCCTCGGGATTGCTGAATTTCGGTGAAGATTATCAGCCTTTGAAAGCAGATGTTGCACCGATTACCAAAGAATTGCGCGAGAAAAATACCAAAATTGCGTTCTTTGAAGATAAAAATCCGACATGGGTGGAAGGGACAGAATTACCCTGTATCGGTGAATTACGCTGGAGTGATTTATACCGCTTTATTAGCCGCTTTATGACCAAAAATATGAGTGTTGGCAAAGTAGACAGCCAAATACAACAAAAGCGTCCATTACATATTGCTTCGGATTCTAAGGTGGCGTAACCATGGGATTGCTGCTCTCAGCTTCACATCAAATACTGGAATTCGCCTGCCGTAAAGCATTTCAACGTTATCGGCAGCAAGCGAATGATTTAGAAGGGGTGCAACGTCAAAAGTTGAATCTGTTCTTAAAGCAGCATACTTCGCAAAGTTTGAGTTATGAACAATTTATTAAAAAATATCCACTTACCCGTTATAGCCATTGGAAGGAAAAAATTGAACAGTCTCGCCAAAGTGGCAAAAACTGTTTAGGATCGGGGAAAATTATTCGCTTTCAACCCACCAGTGGCTCAAGTGAAGCACTGAAATTTATTCCCTATACGCAAAGTTTTTTAAATGAATTAGATGAAGCTATTGGTTTATGGCTAACGAATTTATATCGTGAATATCCACAATTAAAAAATTCAACCCATTATTGGTCGGTGTCATGGTTGCCGGAAAGCCAGCGTAAACTTTTAGAAAACAGTAATCTCAATGATGACAGTGCATTACTCAATGTTTCAAAACGGTTTTTGAGTAAAATTACTCAATCTGTCCCAACCGACATTGCCCTGGCCAAATCAGCAGAAGATGCCATGTTTGCAACCGCCGTGTTTTTGGTTGCAGATAAAAATCTAGGTATGATTTCAGTGTGGAGTCCGACTTTTGCACTGCAATTATTGGACGTAATTGAACAGAATCAAAATGAAATTGTGGAAGTGCTGAGAACAGGGCAATGGAAACGTCACAGTCTGGATTATTTAAAAGCACCACAATCTTCAGAGCAAAGTTATAAATTACAACGTTTAGATTTAACAGACCCCACTGCCTGGAAAAACCTTTGGTCTAAATTGACCTTAATTTCCAGTTGGGATACAGCAAGTGCTGAACGCTGGGCCAAAAATTTACAAGATCGTGTGGCGAATGTTGCTTTTGAGGGTAAGGGCTTATGGGCAACAGAAGGCGTAGTCACAATTCCTTTCAATAATTGTTATCCGCTCAGCTATCAGTCACACTTTTACGAATTTTTGAATTTAGAAAGTGGTCAAATCTTACCTTCATGGGGGCTTAAAGCGGGTGATATTGTAAGTCCTGTTATTACTACGGGTTCTGGACTGATCCGGTATGTGATTGATGATGAACTTGAAGTGACCTGTTTTTATGAGAAAATTCCATGCTTTTTGTTTTTGGGGCGAAAAATGACGGTCGATTTAGTCGGGGAGAAAATTGATCAGATAACCGCACAAAAAGTATTAGCCACATTTCAACAAGACGATTATGTTCCAGTAAGTTTGTTAGGGATTGAGTTTTGTGAGATTAAAAAGCCTCACTATATTTTATTAAGTGAAGGTAATTTATCTAAGCAACCTTCAGCAGTAGAATTAGATGAATTATTAAAAGAAAATTTTCATTATGAATTGGCTCGAAATTTAGGTCAGTTAGATGAACCTGAGGTGAAACATGTAGATGATGCTTGGCATTATTATAAAACCTTAGCAATGCATAATGGAATGATCGAAGGGAATATTAAACCTGAACCTCTGAAAAAAATGAAAACAAAAATAATTTAAGTATATTTGAGTAAAACTATATGAGCTTAAACGTATTGTATGCACAAGATGACAATGACAACCAAATTTATCGCTCCAAAAATGAACCGGATTTTCTAGTACGTTCCGCAACTGTAGCAGATGACGAGCAACTGGTTCAATTGATTGCGGAAACCATGCCAAGCAATGGTATGACTTGGGCTTTTGAGCGCTCTCCAAGTTATCTCAGTGCCAGTCATGCCCAGTATAATTGTCCAGATATCAAGTTGGTGGTGCTGGAGGAAAATCCGGCACAAGTAGTGGGGATGATGAATCTAGGTTGGCGCTACTGTTTTATCAATGGTCAAGCAGAGATATTACGTTATGTTGCGGATTTGCGCATGCATCCGATGCACCGCGGTAATAAAGTCCTACGTCTACTGATGGACTATGTCTATGACGAAATTCCCTTGGATACTATTTTTGAAAGTGTGGTTTTAGAAGATAACACTGTCGCATGCAATATTTTGCACAATGAGCGTAAAGGCTTTCCCAAACCGTTTCATTATGATGATATTCGTACCTTTACGGTGTCACAAGCGAAAAAACCAGCGCAATTTGCACAGTATCGTTTTCAGCAAATGGATGCGAGCCATATAAGCGAAGCCAATGCATTTATCTTGACGATGAAACAGCATTATAATTTTTTACCAAATTATGATTTTTCAGGTTTGGCGGAATCGAATCATCCTTTTTGGTTGGGCATGAATATCAATGATTTTTATCTTATGTATGACCAGAATAATCAAATTGTCGGTTTGTATGGTTTGTGGAATCAAAAAACTTTTAAACAAACCCGTGTTGTCGATTACTCTTTGCCCTTAAAATTTATTAAGCCTTTTTATAATATCTATGCTGGCATTCGAGGGGTTTTGTCTTTACCGAAAAAAAATGATGCCTTTGAATATTTGATGATTCATAGTGCTTTATGTCATCCCGAGCAACAAGATGTATTTGCCAGTCTGATTTTTCATGCTAAGCAACAGACTAAACTGCGTCGTAAACAAGCCTTTTGTATTACTTTGGCAAATAATGACCCACGTATTCATTGGATGAACAATACCAGCGCTCATGTGATTCAAGCCAAGCATTATTTTCATAGTTTTAAAGCTAATCCCTATACGATCTTAGATCGTAATAAAATTAGTTATTTTGAGGTAGGACGTATTTAATTAGTATTTGGTATGACCCAATCATGCAATGTGATTGGGAGTAGCAAGTTGTTTGAAAAAATTATATTAATTTTCATTTTTAAGTTATATTTTTTTTCGCAAAATAAGTAAGCCTAATTTAGGCCAAGAGTATGCTAAAGTGAACTTTGTTCATCAATTGCAAAGTTTCATCTCATTGATTATAAATTTCCAGAAAAATGAGTGATTCCAAGCATCTTGATGTTGAAAGCGTTTAACGTGTACTTAATAGTATTAAGCAATCGGTAGATAAGCTAAAAAAGAAAGTAAAATTTTAACTGATCAAAACAATCAACATATTCAAAAGCAGAATATTGAAGAAACGGCATTAACGGATTATGAGATGCAGAAGAAAAAAGCGGCTGAAAAATGAATGTTGAATGAAAAGCAAGCCAGTAACCATTCGCTTGTTTGAGAGAGCAAATCAATCAGATAATTTGCGAATGAATTATTATGATGGGATTACCATTGAGATGAAACGCTAAATCGCGCTCCATCTCAATTGATATTATTTCATGCCAGGCGTCATTAGATTGGGTGGTGCTTAATTATCCAGGCTTTATGGATTTTGGTATTGCGCTTGAAATCTGGCCCAATGGTTTCACTGGTAATATCTTGCACATCAAACATGGCTTGAACTTCTTCATCCATCTCAAAACCACGGTAGTTATTCGAGAAGTACAAAGTGCCTTCAGTGGTTAAACGGTTCATGGCACGTTTAAGCAAAGAGTTGTGGTCACGTTGTACGTCGAAAGTGCCGTAGAATTTTTTCGAATTTGAGAAGGTGGGCGGATCAATAAAGATCAGGTCATATTGTTCATGACCTTCTTTTAACCATTCAAAACAGTCACTCGAGAAGAACTGATGTTGTTGATCTGGATGATCTACCGTCAAGCCATTAAGGACAAAGTTTTCTTTAGACCAATTCAAATAGGTATTGGATAAATCGACACTTGTAGTACTTGCTGCGCCACCTAAAGCTGCATGAACACTGGCAGTAGAGGTGTAACTGTACAAGTTTAAGAAGTGTTTACCTTTTGCTTCCGCAGCAATACGTAGACGCATTTGGCGATGATCGAGGAATAAACCGGTATCTAGATAATCGGTCAAGTTGATTAGAAGTTTGGCTTTGCCTTCTTGAACGATAAAACGCTTAGAAGCAGTACTTTGTTTTTCGTACTGAGTTTTACCTTCCTGACGGGCACGTGTTTTAATAAAAATCGCATCGCGACCTAAACCAGTCACTGCACGAATAGAAGCCAATGCAAGATTAAAGCGTTTTTTTGCTTTTTCAGGATCAATGGTTTTTGGTGGTGCATATTCTTGCACATGCAGACGATCACCATATAGATCTACTGCGACATTAAAGTCAGGTAAATCTGCATCGTACAAACGCAAGCAATAAATATTTTCTTTAACCGCCCATTTTTTCAAGGCTTGAATATTTTTTTGCAAACGGTTGGTAAAGTCCTCAGCACCCTCAATTGGCTCAAATTGTTGCGGTTGCCAAGTCGCCAGGAAAGGCTGGCTTGCAGCTGCAGGTTTGATCGTACCGAAACGTACATAAATAGGAAGCTTACCATTCATCAAACGCAAGATCTGCGGATCATTGAACGCGAGTACATCGGCCTGCTCAACTTGTGCAGCAATCACTGCAGCATATTGATTCGGGAAGTTCTTTTGCAAAAGACCTGATAAGCCTAAATACAAAGCACGGTTTGATGATTTTTCACCCAAACGCTCACCATAGGGTGGGTTGGTAACGATAAATGAAGTTTTTCCTTCAGCTTGGAAATCTGGCCAATCTGCAAGGGTACGTTCTTCAATTTTGATTTGATCGAGTATCGATTCAAAGCCGGCTGCAATAATATTTTGCTTGGTGGCTTTTACAGCCTCCCAGTCAGCATCATAGGCATAAAACTGAGGGAGTTGTTTTTCTAATCCTGCTTGATGGCGTTCAGCTGCTTCAGCTTTAATCGACATCCATAAATCATGGTCATGGCCATTCCAGCCACTGAAACCAAAGCGGCGGACTAAACCTGGTGCACGATCGGTCAGCATCATGAGAGATTCAATGATGAATGTCCCTGAACCACACATTGGATCTAAAATAATGTCAGGATTTCGTTCGATTAATTTAGCTTTCTGCAGAATTGCTGCTGCAAGATTTTCTTTAATTGGGGCATCGGTCATGAAATGACGATAGCCGCGTTTATGTAAAGAGTCACCTGATAAATCTAGGCAATATGTATGCTGAGTTTTACCAGCAAGTACGTATAAAGTAATTTCAGGTTGTTTAATGTCGATGCTTGGGCGTTTGCCTACCGCTTCCATGAAGGAATCGACCACACCATCTTTTACACGTAGAGTCGCGAACTGAGTATTTACTTTGATGTCACGTTCGACATGTAAACGAATGGCAAATGTACTTTGTGTAGCAAAAATAAGTGACCAGTCAAAGTTCATTGCACCTTCGTACAATTCTTCAGCCACATCACGTGCATCATGCGTGAAGTCCAATTCATGCGTATGAATAGGCGTCAGTACACGAGAAGCTAAACGTGACCACAAACAAATACGGTATGCATTTTCTAGCGTGCCTTGAAAAACTAAACGTCCTGGAAAGCGTTCAATATTTTGAACACCTAAACCTTCCAATTCTTCTTGGAGTAAGGTTTCAAGCCCATCTGCACAGGTGACCCAGTATGTAGAAAGACGTAGTTTCGAATTCATGCAAATTTTCCAAAAGCAGCTAAGCAATCTATTATTTTAACGTATTTTAGTCCTGAAAAGTTTTTAAATTAGGGCAAAGCCTAAGCTTGATAGGGGAAATATATGATTTTTATCTATTAAGCTTACATAACTGGTATGTATTTTGCTGATAACCCTGCTTATTGGTTATAAGTCACGTGATGCTGACCCTAACTGCTATTTGTAATCATTTTTGATTTTAAAGGGGTACTGAATGGAAGATACAACTAGAAATATTTTTTTGAACCGCTCTGAAGCTTTTTCTGTTGCGACACTGTTGTATACCCGATTAAGGCGTGTGAGTGGGCGGGTAATAGATGTTATGTATCTGGTAAAAAATCAAGCTTACGCCAAATATGTGATTGATCTTGCTTTGGCTGTGGATGATTACGAGTTGCAGCGACAAGCAGAGCGTCTACGTTCCTTAATGGTCTTCGATGCTGAACCTCATCAAATTCAAATTGAGATTAAGGAAGAAATTACAGAAATTTATGAAACGGAATTAACAGAAGAAGAAATTTATAAAGCACAAGTATCCCATCACTATATTGGTGCATTACGTTGATTTTTTAGGCTCTAAATATTGCTTTGATTTAGAGCCTGACTTTAACAAATGATCCCTAAATTAAACCTCGTAAATAAGGTGTCGGGATAGATAAATGGGTAAAACTAATCCCTTACTTTTAATTAATAAATTGACATGACACGTAAATAGTCACTGAATGCTGAAAACTTCAACTGCCAACCACGGGGGAATATCTGTATAATAGTTCAACTTAACTGAACGGGAATCTCTCATGCACTTGGCGGCATTGCATACTCCGAGCCAGATTCAACTCAATCAACAGGGTAATCTCAAACATTTCTTGACCATTGACGGTCTTTCTAAAGAAACCCTGACCAAAATTCTTGATACAGCCAATTCCTTTTTTAATGATCAAAATCAATTGATCACGACGCCTTTATTAGAAGGCCGTACAGTGATGAATTTGTTCTTTGAAAACTCGACCCGTACGCGTACCACTTTTGAAGCAGCGGCAAAACGCTTGTCAGCCAATGTACTGAATATTGATATTGCACGCTCAAGTACTTCAAAAGGTGAAACATTACGAGATACCTTGTGGAATCTTGAAGCCATGGCAGCGGATATTTTCGTGGTTCGTCATTCATCTTCAGGGGCAGCACATTTTATTGCCCAAACCGTTTGCCCGGATGTTGCAATTATTAATGCCGGTGATGGTCGTCATGCGCATCCGACTCAAGCCATGCTGGATATGTTAACTATTCGCCGTGAAACTAAAAAGCCATTCGAAGCTTTAAGTGTGGCCATTATTGGTGATATCAAACATTCGCGTGTAGCCCGTTCTGATGTGGCGGCATTGCAAACTTTAGGCTGTAAAGACATTCGTGTGATTGCACCGAATACCTTGCTGCCATATGGCTTTGAAGAATATGGCGAAGATGTTCGTATGTTCAATAACATGGAAGCCGGAATTAAAGATTGCGACGTGATTATTACTTTACGTATTCAAAATGAACGTATTGATTCTCCAGCGCTGGCGTCACAAGCTGAATTTTACAAGATGTATGGTTTGAACAAAGAGCGTTTGGCGATGGCGAAACCTGATTGCATCGTGATGCATCCGGGGCCAATGAACCGTGGGGTCGAAATTGATTCCAGTATTGCTGATGGTCCGCAAGCGGTCATTTTGCATCAGGTGACCAATGGTATTGCGGTGCGAATGGCAGTATTGGCACTGTCTATGCAAGGTCAGTTGCAAGAAAAAGGTTTAATTGAAGCGATTGCGGGATAAGGTAAAGTCATGAGTATTGTAAAAATTGAAAATGTCCGTGTCTTAGACCCCATTCAAAAAACGGATAGCGTACAAACGGTATTTATCGAAAACGGAAAACTGGTTGCGGAAACGGATCAGATTAGTGAAAGCATTGATGGTCAAGGTCAATGGCTGATGCCAACCATGGTCGATTTGTGTGCACGTTTACGTGAGCCCGGTCAGCAACAACACGGTACTTTGAAATCTGAAGGAAAAGCCGCGCGTGAAAACGGTATTTTACATGTCTTTACTCCGCCAGACTCAAAACCAATCGTACAAGACAATGGTGCACTGATTCATGGCTTGGTTGAAAAAGCCATGCTGGATGGCGGTATTTATCTGCAAGTGATTGGTGCGCAAACTCAGGGCTTACAAGGCAGACAACCTGCAAATATGGCAGGTTTGAAAAAAGGCGGTTGTACTGCTGTTTCGAATGCTAATGCACCGTTTGCGGATGATGATGTGGTGATTCGTACCCTTGAATATGCTGCAGGTCTAGGCATGACGGTGGTGTTCTATGCAGAGGAACATCAAATTGCCAAAGACGGTTGTGCACATGAAGGCTTTATTGCTTCACGCCAGGGTTTGCCGATGATTCCGGCATTGGCTGAAACTGTTGCGATTGCTAAATATTTGCTTATCATCGAAGCAACCAAAGTGCGTGCACATTTCGGATTGTTATCTTGTGGGGCATCTGTGGAATTGATCAAGATTGCAAAAGATAAGGGCTTGCCTGTCACTGCTGACGTGGCGATGCATCAACTGCATTTAACCGAAAGCTTAACTGACGGTTTTAATTCTTTGGCACATGTACGCCCGCCATTACGGGCTGAAAAGGATAAATTGCTACTCCGTCAGGGTGTAAAAGATGGCGTGATTGATGCGATTTGTACCCACCATGAACCGCTTAGCAGCTCTGCAAAATTAGCACCATTTGCGGAAACACAACCGGGTATAACGGCTTTTGATACTTATGTGGCGTTTGGTATTCAGTTAATCAATGAAGGACTGTTCGAGCCTTTAGAATGGGTGGAAAAAGTCACCTTGGCTCCGGCAAAAGTGGCGAATATGGTGGATCGCTGGACTGAAGAATCAGGTTGGGCCTTGGTTGATCCTAAACTTGAATGGATGGTTGCTAAAGATTCCATTCTTTCGCAAGGTAAAAATACACCGCTTATTAATCAAAAAGTAGTGGGTAAAGTGGTTCGAACTTTTGTGGCTTAATTGATTTAATATTTTTTTTATAATTTATAAAAGTCAGCTTCGGCTGACTTTTTTATTGTTGAAAAAAATAAGAGTATTCAAATAATACAATTAATTACACTGTCTGAGAAATGAGCAGATAAAATAAAAATACATATGATAAGACTAAAATAAAAGGAATAATGGATGAATATTAATTTGATTGATTTATTGAAGCAGAAAGTATCTGCAATTGTTCTTGAAGGTGAAACGGAATATCTAAGCGAGAAAAGTCAAGCATTAAGTAATTTTTTCCCTATTCTATTGGCAATTTTCAAATCTAAACCAGAACTTATTGGAAATTTGCAGAGTCAATTAAATCCGAGATTGACCGATCTGTTTGAAACAAATCCCAATTTAAAGCGGGACTTTTTAGAACAGATTTCCGGCACAGTTCCAACTGGCGCAATTGAATCTACCTTAAATCGCTCAATTGCTCCAACACTTGGCTTTTTAGAAAATGAAGCCGGTTCCTCTGAACCAAGTGCGATTGCACATCTTATCGAGACGCACTGGCCTGCTGTATCGAGTGCTTTGCCACATTGGGCACCAGTGCTTTTAAGTGCTTTAGGCGTAGGACTTGCCTCTGAACATTCCTTACATCAGGCCCCTGAAACACATGTGGTGGTAGAAGAAAAAAAGAAATCGAGTTTTTTATTGCCGCTGATTGGTTTTATTATTTTGGCTGTACTACTTGCCTTAATGTTTAGGGCTTGTTCTGATAGAAAGGAAACTGAGTCTGTCGGTGTGCCTGCACAGACTGCCACCAGTGAGCCAGCAAAATTACAACTCAGCACGGGTTCGACAGGAGATTTAACGACATGTCAGTTATATTCTGGCAATGCGAGTTATCTCGATATTCTGCAGAAAGAAATTAAACAAATTTTTAATCACAATATTGGTTGTGGTGTAGAAACAAATGTAAGTTACCATACCGAATTTATTGACCAAGATGCTATTCCAAGTGTATTGAAATTGGTTAAAGGGGTTCCAAATGCATCCATAATCTGGATGGGAGATCAGCTTTCTATTCAGACTGCCAATCCGACTGATGCAGAGCAATTGGCGACTAAAATTAAGCCACTGGTTAAAAACATGACAGTAATGACGCAAGCAACGACTGCTTCTACACCGGTTGATACCAGTACCGCAATTAGTGAAGGTAATATCAATGCGGAAAAAGCTTTGGCGGAAATTAATCCAGATCACATTCGCGCCTTAGATATTGCAACAGCACTAAATATGCAAATTATCAATTTTGATACAGCAAGTAGCACTATTCCTGATGCCAATAAATCAATTTTAGATCAAGCAGCTGCGCTGATTAAACGTGCATCACAAGTGCATTTAACGGTTAAAGGTCATACCGATGCTGTGGGGGATGCTGCAGCAAATAAAGCATTATCACAAAAACGAGCACAAGCCGTTGTCGATTACCTGGTGCAACAAGGTGTTGATCCAGCTCAGTTACAGGCAGTCGGTTATGGTTCGGAACAGCCTATAGCGGATAATGCAACGCCTGAAGGTCAATTTAAAAATCGCCGTATTGAGTTTGAAGTGTTAAATACCGAAACAGGTGTAGTTCGTGAAGTCGATGAGCAAGGGATTAATAAACAGTAAATAATGAGCACTAACTAAAAGGACGAATTGATTCGTCCTTTTTTTATTGGCATGCTGTAGTGAATTATAAAACGTGAACATATTATGCGTATTAGTTTTATTGGCGCTGGACGCGTTGCACATCATTTGGCTCGTGTTTTAAGCCAGCATCATCAAATCATGCAAATCTATAGCCGCAGTCTTGAGCCTGCACAAACTTTAGCTGCACAAGTCGGTGCAACTGCAACGGTGCACATCTCCGAAATAAATCCTAAAATTGATTTGGTGATCATTGCGGTGAGTGATCAGGCGATTGCGTCCCTTATTGCAGAGGCTGATCAATACTTAGCAGATGTTTTGATTGTGCATACTTCAGGCAGTACCGATATTGAAGTTTTGGCAAAAGTTCATGCACGTGCTGGAGTTTTTTATCCTTTACAGACCTTTAGTCTGGATCGGGAAATTACTTGGGCCGATACGCCATTATTTATAGAAGCTAAGTTTGAAAAGGATCTGGTTTTATTAAGCCAAGTGGCCAATCAATTGAGTAGTCGCGTTTATCAATACACATCGGCACAGCGCTTAAGCTTGCATTTGGCTGCAGTGTTTGCCTGTAATTTTAGCAATTATTGTTATGACATGGCGAAGCAGATTGTTGATGCACAGCAGGTAGATTTCTCATTGCTTTATCCACTGATATTAGAAACAACCCATAAAGCTGTACAGCATGATCCTAAACAGATGCAGACGGGACCTGCAATGCGAGGGGATCAAAATATCTTGAATATGCATCAACAGATGTTACAAGATGCAAATCGGGATGATTTGAAAAATATTTATAGTTTGATGAGCCAGCAGATTTTGCAATCGCATCAGCAAAAATAATCGTTTAAAATTAATTCAATATACTTGAAGAATGAATAAAATAAGGATGTATTTATGGCAAAGGATTTTAATAGCCAATATGTAGTCGATGGTTATGATGAACATATCCGTAAATTAATTCCCGGCTATGGAGTAGTACATCAACAAATTCAAGCCTTGTTAAAGACCTATGCTGATGAATATGCACATGTGCTAATTGTAGGTTGTGGTACCGGTTATGAACTGGGTCATCTGGTACGATTGTTTCCCAACTGGACGTTTACTGCAACAGAGTTATCAGCCGCTATGCTGGATAAAGCCAAACAGCATATCCATTCTTTAAATGCATCGCATCGGGTGGAGTTTGTATTGGGAGATGTAGACCGGTTAAAAACAGGTCAAAGATACGATGCGGCGCTTTCTATTCTGGTCACGCATTTTGTAGATTATTCAGATAAGCCCAAGTTCTTTAAAGCCATTTACTCACGTTTAAAACATCAAGGACTATTCATTACTTTTGATTTGACCCGAATCAAATCCGATCAGGAGCTGGAAATACTGAAATATATCGGTGAAGCAAATGGCTTAACGACTTCGCAAGCTGCTGCAATGATTGATCGTTTGGAAGATGATTTTTATCCATTGTCGGAGCAAGAAACATTTGAACAATTGAAATTGAGTGGATTTGATTCGGTAGAACGCTTTACCCAAATTTTATCCTATCAAGGTTATCTGGCGATAAAAGCTTAAAGTCTAGGCATAAAAATGGCTCATATTTATATGAGCCATTTTTTTAAATCTTTACTCAGTTCATTTAATTTTCTTGAACAGGAAGTCATTAATGGTATGACCTTCCTCAATCCCGCGACGTTCAAACTTGGTTTGTGGACGCCAGTCAGGGCGAGGGTAGCTGTTGCCTTTACCCGCCATATTTTCAAGATTTGGACGGTTATCTAATACATCCAACATCCATTCTGCATAAGGTACCCAATCTGTAGCCGAGTGGAAGGTACCGCCCATTTCCAGTTTTTGCTCAACCAGCGGCATACGGTCATGCGATACGAAACGACGTTTGAAATGACGTTTCTTTTGCCAAGGATCGGGGAAATAAAGCTGTACTGCATTAATGCTGTTGTCCGGCATTTCCCGAAGTACTTGAATCGCATCGGCATCGAGTAAACGCAGATTGGTTACGCCCGCCATGCCGGCTTCATATACACATTGTGCGATACCGGGAACATGCACTTCAATACCGACATAGTTACGTTCAGGATTGGCTTTTGCCATAAGCACCAGCGAACGGCCCATACCAAAACCAATCTCAACTGTTAAAGGGTGTTCTGGATGTTCAAAGTGCTGACGTAAATCACCCACCGGATATTCCAAAATTAGGTGACCATATTGTTCAAGCGCAGTACGTTGAGAGGTATTCAGCGGAGATGAACGACGCATAAAAGTAACAATTTCGCGATGTTCATTCAAGTTGTCCAGCTCGACGACTTGCGGGTCTAATTGATCGTTCGACATAACTTTGGCAAATGTAAAAAATTCGAATGCGGTATTTTAAGTCCTGAGCCTAACAAGTCAAACATTTTCATTTTTAAGCAGCAATAAAGACAGCAGAGCCATATGGCTATTGCGCCTTTATTTATCGTAATAAGGACAAGGTATAAGGATTTCTGATGGAGAAAAATAAGTTGACTAAATGAATAGTGATGATTGTTGGGTAAAAGAAAGGCTTGAACTATATGGAATAGAGTGATGATTATTTTAAGGCAATGGTCAGTACGCCAAGCGCAATCAGGACGATACCCAAGTATTCTTGTAGGCTGGGTCGTTCACCTAAAAAAAGCACAGCAAATAGGGTCACTAAAACCACACTGAGTTTATCAATCGGTGCCACTTGTGAGGCTTGACCGATTTGTAGGGCGCGAAAATAACACAGCCAAGATGCGCCAGTCGCTAAAGCCGACAAGGTTAAAAACAACCAGGTTTTGCCTGAAAGCAACAGGGGATTCTGCCATTTGCCTAATCCCCACACCATTAAACTTAAGACAAAGACAATAATAACGGTACGAATCAGAGTAGCCAAATCAGAATCGACCTGTCGCAAACCTACTTTAGCAAAAATAGCGGTTAAGGCCGCGAAACAGGCAGATAAGATTGCCCACATAAACCAGTGATTCGTGTTCATAATACTGCCTATAATTTTTTTAGTTTTGGGCTGCCATCATATTGGAAATTTAGGAACGGATAGCAGCCATGATCGCACTGTTATTTTAATCAAAAGTTAAAGCGGATTATAGCGATCAATTAATGTATTGCTGGCTTCATTCAGACCGCTAACTTCAACTTCAATATTTTGAGCTTTAAATTTCTGTACCACATTGTTCAGCATATTGACGGAAGTAATATCCCAAATATGAGCATGGGTTAAGTCAATCTCAACTTTAAGAACATCTTCATTAAAGTTAAAAAACTGGAAGAATTTTTCTGAACTACTAAAGAAAATTTGTCCTGAAATCGTATAATGACGTGTTGATTCATTGAGTAATACTGAGCTGACTTTTACTTCACTTTCAAGCTTATTGATGATGAACAGTGCAGACAGCAGCACACCAATCAAAACCCCTAATGCAAGATTATGGGTGGCCAATACCACAATAACGACAGCGATCATTACTACATTAAATGAAGCAGGATGCTTGCGGAACTGTTTGATAGAGCCCCATTGAAAGGTGGTAAAAGACACCATAATCATAATTGCAACCAGAGCCGCCATCGGAATGTAGGCTAGCCAGTCTTTAAGAAACACCACTAAGCACAGTAAAAACACACCTGCAACTAGGGTGGATAAACGCGTTCGTGCACCTGATGATGCGTTAATGATGGATTGACCAATCATGGCGCAACCCGCCATGCCGCCCATAAAACCGCTGACGATATTGGCATAACCTTGACCACGGCATTCCTGATGACGGTCGCCTTCAGTGTCGGTAACTTCATTCACAACAGTCGTGGTCATCATGGTTTCTAATAAACCGACTGTAGCTAAAGTGATGGAGTAGGGAAAAATAATGGCTAAAGTTTCAAAGTTCAGTGGAATTTTTGGAATCAGGAAAATAGGAAGCGTATCGGGGAACTTTCCCAAATCACTTACGGTACGCATATCGCCGCCGAGTAATAAAGCTAAAATACTCAGTACCACGATGCAGATTAAAGGTGAGGGAATTGCTTTTCCAATTTTCGGAATATAGGGAAAAAGATAAATCACCGCCAGACCTAGGCCTACAAATAAATAGCCTAAGCTATCCATCTTGCTTAATTCGGGCAGTTGAGCCACAAAGATTAAGATTGCCAACGCATTTAAAAAACCATACACCACGGACTGCGAAACAAAGCGCATCAGCTTGGCGACTTTAAAATAACCTGCAATCACTTGAATGATGCCGGTCAAAATGGTTGCTGCCAGTAAATACTGCAAACCGTGATCTTTGACCAAGGTAATCATCAGCAAAGCCATCGCGCCGGTAGCCGCCGAAATCATTGCCGTACGACCGCCAAAGAAAGCAATAGTAACGGCTATACAAAATGAAGCATATAGACCGACTTGTGGGTCAACACCTGCAATGGCTGAAAAGGCAATTGACTCGGGAATCAGTGCTAAACCCACCACCAGTCCAGCTAATATATCGGTGCGGATATTGGAAAACCATTCTTCTTTTTTAAGGCTAATCACTAGGTTAATTTTCATCAAACTTTAAAGCTGGGTATGTTAAAACAGTTTTATAGAAAAAAGCACATCAGATTGACTTGAAAAATACTGCATTTTAGACAATATTCAAAAGGTAAGGGTTTTTTACGCATTGATGCTTTTTTGCAATTTACAGGTACGATCACTTGAAAGTTTGTTAGAAGAGATTTAAAACAGTTAATAGTTAAATAACAAGGATCAGATATGAAGCTTTATTACGCCCCGGGCGCGTGTTCTCTAGCATCACATATTATTTTAAATGAAATTAATGTCGATTTTGATTTAGAGCGTGTCAATTTAAAAACACATACAACAGAAAAAGGTGCTGATTATTACGCAATTAATCCCAAGGGCTATGTTCCGGCTTTAGAAATTAATCCAGGCTTGATTCTGACTGAAAATGTGGCAATTTTACCGTTTCTTGCCCAACATGATCCCAAACAAGATTTAATTCCGCCGTCTGGTTTGGGCCGTGCCAAAGTTCTAGAATGGTTGGGTTACTTAAACTCTGAATTACATGATGCTTATGCGGTATTTTTCGGTGCGCCTTTGTCAGATGAAGCGAAAGAAAAAGCCTATGCAGAAATTGATCGTTTGCTTACCTATATTGAAAAAACCATTGGCGAATCAGACAACGACTATTTGGTTGATGATAATTTTGGTCCCGCAGATGCCTATCTCTTTGTATTAACAAACTGGTCGAATGGTATTGGGCATGACCTTACGCCGTATAAGCATATTGTTGCCTTGCGGAATAAAGTGGCTGAACGCCAGTCGGTACAAATCGCGATGCGTGATGAAGGTCTAATTCCTTAATTATTTGCATTAATTTTAAAAAGCACCTGAGGGTGCTTTTTCTTTGAGCTTGAAATTGTGAAATGTTGAATAATTAGAGAATTTTTAAAGTCTAAATACCTTCATCGTAAATGATGTGATTAAAATGCCGAATGTAACTCAATATGAAAATAAATATCGCCAGCATCTGATGGATGTTTTTGCCTAATGGATGGTTTTTTAAGGAATAAACTATGTTGATTGTTATCGCGGATATTCAGCTTCGCTCAGGTGCCCAACATCGTGAAAACGTGTTAAATACATTTGGTAAAATAACAGCTGTGGTTTAGCAAGAAGATGGGTGTTACAGCTATGAATTAATGATAGATCATGAATCGGATGCTAATGATCAGACTAAAATACCTTATACAATTACGATAGTGGAACAGTGGAACAGTGTGGAACATTTGAATGCACATTTACACACACTGCCTATGCGAGCTTATCAAAAGCAAGTTAAAGATGACGTACTTGAGGTTAAAATCCAGATTTTGCAAAAGGGTTTAAGTCGTTAATTACATGATTGAAGTATAAAAAAGGACTCAAAAGAGTCCTTTTTAAGCTTTAACTTTATTTAAAGAAATAACCTGTTTCAGGCGAGCTGGCATTGGCCATACGTTTGCGTGGCATGCGACCCGCTAAAAATGCTTCGCGACCGGCTTCGACTGCTTTTTTCATTGCAGATGCCATCAAGATCGGGTTTTGTGCAGCAGCAATCGCGGTATTCATCAGTACGCCGTCACAACCCAATTCCATTGCGATAGCAGCATCACTCGCTGTACCTACACCAGCATCGACCAACACAGGAACTTTGGCATTTTCCTTAATAATGGAAATGGTATGCGGATTTAAAATGCCTAAACCTGAACCAATCAGGCTGCCTAAAGGCATAATCGCGACACATCCCATACTCTCTAACTCTTGCGCTACAATTGGATCATCCGAGGTATAGACCATAATTTCAAAGCCATCGTCAATTAAGGTACGGGCAGCTTTTAAAGTTTCGGTAATATTGGGATATAGCGTTTTCTCATCACCCAATACTTCTAGTTTAACCAGATTGTGACCATCCAGCAGTTCACGGGCCAGCATACAGGTGCGGATCGCACTGTCGGAATCAAAACAGCCGGCAGTGTTGGGTAGGATGGTATATTTTTCTGGTAATATCACAGAAAGTAAATTCGGCTGATCAGGATGCTGACCAATATTTACACGGCGAATTGCGACCGTAACAATCTCTGCACCACTGGCTTGAATGGCTAAATCAGTTTCAGTTAAATCTTTATATTTACCTGTACCGACCAATAAGCGTGAATTAAATGTACGAGAACCAATTATAAGCGGGGTATCTTCCATGGGAGCTCCGAATTAGCCGCCACCGACGGCATGAATAATTTCGATATGATCTTCAGCGCAAATGGGGGTTTGTGCCAATTTGTTTTTGGAAATGATCATTTCATTCTGTTCTACAGCAAAGCGTTTGCCTTCCAAGGCTAATTCTTGAACCAATTCTAATAAATTAGTACATAAGGTATTTTTTGATTCGCCATTTAAATAAATATGCATAGTGATTTTCCCTATTTCCTTACCTTGCGTATTTCAATGCATTCCACGCCAGTACCAGCCAACCTGCAATCATTAAAGCACCACCAAAAGGTGTAATCGCACCTAATACCCGGGGTAAACCTAGGGCCATTAGATAGAGTGAGCCACAGAAAAATAAAATACCGACTTGAATCAGGATGAAACTGGCTTTAACAGGCAATTGAGGAATAACTTTACTGAGAATGGCAAGTGCTAACAGCCCCAGGGCATGATAGAAAAAATAATCAGTTGCGGTATGCCACCAAGTCAATTGGACTTCGCTTGCATGTGCTTTTAAGCCATGCGCGCCAAATGCACCCAGCATGACAGCAAATGCCAAG
Source organism: Acinetobacter sp. ANC 4779 (assembly GCF_004331055.1). Taxonomy (NCBI): domain Bacteria; kingdom Pseudomonadati; phylum Pseudomonadota; class Gammaproteobacteria; order Moraxellales; family Moraxellaceae; genus Acinetobacter; species Acinetobacter sp. ANC 4779. Next base: position 208,693 of record NZ_SJNU01000003.1, read on the forward strand.
TTAAGGGCTGAAATTGCAATCCACATAAGCAATGATCACCTGAGTAAATTTGCGCCTAACTTAGCATATTTTAGTGTTTACACAAAAGGCCAAATGCGACAATACAAATGTTTAAATATGAAAAAAAGGGCACGCAGCCCTTTCTTTAAAAACGAATAAAATAAGTCCAATAGCTTAATTAGAAGACATGGCGACTTTAATTTTTTCCATGGCATTTTTTTCTAACTGGCGAATACGTTCCGCAGAGACATTATATTCAGCCGCCAATTCATGCAGTGTTGATTTTTCATCATCTAGCCAGCGACGTTGCAAAATGTTCCGCGAACGATCGTCAAGCAGATCCATTGCACTATGCAGGGCAGAAGTACTTTGTTGCTCGTAATCCTCTTCTTCAGCTAAACGTGCTGGATCGTAACGATTATCTTCTAAATATAAAGCCGGTGCTACATGAGTGGAACCTTCATCATCGTCATCACCCTGAGCTTCAAATGCTGCATCGTAAGCTGTTAAACGACCTTCCATTTCCAAGACTTGTTCAGCTGTAACATTTAAGTCATGGGCAATCGATCTTGCTTCCTCAAGGGTCAGCTTCTTAGTCGATTTTTTTAAGCTACGTAAGTTAAAGAACAGTTTACGTTGTGCTTTAGTGGTCGCAATTTTAACAATACGCCAGTTACGAATCACATATTCATGAATTTCAGCTTTAATCCAGTGCACGGCAAAAGAGACCAAACGTACACCCATAGTCGGGTCAAAACGTTTAACCGCTTTCATTAGACCTAAGTTTCCTTCTTGAATCAGGTCACCTTGTGGTAGACCATAGCCAGCATAACTACGAGCAATATGGACGACAAAACGCAAATGCGACATGACCAGCATTTTTGCGGCATCTAAATCTTGGTCGTAATAATAGCGTTCGGCCAACTCTTTTTCCTGTTCAGCCGTTAAAATAGGAATCTGATTGACAGTACTAATATAAGCACCGAGATTTACCCCTGGCGCCGATAATGACAGGGGCATCAATTGCTTGCTGCTGTCACTCATGTGTTCTCCTTAAAGGATTGGGTGGCATAACCAACTTAAATTTTATCTTAATCCAATATTTTTCTGAATTAAGGGATATTGGGTAGAGAAATGTAATTTTTTATGCAAATTTGAAAAGCTCTAGTTTAAATGAAAATAATTAAGATTCAATTAAGTAGTGATATTCAAAATCAGTTATTTTTGTCATATTGCACTTCAATTGATGTATTTGGCAATAACGTAGTACATCTTGCTGACTGTGCGGATCTGAAGATTTCAATAAAAAATGATGGTGTGATTCGTTCTTGATTGCTCGCTTAAGCATCAATAATGGCATAGGGCAAGGTTTACCCATCGCATCTATAATCATCGCTGAATTGGCTCGCTCATGCATCTCATTAAATTTCTGATAAAACGTTCTCAAATATTAGCAAATTTGATGCCAAAGCTAAATGAAATTATATAATTTCAACAGAAAAACTACTTATATAAATACGGAAATAATTAGTAAAATAAAACTCGATCAAACGGAAAATTATTCAAAAAAAACAGTATGAATTGTTATAAACCCATGATAAGCTCGTTGCGTATTCAAATTAATGACACACTTAAATTTGTCTTAAAATTGAATGCAGTAATGGATGTAACCGGGATTTTGTTAATAGTAATACAGAATGATTACAAGCTTAGAAATAATAAATATTTTTAAACCTTGTTTACTCTGCTGTTTGCAACACCGGGTGGTCCTTCTATTAAATACAATGAGGATTAACTTATGACAGCTCGTGAACAAGGCGTAGTTAAATGGTTCAACGACACTAAAGGCTTCGGCTTTATTCAACGTAACGGCGGCGATGACGTATTCGTTCATTTCCGCGCTATCCAAGGTGACGGTCACCGTTCACTTCGTGATGGCCAGCGTGTTGAATTCAGCGTAGTTAAAGGTCAAAAAGGCTTCCAAGCTGAAGAAGTACAACCTTTAGACTAATCGCCTGATTATTCATGAGAACGCCCCAATGTAATTTGGGGCGTTTTTGTTTATAATAGGCTATAATTTTCCTGATTATTAAGTTAGAGCACATTTATATGTCATCTGGTTTTGAAACCTTAAATTTACATCCGAAACTTAAACAAGCGATTGATGCTTTAGGTTTCACAGAAATGACACCGATTCAGGAAAAGGTTTTAAAATTTACTTTGGCTGGACATGATGCCATTGGTCGTGCACAGACAGGAACGGGGAAGACAGCCGCTTTCCTTATTAGTGTGATTAATGACTTGTTAAATAATCCGATTAAAGAACAACGTTTTCGTGGTGAAGCACGTGCGCTCATTCTTGCTCCAACCCGTGAGTTAGCTTTACAAATTGAAAGTGATGCTAAAGACTTAACCAAATTTACCGATTTGCATGTGGTTACCTTGTTGGGTGGTGTTGATTTTGATAAGCAAAAAGCACAACTCGATAAACAGTTTGTCGATATTATTGTGGCAACACCAGGTCGTTTAATTGACTTTGTTGAACAAAAAGAAGTTTGGCTGGATCAAATCGAATTTTTAGTGATTGATGAGGCAGACCGTTTACTGGATATGGGATTCATTCCATCTGTAAAACGAATTGTGCGTTATTCACCGCGTAAAGAACAACGTCAAACGCTTATGTTCTCTGCAACCTTTAGCTATGATGTTTTAAATTTGGCACAACAATGGTTGTTTGAACCAGTGACTGTTGAGATTGAGCCAGAAAAGAAAACCAATGCAGATGTTGAGCAACGCGTTTACATGGTTGCAAAAACAGATAAATATAAATTGTTGCAAGAAATTTTACGCGATGAACCGATTGAAAAAGTGATGATTTTTGCCAATCGTCGTGACCAGGTGCGTAAACTGTATGATCATTTAAAAAGAGATGGTTATAAGGTTGTGATGTTGTCAGGTGAAATTGCACAAGACAAGCGTACCAAAATGCTCGATCAGTTTAAAAATGGCCAACATAATATTATGATTGCAACCGATGTTGCGGGTCGTGGTATTCATGTGGATGGTGTTTCACATGTTATAAACTTTACTTTGCCTGAACAATCAGATGATTATGTTCATCGTATTGGTCGTACCGGTCGTGCGGGTGCACAAGGTGTCAGTATTAGTTTCCTGTCTGAAGATGATGCGTTCTACCTTCCAGAAATTGAAAAAGCCATTGGTCAAAAACTACCTTTAACCCGGATGGAAGGTTATTGTTAATTTGCTATTAAATAAAATGTTAAATAAAAAGCCGCTTGTTTAAAGCGGCTTTTTATTATGTTACTCAAAATATCATTATCTGCTGGATATGATGAAATACAATGGTTTTCTAAGAATTTAGTTTGCTCGGCAAGTAAATGTTAGGACTGTTTGGTAGTCGTCATCACGAGCTAGGCTGGCACTTTTTCCTGCTAAAGCACCCAGAACACTGGTTGCAGCTTGAATCATTTGTCCTGTTTTATCATCAACAACGCCTTTTAAAGCACCGTTGTATTCAGTTTTTTCATCCATCACGACTGGAGTGGCTTTTTTGCCGCAAGCATTGTTGGCAGCCGTAATCGCATTATTTTTAGAAATGAGATTACTCTTACCTACACCGGTCACTTCATATTGGTTATTTTGTTTTTGAATGGCTAATGATGTGGTTGGATTAGATGCACATGCGGTTAAGGCAAGAGCAATCGCTACTGTGGAAGAGAGCGCAAAAACTTTATTCATCTTTTTCCCCTGATTTGTTTTAAAAAGAATAAAAACATTTGAGCATAACTTTTTGGATGTATTTTGAAAGACTTGTATCAAATATGCAGTTTTATATGGTGCCAGTGTGACTGCTAAATAGACAAGGATAGAATGAGGGAAGGGTATTGGCTAATTGCTCTAGAGTATCTGAATAAGAATATGCTAATCTTGATGAAATATTTTAGTACACAGATATAGAAGTTAATGACTGATTCAGCAGTAGATATGGTTCATTTGAATATTCATCAACGTCAGTCGATTGGCCATTTAGTCGAGCCTGCACCGAATGTAGCACAGTTGGAAAAAGCTTTTCAAGCGGCACTTACTGCACCGGATCATCACCGTTTAAAGCCAACTCGCTTTGTGATTATTTCTGGTGATCAACGTGAAGCTTTTGGTGAGTTGCTGTCTAAAGCTTTGGCAGATTTGGGTGAAACTGATCCGGTTCAGTTGGAACGTGTCAAAAACCATCCATTTCGTGCGCCACTTTTGGTTCTGGCCTTAACCCAGTTTCAGCCTCATCCAAAAGTTCCCAATTTTGAACAAACCTTAAGTACCGGGGCGGCAATACAAAATTTCTTGTTGTCATTACAAGTTCAGGGTTTTTCAAGTATGTGGCGCAGTGGTGCCGTGATTGAATCGAATTTATTTAAACAGGCTTTAGGGCTTGCAGAAGATGATTTAATTTCTGGAATTATTTATATTGGAACGGCAGCAAAAGTAATTCCTGCACGTGCAGAAATAAATACACAAAATTATGTGAGTTATTGGAATAAATAACTTTATAGAATACTGAGTCATTAAATACTGAGTCATTAAATACTGAGTCGAGATATAAAAAGAATGTCAGAGTTGAAATTTTCAGATCTAGTTGAACCTGTATGCTTAAATCAAAAAACGGCGTTACGCGTAACAGTGTTAGGTGGGGGAAGCTTTGGTACTGCAATGGCAAATACTGCAGTACGTAATGGTTGCGAGACCATGATCTGGATTCGTGATGAAGTTGCTGCAGCAGAACTTAATCAAACCCATATCAATAAACGATATTTACCCGATTTTACTTTGGAACCCGGTTTGAAAGCGGTATCTGATTTAGAAACGGCTATTTGTAATCGTGACATTATTCTAGTGGCGATTCCAAGCCATTCTTTTCGTGATGTGCTCAAACAAATTAAACCCTTTATTACTTCACAGGCCATTATCTCTTTAACCAAAGGTATTGAAGCTAAAACCTTTAGTTTTATGAGCGATATTATTCGTGAAGAATTGCCTGAAGTGCCTTATGGAGTGCTTTCTGGGCCGAATCTGGCCAAAGAAATTATGGCAGGACAGCCTGCAGGGACAGTGATCGCCAGTGAGTCTGAACTGGTGCGTTATGCAGTACAGCAAGCCTTACATAGTGCTTTATTCCGTGTCTTTGCCAGTGACGATGTGCATGGTGTGGAACTTGGTGGTGCTTTAAAAAATATTTATGCCGTCGCAATGGGGATGGCAGCCGCTTATAACGTGGGTGAAAATACCAAGAGTATGATTTTGACCCGTGCATTGGCAGAAATGAGCCGTTTTGCAGTGAAACTGGGTGCAAATCCGCTGACTTTTCTGGGTCTGTCTGGAGTGGGTGATTTATTTGCAACCTGCAGTAGTCCACTCAGCCGGAACTACCAAGTCGGGTTTGCATTGGGTTCTGGTAAGAGCTTGGATCAGGCAATCAAGGAATTGGGTCAAACGGCGGAAGGGATTAATACTATTATTCAGGTACGCAGCCGTTCAGAAGAACTGGATGTTTACATGCCTATTACCAGTGCTTTATATGATGTAATTTTTGAAGGCGCACCACCTTTAAGCATTGCACTTTCACTGATGAAAAATGGACATCGCAGTGATGTGGAATTCGTTTTGCCCCATCATGAAGTATAATTTTAAAATATTTGAATGAATAAGCGCTGTCATAAAGCTGGGTTATAATTGCTGCAGATTGAGAATAAGGAAATTTTATGCAACTCACTTTAGTCCGTCATGGTGAAGCTTCTGCTGCGGTCAATGGAAATGATGACAAACGTCCATTAACTAAACGAGGGCATAAGCAGGCACAACAAGCTGCAGAATATTTAAAGGACATGATTAAACCCGATGTATTGGTGGTGAGTCCTTTATTACGTGCTCAAGAAACTTTAGCCTATCTGCAACATTATTTTAATGATGTGCCTGTGTTGGTGTGTAATAAGATTAAACCTGAAGATGATGCAAAATCTGCAGTTGAGTGGTTGTCCCAGTTACCTTATGAATCAATTGTGGTGGTGTGTCATATGAATGTGGTGGCGCATATTTCCTCACTATTGACATCCGAGCCGTTCAATCCTTATGCTCTGGCTGAGGCGCGGATATATGAGCAAGCAGTGATTGCGGCTGGCTTATCAACACAATTAAAAAGCTTTATTCCAAACACATAAAATATTAATTAAAACGGCAGAAAAACATTAATGTTGTATTTATGGATGCCTGAAGCCAATGGGGTTTGGCAATGGTCGACTGGAGAGAACTGGTATCCAGTCTCTAGTCTTGAACATTTGATTCAAGAAACTCAAGCTTATCATGGGGAAGAAGCCGTCGTGTTTTTTCCAAGCCGTGATACGCAAATGCTGCATCAGACTTTAGCCAAATCACAATATAAAAAATTGGGTGTGGATGGGGTCAAGTATCTTTTAGAAGAGTTTGTGGTTTTACCCATTGATGCAATGAAAGTTTTACATCATTTTCAAAATCCAGATCAGTTGTTCATTTTGGGTGTAGCCAATAGCACAGTAGAAATGCTAAATCATGCTTTAAGCTTGATTCCGGTTAAAGTCATTTGCTTGTTGCCTGATTTTCTGATTTTACCTATTCCTGAAGCAGGTCAAACTGTTATAGCTAATATATCTGGGCGCTTGCTAGTACGTGAAAATGAATTTCTGGGAAATTCGGTTGATGACTTAGCCTTATTTTTAGATTATCAGCCGCCAGGACAACGTTATAAAATTAGTAATTTTAGTGCTGAGCAAATGCAAAGCCTTGAAGCGATGGTCACGCATGAGCAGACAGAATCTTTTCATTATGTATTGCCCGTCTTAAAAAAAGCCAAAGCTCATCCTTTTAATATCTTGCCGAAAGCGAAAAACAGCACTGGTGTTGCAGGGTATTGGAAAGCCTGTGCTGCCGTGTTGGTCGCTGCTTTGATAGTGCAGTTTAGCTATGATGCAACACGCTGGTATAAGTATAGAAAAGTGGCAGATCAGACCGCGCTACAAGCGATCGATCAATATAAATACTGGTTTGGACAGAGTAGTCGTGTCACCGAGCAGAATTTAAAAAGCCAGTTTGAAAGTCATGTGCGTTTGAATAAAAGTGCCAATACTCAAGCTTTGCAATTACTCAGTCGGGTGGGGCCGGTTTTAATGCAGAATCAAATTGTGGCGAAGCGTATCAACTACGATGCTTCAGTTTTAAATATGGAACTGAAAGCCAATTCTGCTACGGCATTGCAAACTTTAACGCAACAACTGAATCAGCAAGGGTTTAAAGTTGAATTAGGCAATATTCAGCCGAATGGCACGGGTGCAATTGGATTGGTGAAAATACAATAATGAATACATCAGAAAAACTGCAAAGCTCGATTGATCAATCCATCGAGAGAATTACCGATTATTTAGACCGGCTGTCTGTACGTGAACGCTATATGGTAATTTTTACCACTATTTTTGTTGTTGTTATAGCGATGGGTTCAGCACTTTGGTTTATGCATGCAGCAGCAAACAAGCAGCAAAACCGAGTTAATGATTTAAAAGACATGATGGTGTGGATGCAAAGTAATGCAGTGACCATGAAACCTGCAGATGATTTGCAGTTAACCGCAGCAGATAAAGTGCAACGTGTTGCCCAGCAGCAAGGGTTATCGGTTGCATCACAGCAAGTGGGTGAACAAATTCAAATTGTGGCAGCCCATGAAAATTATGCCATTTTGGCAAATTTTTTAACCCAACTCGCGCAAATGGGACTAAGTCTTGAAAAAATAGAATTCATTTCCGAGGCAGGTCAGATTAAATTAACAGCGACAGTGCAATAATAGGTAAAAATAAAGATCCGCTAAGCATGGCGTTTTCCATGGGCTATGCCTATAATATGGCGACTTAAAAAGCAGTAGACTTTTACAGATATGTTGTATTCTCTTGCCCGCCCTTTGTTGTTTTCTTTAGCACCAGAGCGTGCACATGAGCTGACACTATCGTTATTGAAATCAGCTCATCGCATGGGCATGATGCGTCAAAGCATTGCCTCTAAACCAGTGACTTGTATGGGGATTCAATTTCCCAATCCGGTAGGTTTGGCTGCTGGTTTAGACAAAAATGGCGCTTATATTGATGCCCTGGCTGGACTGGGCTTTGGTTTTATTGAAATTGGAACCATTACCCCGCGACCACAGGCGGGTAATCCTCATCCCCGTTTATTCCGTTTGCCTGAAGCCAAAGCCATTATTAACCGAATGGGTTTTAATAATGATGGCGTAGACAAACTGATTGAAAATGTCAAAGCGGCAAAATTCAAAGGCATTTTGGGGATTAATATTGGTAAAAACGCCGATACTCCTGTTGAAAATGCAGTCGATGATTATCTGATTTGTCTGGAAAAAGTTTATAACTATGCCTCTTATGTGACGGTCAATATTTCATCGCCGAATACCAAAAATTTACGCAGCTTGCAAAGCGGTGATGCGCTGACAGAATTGCTGGAAACATTAAGAAAGCGTCAGCTTGAACTGGCCGAAGAACATCAGCATTATGTTCCTTTGGTGCTTAAAGTTGCGCCAGATTTAACTGTCGAAGATATCGAATTTATTGCAAAGCAATTGATCCAGTTTAAAATTGATGGTTTGATTGTGACGAATACGACTTTGTCACGTGAAGGCGTGGAAAATCTCAAGCACGGTAATGAAGCGGGTGGCTTGTCGGGCGCACCGGTGTTTGAAAAAAGTACCGCTTGTCTTGCAGCATTTTCAAAAGCATTAAAAGGTCAAATTCCATTGATTGGGGTTGGCGGTATTTTGTCAGGTGAGCAGGCAGTTGCAAAACAAGCTGCAGGTGCAAGCCTTGTACAAATCTATAGCGGCCTCATATATACAGGTCCAACACTGGTTAAAGAGTGTGTTGATGTGCTAAATACTCCATGAATACACTGGATATCTTCATACTGATTATTTTGCTCATTGGAGGGCTTAACGGTTTGCGAAAAGGATTGATTTCAGCCTTTGCGAACTTGGTAGGATGGATTTTTGCACTCATCATCGGTGCAAAATATGCAACCATCCTGGCACCTTCGATGGTCTCACTCAGTGCAGATCCTGTGGTACAAAAAATTGCAGCTTTTGCATTTATTGTATTGGTCATGGTGGTATTAACCTGGATTATTACTGCATTCCTCAACAAGATATTAAAGAGTCTAAAACTGGGCCCGCTCAACAGACTGGCAGGTGGCGCTTTTGGCTCTTTAAAGGGTTTAATGATTGTACTTGTTACCATGCAGGGCATTGGTCCTTGGGTGGAAAGTTCTCCACACTGGAAACAGTCTAAATTTGTACAACTTCTTATCCCTTATGCACCATGGGCCGCCGAGCTTTCCAAAGAAGCCGCGCATGGAGCGCTCAATCATATCAAGTCCGATGAAGGTGCGCCGACATCTTCCGACTCATCGTCTGATAAAACGCAGAAACATGCAGCGCGTACAGATGAATCAACGAATAATCCTTTTTATTAATCCTAGCTTGTTTGCGAGGTTGCTATGTGTGGAGTAGTTGGTATAGCTGGTAAATCACCTGTTAACCAAATGTTGTTTGATGCATTAACGATGTTACAGCATCGTGGTCAGGATGCAGCCGGAATAGTAACTTGTCATGAAGGGCGTTTGTTCCTGCGTAAAGACAACGGTATGGTACGAGATGTCTTTCATACGCGTCACATGCGTGCACTGCTAGGTAATTACGGTATTGGTCATGTGCGTTATCCAACAGCAGGTTCATCAAGCAGTGCAGAAGCACAGCCGTTTTATGTGAATTCGCCTTATGGGATTACCTTGGCGCATAACGGTAACTTGACCAACGCTGAAGAAATTCACGATGATTTGTTTAAAACAGATCTTCGTCATATGAATACTGATTCAGATTCTGAAGTGCTTCTAAACGTTTTTGCGCATGAAATGCAAAAAAATGGCAAGTTGAATCCTGCTGCAGAAGATATTTTTCAGGTGGTTACACGGGTACATGAGCGCTGTAAAGGTGCTTATGGCGTTGTGGCAATGATCACCGGACATGGTTTGGTGGGCTTCCGTGATCCAAACGGTATTCGTCCACTGATTTATGGTTCGCGTGAAACTGAAAAAGGCATGGAATATATTATTGCTTCTGAATCAGTCGCCATTACTGCTTTGGGCTTTAAAGTTGAACGTGATATTGAGCCGGGTGAAGCAATTTTCATTACTTCAGAAGGCGAAATGTTTACCAAGCAATGTGCAGAAAATCCTGAATATCGTCCTTGTATCTTTGAATATGTGTATTTTGCACGTCCAGACGCAATCATAGATGGCATTTCAGTCTATAAAGCACGTTTAAAAATGGGTGAAAAACTTGCCTATAAAATTTCACGTGAGTGGGGCGAAGAACACGATATTGATGTGGTGATACCAATTCCAGATACATCACGTACTTCAGCTTTAGAGCTTGCCAATATCTTGGGCGTTAAATTCCGTGAAGGCTTTATGAAGAACCGTTATATCGGACGTACCTTCATTATGCCGGGTCAGCAACAACGTGAAAAATCAGTTCGTCAAAAATTGAACCCGGTTGAGCTTGAGTTTAAAGGCAAAAATGTTTTACTGGTGGATGACTCGATTGTTCGCGGTACAACCTGTAACGAAATTATTCAAATGGCACGCGATGCCGGTGCGAAGAAAGTGTTCTTTGCTTCCGCTGCACCGATGGTGAAATATCCAAACGTGTACGGTATTGATATGCCTGCGAAAGATGAGCTGATTGCATCCGGTCGTAGTGTTGAAGAAATTCGTGAAATTATTGGTGCTGACCGTTTGATTTTCCAGGATTTGGAAGATTTAAAAGGTGCTGTTCGCACCAGTAAAGTACCTGCATTACAAGAATTTGATTGTTCAGTTTTTGATGGTGTGTATGTGGCAGGCGGAATTGATGCAGCTTATCTCGATGAGCTTGAGCGTAAACGCAATGATTCTGCAAAAAAAGCTGTCAGTGGTTATATTGATGTCAATATTGATGCTGCATCGGTGGACCTTACTGGAGTGAAAGAAGAATAAAAAATTCTTCTTAATTCTATGAAAAGCGGGAATTTCCCGCTTTTTTAATTTATGATGTTTAAACAAAATACACTGTAATAAAGGATCTTCACATTGAAGAGTGCAGGTTATTCTTTTATTCAAAACAAAAATATGGTTTGGTCTGCAAGTGTTTGTGTACTTGCGGTATTGCTCACACTATTCATTTTAAATACGATCACGGGCTTGTGGGTATTTTATCTTGATCCTACCCAGTCTGTTTTTTGGCATGTATTAAGCCCTTATCTCATTGCGCTCTTGCTGAGCCTGATGACGATTTCTGTGTTGTATGAATTCTATGTCTTTCGTTCTGGGGGGCATTCGCTGACAAAGCAGTTGGGTGCGCGTCGATTAAGCTTAATCGAAAGTATTCCTGAAGAAAGTGTTGCCTTAAGAATAACCCAGCAACTTGCCGAAACCTTTTTAATTGATACTCCCGCAGTCTATGTACTGCCCGATGAAGTGGGGGTGAATGCACTTACGGCAGGTTTTTATCCAAGTGATATTGTCATTATTTTGACTTGGGGGGCATTGCAAAATTTAGATGAACTGGAACTTTATGGCTTGTTAAGTCATGAGTTTAATAAAATTTTATCCGGTGAAACGGCCGAAAATACCCGTCTAAAGATTCTCTACAGTAGTCTGACCACTTTTAGCCAGTGGGGCAGTAAAATTGCCAAGCTGGGTTTTACCAAGCATGGTCAAGCACATACGCATAAATTCGCAACTTTTTTTGTTGCGATGGGTGGGGTAATTTGGCTGATTGGAAGTCTCGGTGTTTTGATTGCACGATTTATTAAATATATTTCATTGGGTGGGCGAACATATAAAAATGATCAAAAAACCAAACGTCTGATTCAAAACGATGCCAATGTACAAACCTTATTAAGAATTTATGTCCATCATTCCGGCTCGCAAATTCACAGTGAATATGCGGAATCCATTTCTCATATGTGTTTTGCTAATTCTTTAAGTCCGCAAAACTGGATGAATATCCATCCGAGCATTGAGCAGCGTATTTATGAAATGAACCCAGGATTGGTGCAGGATTTACAGCTCGAAAATTTAAAAAAACTACGTAATCAGCCGCTGTTTAGTTTGTTCCGGTCACTGGATGAAATGAATAGTGAAATATATTCACCGTGGAGTTCCCCACAACCGCTTCCACTGTTGCGTTTATCACCGATTAGTTTTGCAATCAATGACGCGATTAAGCCTTTAAATCCGGCACTCCGAAATAATATACGACGCCCTGAGTTAATCCAGCGTGCCTTACAGACGGCGACAGGTTCGCGAGAAGTGATGGTGTCGATTTTAATGATTCGACAATATCGTGAATTTATCCCTGCAGATGCTGAAGTCAGTCGGGCGATTGTGGATTCATTGTTGAATTTAGATGGTCGAGTCCATATCTCTATTTTCTATGACGCCTGTAAAAATATTGGAGCAATGCCTGCCACCATTGCGCGGCAGTTTTTAATGAAATTGGCACGTATTATTCAAGAAGATGGTGAAATTGGTCTGCTAGATGCCTTGCTACTTGAATATGTGAAATTTGAACTCAATCTTCTGCCATTACATACACCAACGTCATTAGAAGAAGTGAAACCGCATATTGTGCGTTTGATTGATGCCTTATTGCATGTGCAGCAAATCAATAGCCTGAATCAGCTGGATGTACGTGAAAAGATTCTCAAGCGTGTATTAACCGCAAAAGAACTAGAAATGTATACCGAGATTTCTGATGAGCCGATTGATCTGGCAGAAATCTTAAATGATATTGCAGGCTTACTACTGCGTGACCGTTTAAGTATTTTAGGCATTGCTGAATTATGTTTGTGGAATGATCGTATTATCACCCAAGATGAACTGGATGTTTTGCAATTGCTGTATTGGCGTTTGGGTTTCGAAACGAATGAAATGGTTGAGCAAATGCAGAAAAAAAATAGTTTAATAATTGTATAAGCTGGATGAGATAAAATTATAGATGGGTGATGATTAAACTAATCTTTGAGAAAAGATCAGCAAAAGGCAACTAATCTCGTTAGAATACCAAGCATTCAATGGGTGATGAAAAAGATGATAGGGCATCAGCGTGACATACTGGCAACATTAGGAATCGATATCTGGGTTCCTCAGGGTGCTGTGTGCCAAAATATGCCATCCTCATCCATTTGGCGAGATCAGGCTGCACCTGAATATCTGACCGAAATTGTGGTTGCGAAAGCTCAAATCCCCCTAGCTCCACCTCCAAAGATTGAACTGCTTAAAACGCTTGATCGACCAGAACAACTCCCAACGCCACCGCTTGTTGTTAAAGAAGTTCAAGCTGAAGTTGTGTCTCAAGTGATTGAAGAGCGACCAGCACTTCACATAGCGGCTTTTCAATTGCAGGCTTTTGGTTTGCCACATTGTGTCATCGTGATTGATGCGACTGAACTGAGCACTGAACAACAGCAATTGTGGAATAATATTCAGCAAGCCGTTCAAGCGGAATATTATGAATTACAGTGGCCATTCCCTTTAATAAATTTCCAGGATGGGCGCGGTGCAGAAAGTTATGTACAAGGTTTTATAGATGCCATTAGTACGGATAAGAATATTATTTTTTTAGGGCAATTCCCTTATTTTAATCATTCAAAAAGTATTCATCTGGCTGGTTTGCAAGAGATGCTGGACCAGCCATTATTAAAAAAACGCTTATGGCAATTTATGCAAAAAACCAACCAAAACCCGGATGCTACATGAACAAGAAAGTTGTTGTTTTTAGTCAGTTAGATGCAGATGTGCTGCAGCGTTTACAAGCTCAATATCAGGTGGAAGTCATTAATCCAAAACTGGGGGATGTTAATCAGCAGATCCGCGAACAGGTTAAAGATGCAGATGCCATGATTGGTGCAGGGCGCCTGCTGAATGAAAGTAATTTGGCCAATGCACAACAACTTAAAATTATTTCCAGTGTTAGTGTAGGCTATGACAACTACGATCTTGCTTATTTAAATCAGAGAAAAATCTGGTTATCTAACACGCCTCATGTGCTTACGGAAACCACAGCCGATTTGGCTTTTACCTTGCTGATGAGTGCTGCGCGTAAAGTGCCTTATTTGGATCAATGGACCAAGCAAGGACAATGGAAACGTACCGCAGCTGAAGCACAATTTGGACGCGATATATTTGGTAAAACTTTAGGCATTATTGGTTTAGGCAATATTGGTGCTGCTGTCGCGCGTCGTGGCTTTTATGGCTTTAATATGAATATTCTTTATCATAATCGCCGTGAAAAGTTGGAATTGGCACAGCCTTTAAACGCACGATATTGCGGTTTAGATGAATTGTTACAACAATCAGATTTTGTAGTGCTCGCTGTCGATTTAAATCCAGAATCTAAAGCCTTGATCGGTCAGCCTGAGTTTGATCAAATGCAGCCGCATGCTGTGTTTGTGAATATTGCCCGTGGTTCTGTGGTAGATGAACAGGCATTAATTGAGACCTTAAAAGCAGGCAAGATTTTTGCTGCTGGGTTAGATGTTTATGCAAAAGAGCCTTTACAGGAATCAGAGCTTTTAAATTTAGATAATGTGGTAACTTTGCCACATGTCGGTTCTGCGACTGCAGAAACACGCAAAAAAATGGCTGAACTGGCTTATCGTAATTTGGTCGATGCGCTTGAAGGGCGAACACCGCCTTATGTGGTGAATGCTTCATTTTCTTAAAAATTGATAACACTTCATTGCAAATCCCTCCAATTTTCAATGTTATAGTCGGATAAATTGAGAAAAAGCAGTTTGAGAATATAACATTGAAACGGTTTTTATTGGCTTGCAGTATTGGTTTAGTCTCAATCATGGGGCCGACGCACAGTGCGAATGTGAATTCAACGCCACAGTTTAATATTCCTGAAATCGGCGCTGGAGTCGGTTTAATTGATCAACAAAAAGAAAAAATGATTGGCGAAAAAGTATTTCGCGAAGTTCAAAAACAAATGCCTGTGCTGCAAAATCCATGGTTGGAAGATCAATTGGTCAGTGTATTTTCCCATATTTTAAGTCAAACCCAGTTTGGGCAACCTATTGGTTTAGTCATTATCAATGACCCTCAAATTAACGCTTTTGCTGTTCCCGGTGGATTATTTGCCATTAATACAGGGATGGTGACCTCTGCACGAAATATGGATGAAGTGGCGGGAGTAATGGCGCATGAGGTTGCCCATGTATCACAACGTCATTACAGTCGCTCACAAGAGGCATTTAAGGGACAAGGTTTTCTGACACTTGCTGGGCTTTTGGTTGGAGCGTTGGTGGCTTCACAAGCGGATGGAGATGTAGGTACAGCAGTGATGTTGGGCTCGCAAGCTGCATTAATGGACAAGCAGTTGAATTACAGTCGTAACCAGGAACGTGAAGCAGACCGTATTGGGATGCAATACATGTATACCGCCGGATATAATCCGCAAAGTATGGCTGATTTTTTTGAGGTTATGGATCGGGCAACCAGTAAAGTCAGTTTTTTGCCGGATTTTTGGTTAACCCACCCACTCAGTACAGAACGGATGAGTGAAGCACGTTTAAGAGCCAATCAATTCCCAAAAGTAAAATCAAGTTTACATGATGAAGATTTTGAAATACTGAAATGGTACAGCAGGGTAATTTCGAATCAAGCCACCGAACAACAATTACAAATTTTAGCCAATCGTAAAAATTTTGCAGGACAGTTGGCGCTATCCGCTTTTTATCTCAAACAAGGCGACTATGTTTTAGCCCAGCAAGTTTTAGATCAGGCCAAGGCACAGCAGCGCTTAAATAATTTGCTGGTGCTCATTCAAACTGATATCTATTTGGGGCAAAATAAAACCGATGAAGCCTATAAAGCGATTCAGTCTGCCGCACGAATTATGCCCGAAAATCGGGCTTTGGCTTTTAAATTGGCGGAAGTATTGATTCGTCAAAAACAGGCTGCTCAAGCACAGAGCTTAGTTCAGCGTTTTACCAATAAGAATCCTCGGGATATTCAGGCTTGGCGCTTGATGCAACAAACTGCAAATATTGACCAGCAATCCCCATTTAGAACGGTCAATGTCCTGCGTTATCGCGCAGAAGTAGAATATTGGTCGGGTTGGGAAGAAAATGCGATTAAGTCGTTATTGCATGCACAGCGCTTGGTTAAAAATAATGAAGTCTTGTCGGCAAAATTAAAAATACGAATTAATGAAATGCAAAAAGAGCGACAGTTAAAAATTTAAATTAAATTCATTATTTTACATTTTGAATAATAAAAATAAGGAGTTAAGCGTGATAGAAGGTCAATGTTTATGTGGAATGGTGAAGTATCGATATCATGGTGAAGTTGAAAAAACCATCATATGTTACTGTAAAGACTGTCAAATGGCTCAAGGTTCAATCTTTGGCTGGAACAGTGCTTTGCAAAAATCAAAATTTGAAATTAGTAGTGGGATTAAATTTCTAAAAGAATATTTTCATAGCCCGAATAAGGCACGTGTTTTTTGCCAGGAATGCGGTAGTCCAATTTATTCTTATCGGGTAGATTTGCCTGAAATTATCCGCTTACGCTTGGGAACGGTCACTACTGGTGAATTACCGGCACCCATTGAGCAGGCTTATATTCAATATCAGCCATCTTTTCTACATATTGATGAATAAAATCTACCCTTATAAAAGCTAAGCATATGATAATATTGAGCCGTATTTATATTTCTAACGATTAACAAGATTGATTAAATGATGAAAAAAATATTATTTTCTTGTTTTCTAATTGGGTGCACGGCATCAAGTGTTGTCTTGGCAGGTGTTGAGCAATATGTATTATCGGTAGAAAAAATTTCTGAACAGTATAAGCAGGACACCAGAAATTTTTTCAGTAGCCTAGATGCTCAGCAAACCAGTTTCACACCCCAACAGCACGTTCAATTCTGCGGAATTGTGGGTAATTATGTGGAACAGTTATATCAAGCGGCAGATCGAAACCGGGATTCTTTAGATCGTAAATTTAGACAGATAACCAAGCAGGATGTAATTCATCAAGTGATGTTATCAAAAGAAATGCTGATTTTGAAAAAATATAATATTCAGTGTGATCTGTAATAAGAAGGGGATACGCTTGAACTGTCTTTAAATGAAGGCAGTTCAACGTTAAGTCAAGAATTATATAGAAGTAGGATTATGCAAGTTTAGCTTTAATTTTAGCAGAAACTTGTGCAGGATCGGCGCGCCCGGCTATGAGCGGACGCAGAGAATTCATCACCTTACCCATATCTTTCATGCTAGTAGCTTCTTGAGCAGAAATAGTCTGCGCAATGATAGAATCAAGCTCTTCCTCAGTCATAGCTGCTGGTAGAAATTGAGATAAAATCTCAAGTTCGGCTTGTTCTTTACTAGCTAAGTCTTGTCGATTAGCGCCTTCAAAGGCTTTAATCGAATCTTTACGTTGTTTAATTTGCTTTTCAATGACCGCAAGAACTTGAACATCGTCAAGCTCTTTACGCTCATCGATTTCGATTTGCTTAATTGCCGCCTGAAGACCACGTATTACCGTTAACTTTGACATTTCTTTGGCACGCATAGTTGCTTTCAAAACATCGGTTATTTGGTTTTTTAAAGTAGTCATTTATCTTGTCCAGGCAGTCAATCACAAATTAATTAGTAAAGGCGAGTAGTACGTACAGATTCACGCGTCAATTTCTTTTGATAGCGTTTAACTGCAGCAGCTTTTTTACGTTTACGTTCTTGAGTTGGTTTTTCGTAGAATTCGCGTTTACGAACGTCCGCTAAAACACCAGCTTTTTCGCATGAACGTTTGAAACGACGGATAGCTACGTCTACTGGTTCGCCTTCTTTCAATTTAACTTGTGGCATGAAGAATCCTCATAAGTTATGGATAAGATCTAGGCACGATTGCCTTAGATCACAAGTGAAGGACAGTATTTTACTCATTTACATCTCATACCACAAGTCTATAATAGCTTTAGCAATATTTAGATACGGGTAAAAGGCAGTTTAATGATCGTTCTTGGCTTAGAAACTTCTTGTGATGAAACTGGGTTAGCACTCTATGACAGTGAAGTCGGCTTGATAGGACAGGTGTTATATAGTCAGATTAAACTGCATGCAGAATATGGTGGGGTTGTGCCGGAACTGGCTTCACGTGACCATGTTCGAAAATTAATTCCTTTAATTAATCAATTGCTTGAACAAAGTAATATTGAGAAATCAGAGATTGATGCTATTGCATATACGCGTGGTCCAGGCTTGATGGGTGCATTAATGACGGGTGCATTATTCGGGCGTACTTTGGCATTTGCCTTAAATAAACCGGCCATTGGTGTGCATCATATGGAAGGCCATATGCTTGCGCCTTTATTATCTGCTACACCACCAGAATTTCCGTTTGTCGCTTTATTGGTCTCAGGTGGTCATACCCAGCTCATGGCAGCGCACGGTATTGGTCAATATGAATTGCTTGGCGAATCGATTGATGATGCAGCGGGTGAGGCTTTTGATAAAGTCGCGAAAATGATGGGCTTGGCCTATCCGGGCGGACCCAATATTTCAAAATTGGCACTGCAAGGTAGCGCAACAGCCTTTGATTTCCCGCGTCCAATGTTGCATCAAGGTCTGAACTTTTCTTTTAGTGGTTTAAAAACTGCGGTTTCAATCCAATTGAAAAAAGTCGAAGGTCAAAACCGTGAAGCGGATATTGCAGCATCATTCCAAGAAGCCTTGGTGGATACCTTGGTGAAAAAATCGGTTAAAGCACTGAAACAGACAGGGTTAAAACGTTTGGTAATCGCAGGAGGTGTTAGCGCGAATAAACGTTTACGTGAACGCCTGGAAGCAGATTTAGCGAAAATTCAGGCGCAAGTCTATTATGCAGAACCTGCTTTATGTACTGACAATGGTGCAATGATCGCTTTTGCAGGTTATCAGCGTTTAAAAGCTGGGCAATGTGAGGGTTTGGCGGTTACGACCACCCCACGTTGGCCGATGACAGAGCTTTCAAATCCAAATGAAGCTTAATGAGTGAAATTTCAAGATTTAAAAAAAGAGGCTGAAGTCTCTTTTTTATTTTAATGAGAACTGATTTTGCAAAAAATAATTGCATAGATCCATGCCTATATCAGATATTATATTCAGGATAGGTTTTACTGAATTTTGGAAAAATTTTTCAAATTACATCATGAAAATTTATTATTTCGCGATCGTAAAAATAGGCCTACTCTAATGGATCATAAAAATCTCGGAAGTTTTCAGGAAGCGGGAAAAGCAGTGTTGCAGTATCTCTACCAACGCTTTGGATTTAACTTATGGATGATTACCCGAGTAGAAGCTAAAGACTGGATTGTGCTCCAAAGTGAGGATCACGGCTATAACGTTAAACCTGGACAGGTATTCGAGTGGGCTAATTCTTTTTGCTTTCATATGGTTGCTGGCAAGGGGCCTAAAATTGCGCCTCGTTCAGAAGATATTCCTTTATATGCAACTGCGCCCATCAATGAACAAGTCAGTATCAAGTCCTATATTGGTCAGCCTCTGTTTAATGAAGATGGAAGTCTGTTTGGGACGCTTTGTGCCATTGACCCGGAAATACAATCCGAAGCCATTATTCAGGAGGTCGAATTAATAGAATTATTCGGTAACTTGTTAAGTAATATTCTGCAAGCTGAATTGCGTCAAAATGAACAAATTCGCCAGCATGAGCGCTTAGAAGCGGAAGCTTTAAGAGATGGATTAACAGGACTTTATAACCGTCGAGCTTGGGAGCGGTTAGTTACTGCAGAAGAAGAACGTTGTAAACGTTATGGCCATCCCGCTGCAGTTTTTTTTATCGACCTGAATGATTTAAAAAAAGTGAACGATAAATTAGGACATCATAAAGGGGATGACTTGATTCAGCAGGCTGCCCATGTATTGCTTGACACTGTACGCCGCAAAGATATTGTGGCGCGCTTTGGGGGTGATGAGTTTGTAATTCTAAGTGTAGAAAATGATGAGATGGGTGCAAACCAACTTTTAAATCGTATTATGGACGCTTTGGCACAAGCAAAAATATGCGCAGCGATCGGAGTTGCCATGCGTCATCCTTCTCAAGGACTCTTTAAGGCGGCTGTTGAGGCCGATAAAAAGATGTATGAGCATAAACATCAAATCAAGTTTAAAACCTAAAATCTTTATCAAATCAATTTTGGCTATTTTTTCCATAAAATGATTGAATTGGTCTTTTAATATTAGATAGGCGTTATTTATCTCGGCTTTATCGTACCTTGCTCAAAAAAAGCAGGGGCAGCTTTAGTTTCCTTTGCACATTTTCAATAAACAAGTATTTTTAATTTATAAGCTTCGATCCATAAAACTTCTTATTCATCATGCTTAATTCAATATAACAGCAGAATGCTTTCGTAAACTTATGTTTGAAAAATCTATCAAAAGAATAGAATTATAACCAATTCTAATAAATAGATAGAATTATTTGTTGATTGAATCATAGAAGTTACATAGGCAGTTAACGTTAATTTGTAGAACAAAGCCATGCAATGTGACATGGATAAAAATGATTTTAGACAATGAAAAAAGAGCAGTTTCTAAATTTAAACTGCTCTTTAATTGTTAACCATCATTGATAGTTAAATAACGGCGCTCAATTAATCCTCGCGAATTATTTCATTGAATTTTTCTTTAAGTTCGATATATTTCGGATTTAACTTAGCTTGATCGCTCTTGTCTTTAAAGATTTTCGCAACAGCAGCTTTCACCTGATCTTCGGTGCTACGTGGCTGTTTTTCGACTGTAATAGCCTCATTTAGTTCTACTTTAACTGTAGAGGTAACACCTTTGTTTTTTCGGCCAGTTTTTTGGCTGCCTTTTTTATGGTGTGCATAGCGACGTGCACGGGTATAGCCCATCAGCAAAAACTTTCTTGCCATGTCTGCGCCAACAAAATCATTTTTCTCTAAATAATCTTGAAATAATTCAAAAATCTTTGTACTACTTTCAATAGCTTGAGCTTCATCTTCAAATTTCCAAAATGGTGAAATTTCAGATGTATAAGGTTCAACTAATAAAACACCGTCTTCACCACGACCAATTCGATATAATTCTGGACGCTTTTTAAAATTAATTTTTTCAAAGTCGAGTGAAAAGTCAAAGCTGCGTGAAAATGGTTTGCCATCAGGCTTGGCTGTTAATGAATCTTGTTCGTTATTGGTCATAGGGGAGATTCCTTAAAATGTGTGAGTCCACTGAATAATGAACAGTATTCGTGACTCTCAAGAGATTTTGCAGAGTTTGAAGCATTTTGATGGACTTTGATATGTCAAAATTGCAATGAATATAGCAACAGTTGTTTATATCGTCCAAATAAACTGATTCAAGTCTTTTGAGGAAAGATCTAAAAGAATAAATAATCCAGAATTTTTTGCAAAGTGTAATGACCGAAATAAAGATTAAACGTTATCTTGATCTGAAGTTTAGATCTTTATTTCGGTATTTATGAAGGGGTTAAAAATGGCTAAATAGTGATGACTTAAAACGATGCCAATTTTTGCGAACCAATCCAGTGTTTTGAAAATTGATAGGCTGCACGCCCCGAACGCTGTCCACGAGCTTGAGACCATCGTAATGCTTCAGCACGGGTAAACTCATCCATTGGCATATTGGCCTTTGATAAATAATGCTCAACAATTTCTAAATACAAATTTTGATCCATTGGATAAAATGACAGCCACATTCCAAAACGATCAGAAAGTGAAATTTTTTCTTCAATCGCTTCTTGCGGGTGGAGCTCAGTATATTGCGGCACATCAACACGCGTTATTGGGGTGTTTTCATGCATAAACTCAGGTAGTAAATGGCGGCGGTTACTGGTTGCATAAATAATAAAATTACTTGAACCGGATTGTAATGAACCATCTAGAACACTTTTTAAACTGCGATAGTTTTCATCTTCTGCGTTGAAGGCTAAATCATCACAATAGACAATAAATTTTTCCGGACGGTTTTCAATCAGCTTCTGTATGATAGGAAGGTCAGACAAATCATCACGTTCAATTTCAATTAAACGTAAACCTTCTGCTTCATATTGAGTAAGTAGGGCGCGCACAATAGAAGATTTACCTGTACCACGTGAGCCGGTAAGTAAAACATCGTTAGCCGGCAAGCCCTTCAGAAATTGCAGGGTGTTTTGAATTACTTTTTCTTTTTGTCTTTCAATACCTTTTAAATCATTCAAATACATTTTTCTAGGCTGTTGAATGGCTTTTAATTGTTTGTCTTGCCATTTATAAGCAGTTGCTGAAAAGTCGGTTTCTTGTTTCAGTTCTGGTAAATTTTGCTGTAGTTGTTGGAGTACAGTAGAAAGTGCTTGTAAGATATGATCAGGTAAATCAATTGTTGCCATGATTGTTCAGCTTATACGTGTAAAAGTAAAAGGGTGGTTTTACTGAAGAACTGTATATGAATTAGTCATGATTTGCTAATACAATAGACATTTTTGCACCGATATTCCACCGAGTATTCTGTCAATGTCATGTATGATAACCTATCATAAGATGCAAATAATAATGAAAGTGTTTGAGGGATAGATATGCTATTTAAAGATTTCACACAGGATATTAATCCACATCAAGCCTATCGCATAAAAAAATTAAAGCGCCAACTTGAAACAGCTGAAACATATGAAGAATGGAAAAGCATAGCATTAGAAATAGATGAAGAAACCGGTGCCCAAGAGTGGAAATATGATAACTGTTCACCTTATTTTGATGCTGAAATTATTTCCGAGCGATTAAGCCGGTTAAAACGCTATCGTTTCCAGAAACGTACTGAAGATATCATGTATATATTACGTGAAGGTTTAACCTATGATATCGCCAATATTGCAAATCCGATGTTATTTACCGCCACATATGTGGGAACAAAAAAAATCATAGAAGATTATGTGGAAGAAGTCAGTGAAAGTCTGGCCTACATTGCTTCAGATAATTGTTCTTGTTTATGTCTTGCTGAAAAAATTGAATTTTTTCAGCATTGTAAAAAGGCATACGGCCAGCCTGCTATTATGTTTTCAGGTGGTGCGACATTGGGATTGTTTCATACAGGTGTATGTAAGGCATTGCTTGAACAAGATTTAATGCCCAAGGTGCTATCTGGTTCGAGCGCAGGTGCAATTATGACGGCCATGTTGGGAACTTCAAAACCGTCAGATATTTCAGGTCTTTTAAATGGTGAGAACTTTTTTAGTGAAGCTTTTCATTTTCGTAAATTTAGCGAAATTTTAAAGGGCAACGGTGGTTTTGCCGATGTAATGTACCTAAAGAAATTCTTGATTGAAAATTTGGGTGATGTGACCTTTGAAGAAGCATTTAAAATCTCTGGCTTACATATTAATGTGGCTGTTGCCCCTTATGATGCTTCACAAGAAGCCCGGATTTTGAATGCCTATACTTCGCCAGATTTGCTGGTTTGGAGTGCAGTATTGGCCTCCTGTGCAGTTCCTATTTTATTTCCACCGGTTAAACTCACCAGTAAACGTCAAAATGGTCAATTAACGCCTTATATGGCAGACACACGTTGGGTAGATGGCAGTGTACGCAGTGATTTCCCTCAAGAAAAAATGGCAAGACTGTATAATTTAAATTACACCATCGCAAGTCAGGTTAATCCTCATATTGTGCCGTTTATGCAAAGTGATGCAGAGCGTCACCGTCGAGATCTGTTGAGTTGGCCAGAACGGATTATTCGTCGTCAGGGGAAGGTGATTAGCAAAGGCATTATGGACTTTACCCGTGATCGGGTTGGAAAAATCCCCCCGGTTCGACGATTGCTTGATCATGGTTTTGGTGTGATTGATCAAGGTTATTATGGCGATTTAAATATTGTCGGTGATTATAGCTTGCGACACTACAGTTATATGTTTCAGAACCCGCGACCATATTTGTTCAAATTATTACAACGTGAAGGTGAGCGGGCGACGTGGCCTAAGATATCTTCAATTGAAATGCATGCCCGGGTAGGGAAAACCATTCAGCACTGTTTGGAAATTTTAAATTATAAACATGATCCAGAGCAAAAAGCCGCAGAATTTATTGCAGTTTAAAGAGGAAGATTTTTCTTCATTAAACTTAATACTTAAAACTAAGCCTAAAAGTCTAACTTTTGGGCGTTTTTTATATACCTTTGAACATCAGCAACAACACTACTGGTTAAAAACTCAAGCACTCCGCATAAATCAAAGTTATGAAGCAGGGTTTTTAAATGAGTTGGCTTTTTATCAGCAATTTGTAGATCAACGCAGTTCTTCCAACCCCATGCCTGATTTTTTATTACCCTTTCAAGTGATTGCTCATTTAAAAACTGATAGGCAAGCAGAGTCGGGGAGAAGCCCTATTTTGATTTTAAGTCATGCTGAAGCACTCTTCAGTGATTGTTCTGATATGTCGCTAAATGAGATTAAAAAGACGCTGTTAAAAGTACTCGATGTATTGGATCAATTACATCAGCTTGGCTGGATTCATGCCGATTTAAAGCGAGAGCATTTTGTTCAATACCAGCAGCGCGTATGTTTGATTGATTTTGAACAGGTTGAAAAAGTCAATTTATCCCAAAAAATGCAAAGCCTGACCGCAACTCCACGCTATATGGCACCTGAACTTTTTCATGCAGCAAAAAAAACCATCCAAACTGATATTTATGCTGTAGGGATTATTTTTTATGAATGGCTTACAGGGCAGCGTTTAACCGCAGAAAATTATCAAGATTGGGCATATTTACATTGCCAGCGTTTGAGAATTGTACTTCCAGAACATTTATTAATATTTAAAAAGCTTTTATCGGGGATGTTGGCGAAGCAAAAAGAGGGAAGATTTACTGATATTTACACTGTAAAACAGTGCTTACTCACTGAAAATGTTCAATAAAAATACAAAAAAACCGCTTTTGTTTTTTATTTAAACAAACAAGTGGATTTTTCATAAAAAGGTCTTGTCATCAGGAAACGATCTCTATAATATACACAGCCATTGGGGACGTGGCGAAATTGGTAGACGCACTGGATTTAGGTTCCAGCGCCGCAAGGTGTGAGAGTTCGAGTCTCTCCGTCCCCACCAATTATTATCAAACTTGTTTGGTAGTAATGCTGTAGAGGATTGGTGTAATGGTAGCATGACGGTCTCCAAAACCGTTCGTCAAGGTTCGAGTCCTTGATCCTCTGCCAAGTTTTAAAAAATCTAACACTATGTTAGTACCCTGATGGGGACGTGGCGAAATTGGTAGACGCACTGGATTTAGGTTCCAGCGCCGCAAGGTGTGAGAGTTCGAGTCTCTCCGTCCCCACCATCAAGATATTGAAGCAAGGTCTCTACCTTGCTTTTTTATTGTCTGGAAAAAAGTGAAAGATAAAATAAAAAAGCCCAAAACCGGGCTTTTAATATTATTTAAAAATATATTTTGAATTAATTATTTTTATCTCGATTCAAACGTGAAATATATTTTTAAGCTTTTAGGTGATCTTCAAATTCTTCACCAAGTTGCATAGCCAGTGAATTACCGGCCAAATCACAGGTAACTAAGCCATATTCTTTTTTAAAACTAAAAGTAAAGCCACGATTATCGGTTAATGTTCTTACCGAATATCCTAATTTTTCTAGCCAAATGCGAAACGCAATTAAATTTTTTGCCTTAACAACTTTCTTCACGAGAGAACTCCTTGTGTATATTGGATACATTACAGTATTAAATTAATAATAGGGATACAGGTTTTTTTTTAAAGGGGTGCTTTGTGTTGTTTTTTATAAAATAAATATTACGTATATTTTTTATGCTTAAAAAGACCAAATAATATCTAAAATTGAAGTCAAAATTTAACCAAATATTGAAATAATTGTTCTTATGATATTGATTTATATAAAAATTTATTGATTGTTTGGATTTTTAAAGAGGGAAATATTTATACACAATTTTCAATGTAGTTTAAATGTATTCATATTTGAGCTATCTTTGGGGGATTATTTAGAAATACCAAGCTGAAGCGGGAAATCATTATCATTTTATAAGCGACTAAAAATGAGTCAAAAAATCGCAATGCTTCCAATATTAAAAAAAGATAAGATAAACTGTAACGCCCCCATGCCGAGGGATTTTTGAATTCTGGCAGATGTATAATGTTTATTAAGATGATGATTAGATTGAAATGACGATAGACACAATTGAACAAAATGTATTGAATCAAAGTCAAAATATGCAGCAACAAGATTTAATCCCTGTTGCTGTCATGTTAGGACATGAAGATTGGCTGATCTTTGCGGAACAATCAAATGTATCTTATACGCCTTTTGGCAGTGCCCGACGTTATCAACCTGCTTTAGGCGGTTTGCTCTTGGTTCGGGTTGATGAAATGAATATGACCCGTGTGGTGACTCAAATTGAGCTAGATGCTTATGCGCAAACACATCAGATTTTATAAACCTTCTATATTTGCCTCATATTAAAAATGATCTTTTAACTCTCGCAGACGTTGGAATTCCTCAACACTTTCAGCCCTTAAAAATGGATTGGTGTCCAACTCTAATTCAATGGTACTCGGTAGTGTACATTGGCCGAGCATACGTTGAGTTTCAACTTTTTCGAAACGCTGTTGAATCGCCATATTGTCCGGTTCCACGTGTAAGGCAAATTTTGCATTGGAAAGGGTATATTCGTGGGTGCAATAAACTTTGGTTCGGGCAGGTAAAGCAGCTAAGCGATTAAGTGAGTGATACATTTGCTCATATGTGCCTTCAAAGACCCGACCACAGCCCATCGCAAAAAGGGTGTCGCCGCAGAAAAGAACATCTAAAGCATCAATAAAATAGACGATATGTCCTAGGGTATGACCCGGTACGGCAATGACCTCTATATCTAAATCGTGGAAAGTAATATGAGCTTCGTGTTGCAGGGGATGGCTGATAAAAGGAACTTTACTTAATTCTTCACGTGGACCATAGACCGGGATATTACGATTGAGCAAAAGCTCAGGTACACCACCGGTATGGTCTTTATGCCAATGGGTCAGCCAGATCTGACTTAGCTTTAAATTATTTTCTGCACAATATGCCTCTACCAAATGTGCTTCGGTGGGATCAATTGCGACCACTTCCTTACTCGGTGTATGTTCTAACAACCAAATATAGTTTTGTAGTTGATTTTTGACATCAATCATATGAATTTGAAAAGTCATGAGATAGGTGATCAATGAGAGAGATAGCAATAAGCTATCGTTAATGCCGGTTTTTTGCCAGTAGAAGATTGCAAATCAAGCAGAAAACTTAATTTTCAATAAGGTAATAACTATCTGTATTTTGTAAAAATGATCGATAAAATTATTTTTAATTTTTTTCTATATTCAAGTTTTCAATTGGTAAAATGACCGCAAATAAAATCAGGTTAATGAAGATGAAAATGTATCAGGTGGATGCGTTCACCAATGAGCTGTTTAAGGGAAATCCTGCCGCTGTGATTGTGATTGAGCAATGGTTAGATGAAACTTTGATGCAGAATCTTGCATTGGAAAACAATTTGTCTGAAACCGCCTTTGTGAAAATGATTGATGCAGAGAATTATGAAATCCGTTGGTTTACCCCAACCACAGAAGTAGACTTTTGTGGACATGCCACTTTGGCCAGCAGTTTTGTGCTGTTTAAAGATTTCACATCGGCAAAAGTCATACAATTTCATGTAAAAAATCTGGGCATTTTTGTGGTCACAGAAGCAGCTGATGGCAAAATCAAAATGAATTTTCCTGTTCGCCGTGCAGAGAAAATTGAAAGTTATCCTGAAATTTTAAATCAAGCTTTAAGCAAACCCTTTAAAAATGTCTATTTTAATAGCCAAGCTTATATTGTGGAATATGAAAATCCGCAAGATGTTGTTGAGGAAACTCCAAATTTGGCATTGCTCAAACAATTGGGACGAATTCGTACGGCAATTACAGCGCAAGGAACATGTATGGATTTAACCTTGACTGCACAAGCTGAGAAATATGATTGTGTTTCACGTTATTTTGCGCCTGCCAATGGTATTGATGAAGACCCAGTGACCGGTTCAATTCATACCGCCATTGCACCGCTATGGGCTGAAAAACTGGGTAAAAGCGAAATTTTGGCTTATCAGGCATCAAAACGGGGTGGCGAATTGTATTGTGTGATACTTGAAAATGAGCGGATCGAAATTTCAGGTTATGCAAAGTTGTATATGCAGGCAGAGCTGTATCTATAAAATATGTAAATAAATTTGCTACACAGCCGTTGAAATAAACGGCTGTTTTTTCAAAAAACTACTACTAAAAATCAAATTCATTTTCTAAGATGGCGTGGGTGATAAAAATTCATAGTGTTGAATAAAATTGGAATAATTATGTTAATGCGGTTTAAACAACTTACCATCTCTTTATTATTGGTTGGCTTTAGTTCAACCGCTTGGTCACAGCCTGTTTTAGTAAAATCTCAACAGAAGATTGAGGAATATAAATTAGATAATGGTTTGCGCATATTGCTTGCGCAAAATGACAAAGAAAATAAAGTATTTATGAATACCGTCTATCTCACAGGTTCACTCAATGATCCACAAGGCAAAGGGGGATTGGCGCATTTATTAGAACATTTGGCATTTAAAGGCACGCAAAATATCAAAGGCGAAGAGTTCCAGCGCCGTCTGGATCAATACACCTTAATGACCAATGCCAGCACCGATTATTACTCGACTAAATATACCAATATTATTCGACCAGAACAGAGTGCCATTAATGAAGTGATTCATCTCGAAGCGGAACGAATGGATAAACTGGTGCTGCAAGAAAAGTTTGTCCCTTCTGAAATTTCAATTGTGAAACGGGAACGTGAAGTTCGGATGGATCAACCTTTTTCGGTCATGATGGATCAAATGTGGAAGTCGGCGTATGGCAATCAATATCTGGGGCGTTTACCGATCGGTGACCTAAATGAATTACAGTCTATTAAAATGGATGAGCTGAATAAATTTTACCGTACTTGGTATGCACCGAATAATGCAGTCATGGTGATTTCAGGTAAATTTGATAAAGCTGAAGTATTAAAACAGATTGATAAGAGTTTCGGTCCAATTGCGGCACGCCAAGTTCCGGTACAGACTAAAGTTCCTGTCCTTGATTCAGCCAAAATTAAGAACAGAAACTTTCTGGTACAAAAGGGCAGTGATCTGGCTAAATTTAATATTTATCTAAATGGCAAAAATGAAAAGATCAAATCTGCATTGGCCTTAGCACCGTCTTTATATACCATGCAGCCAAGTGGACATCTCTACCAAAGTATGGTGGAAACAGGTGTAAGTACCGGAGTTCAATCCACCACCTGGTTAGATCAGGACTTCAATCTGGTTTTCATGGGTGCTATTTATGCCCCAAATGATGATGCGAAGAAAGTTCAATCTGAATTGGTGTCAGGAGTAGAAAAAAATAAGCCATTTAATGAAACCGAGCTGAATCGAGTCAAAAATCTGATTCAGAATCAGGCAGACAACATCCAGAGTAATGCCACAGCTTTAGGCGGGCGTTTGAGTGATTATTATGTCTCTTATCAAGGCAATTGGTCACAATATTTTACTGATCTGGATAATGTTAAAAAATTGAGCCTCTCTGAAGTCAATCAAACTTTAACCCAGTTCTTAGTCCCCGAACATCGTATTTCAGGGGATATCAAACCGACTCCCGAAGAGCAGAAAAAAGCACTAGAGCGGAAACAGGCAGCTGAACAGCCTAAAACACTTAATCAAAGCGAGGTGAAAGAAGAGCCGCTGAAAGATAGCAGTGAATATAAAAAAGAGGTTGCTGAATATGTTAAAACCTCGAAACAGTATTTAGTTGATACTGAGAAGAAAATTCAACGCGGCAGCTTGAAGAATGGAATTAAATACGCGTTGTATCCAACATCGACCCGTGATGACAAAACCTATGCCACTATTTCTGTCGATTTTGGTACGGAAAAATCGTTGTTTAATAAAGGTGAAGTCCTCGATTTGATGGCGTATTTATTATTACGTGGATCAGATCAATATAGCTTGCAAGATATTGCCGATAAATCAATTGAAGCCGGTGGTGGCGCCACTGCAACTGCATCAGCCAATAGTATTACTATTCAGATTGTGGCAAAAAAAGAAAAGTTTGATGATTATTTTAAATTTATGCTGCAGGTATTGAAAAAGCCGAAGTTTGAACAATCACAATTTGATTTGATTAAATCGCAAACTTTATCTGCATTGGATCGTCCTTATACCGAGCCTGAAACTGTTGCTGCACTGACCATGACCCGATTACTTGAAACCTATCAACCGGGTGATTTGCGTTACCATTTTGAGCCGGATCTTGCCAAGCAACAAATTAAAGCTGCAACGGTTGAGCAAGTGAAGAAATTGTATCAGGATTTCTTCGTTAGCAATCATGCACAAATCGCGATTACCGGTGATTACCAAGCCCAAACCATGCTTACATTAGTACAAAAGGAATTTGGTGATTGGAAAGCGCAATTACCATATCAGCGTCTAAGTTCTGATTATCAAGCCTATCCTGCACAGAAAATTCATACTTTATCCGAACAACGTGAGTTCGGCAGCTATCAATCTATTTTGACTTTTCCAGCCGGCGCAAATCATGCCGATGCTACAGCGTTAATCGTATTCAGCTATATTTTAGGTGACTCACAGCTATCTTCACGTTTAGCACAAGAATTACGTGAAAAAAATGCCTTGGTTTATGGTTTTGGCAGTAATGTCGAACTGGATGATTGGATTGATTCAGGTGCGCTAACCATTGAAGCCAATTACACGGCAGGTAAATCGGCCCAAGTTTCACAAGGCGTGCGTAAAGTTTTAAATGACTTGCTGACGAAAGGGGTGACAGAACAAGAACTGGAAGCAGCCAAAGCCAATATCCTGAAAAAACGTGTTACGGCTTTGGAAGATGAGCGAAATATTCATAGTATGTTAACGCCCCAATTAGAACGTGATCGTGACCTATTGTTTCGTGAAAAACGTGATCAGGCGCTAGCAAAATTGACCAAAGCCGATGTTGATAGCGTGATCAAAAAATACATCAAGCTGGATCAGCTGGTTGAAGTTATGGCAGATCAATATGGGAAAGCACACAACAAGCCATAATTTTTAATTCACTCTTTTATATATGAGTGCTTCTCATCTTGAAAGGGACACTAAAATTTCTCCCTTTAGAAAGCTAAGAAATGCTATTTCGCAAAGGGAGAGGTTTTTAGATTTTGCTGAATTGAATAAAACTATAAGTGATAAAACTGCTTCGCATTGTGATGAAAGACTTGTTCTAAGGCATTCGGGTCATAGGCGACAACGGCATCACTAAAGGCATCAATAATATTCACCAATGATGAGCTGACACAATCCATCGGGAAATTGGAAGCGAACATCACCCGATATGTTCCAAAACAGTTGAGTACATGGCTAATCAGTGGCATGGCTAAATCATAAATTTCCTGTTTGTTGGCGAGTCGATCTTGCTTATGGAATTGATGGCCTAAAACAGGCATTAACAAGCCTGACATCTTGGTATAGACATTTGGGCACATAGCAAGTTCGGCAATATCTTCTTGCCAGCGCATGAAAATATTTTCACGGGCTATTTTTGTTAGTCCGGTCAGTGTTCCGACTTGACCGAAAATTCCCGCAGGTGTTCCAAAATGATCTAGCACAATCGAGGTTTCAGGGAATTGTTTGGCTAAGGAAATGAGGTCATTCAATTGTGTTGAATAAACCCAGGCATCAAAGGTCAAATTGTTTTGCGCTAAGATCTCAAAACCTTTAAGAAATTGTTTATTCAGATATAAATGTGGTTCATCTGCCCAGGCATGAATGTCCTTGTCTTCATGCACCGCAGCCATTTTACGAATGCCTTTAAAACGCGGTGAGGCCTTCTGGTGTAGCTGTAAAATTTTCTTAAAATTACTGTCTCGTGGATCTGCTGTGGCCACAATACCGCCCAGTTTCACCGTCCCTTGGTTAAAAGGCAGAGATTCAATAAATTTTGTTTCGCCTATCACCCCTTTGCCTTTATTTTTATGCCAATTGGCTTCTACATGTATCACCTGTTCGACCTGATAATGTCCAATATCTTGCATATAATTTTCAGGTAAATAGGGCGCTGTAATATGGTTGGTAAGTCCGACCGTTTCAATGAGATCATCTGCCTTCACCAGACGTATAAATTTATCCAGCAGATAAGGATGCTTGCCCAATAATTTAACTGCCAAAGCCGCTGCATGGGGCGTGTTATACGGATCCCATTGGTGAATGTGCGAGTCAATAATTGCAAAGTCCAGTTGTTGCATATTTTTCCTTAATTCAGCAGATCTCTGTTATAACCATACTGCAAAGTGACATGGCTTTGAATGACCTTTTATCCAAAAAGTAGGGCATAAAAAAAGCCCTTTCGGGCTTTTAATCGACTGATCAGTGTTTATGCTCATGGTCATGCTTATTGGCATGAAATTCTTCGTTATGACGGAAGCGAAGATAGTTTTCAAACTGTTCGCAGTATTCGTCATAGTTGTCTTCAAGCATCATCTGAAACTGCTGCATGATGTAAGACATGACCTGATCTTTGGCATCACGCATTTCATTGCCATCTTTAAAGTTGTTGGCTGCAACCCAGGTATTAAAGCGGGCAGTACCAAACAGCATTGCAGCACTGACTTGACCGCGCATTTCAACAGGTTTCACTTGTGAACCTTTTTCAACCCGACAAAACTCATTGGCTTGTTTGATAAATTCATCAGCACGTTCAAAAAAAACAGCATTTAACGCTTCTTCTTCGGTGACATCTGTTGCTTCAATCTTTTGAACCATGAACTTTTCCTGCAAAAACGATCTAATGGCATATTATAGGCAAAGCCTTGCAGAAACTAAACCTTTGGATTAATCTAAAAATAGCCTAAGCATGAAAATTGGATAATTCAATGCAAGATGCCATTGCGGTACAAAGTTTAAAAAGTGACATTGCTTTATTACGTCAAAACATTTGGCCACCTGCAAACTTGGCCAATGTGGAAGGCTTGCCGATTTATTATGGCTCGAAGTCAGAAGTCGCAGAATATTATCGACAATGGACGGGCCTGATTGAGAGGGCGCAAGATCTGTTTCAATCCTTTATGGAGGATGAAACCCTCGATGCGGTTCATTTACCCAGTCATTTAAATTTACCGTTATTTTATTTTCATGTCGATCGAATCCGGATTAATAAAACCCGTGCCAAAGAGTCGAAAAATTTTCGTGGCATAGCGAGTCTGATCGACAAATGCGGGCAATATGAGCCAGAGCAAATTCAAGCCATGAGACTGTGGCTAGACAGTGATGATACCGCTGTCTTGGTTGCACACCGCGAATTTATTGATTTGCGTACTTATGTGTTCCAGCATGGGCAAAGTGAATACACGCGTACCCGATTTTATGTGAATGGCATTGTACTCAGTACCGAGCCACATTTTGAATTGGTCGATGCCCGGGATAAGCCACGTAAACAACGTAATGACAGTTATAGCGATCCCTTAGCGGATAATGACACCTGGAAGATTTTTGGCAAATATCGCTAAGCAAGTGTGACATTAATCAAGATTATCGTCCTCTTACCAGAAAGTCTCGGTTTTAGAAAAAGTGTCTAAATGTTCTTGAGCTTGTTGCAGGGTGTATTTTTTCTCATTTGCAATCCAGCCCAAGATGAACCATGCTTTTTGCTTCCGCTTGACAATGTCTTGAAACATGGCCTCAGCCACATTTAAATCGTTATAGTGGCCCAAGCTTTCTTGAGCAGGTTTTAAGCCTTTTAAGTAATTTTTTACATCTTTGCTTGGGTAGAGCGAAGCAATAAATTCGATGCAATAACGTAAGCGTTTGACCCGTTTACGGGTACGGTGCCGTGATTCAATATCCAGTTCTAAAAATTGATCGGCATCTTTGCAAATTTGTTGATGCAATTTCTGAAGTTTTTTTGCGCTATCTTTTTTTAATGTGGTCTTTTGCTTTTTTGCGCCAGGCTGATGCACGAATTGTAGTAGGGCTAATAATAAGTGAACCGAATCAACAGAGCGTAAAGATGTATCAATCGGGATGCTATTTTCTTCTGGGAGGTTTGGCAGTTGCACAAAAGGTGCTCCAGCTGCTTCAAGCTGAGGTAAAAGCCCTTCGCTTAAAGCATCTCGGTCTCGGGTTGAACCGAGTTGACGAAATAGGCTTGTCAGTTGTGCTTGCCAATCAGGATCGACATCTGTTGACCAGTCGCCGAAAACACGTAAGGCACTTCTTAAACGGCGAATTGCGACACGAGTTTGATGAACATGCTCGCTACTATAGTATTCTGAAGCAATGGCGGAAGCATTGGGTAAAAAATGGTGCAAGGCATTATTGACGATCTGTTTTAGTGCACTATCTATGCAATCTTTTTGATTTAACTGTAAGGGACTTGCAAATTGGGCCGGTGAAATTTTTAAATTTTGTGCGAGTAAATCTCCACGTTGCGCTTTGCTTCTGACATCCAGCCATAAATGATATTGTTTGACCCAGGGTTGAATAAATTTGATTAAGTCTTGTATAGATCCTTGTTTAAGCTCAAATTCAATCTCATATATTACTTGGGTTTGATTGTTATGACGGATCTCGCCGCGATCTAAACTGACTTCAATTTCTGCACAATTATAATGAATCACATAAACCAGACGTTCGACATCCGTTTCAAATTGCTTGATTAGGTTTTTAACCTGTTTGCCTAATACCTGTTGCAGCAAATTTTTTGCTTCAGGATAAGCATGATAAATTTTGAGATCTAATTCAGGTTGATCTACCTCACCTAAATCAACTTCTAATTCAAAACGTTCTAGGTTGTGACTGCTGGGAGCTTTTAACGTTTGTATCCAGTGCGAGTCTTCAAGACGCTGACGCAATGAAATATTGTGTTGAGCTAAATGCCGTTCGGGCGTGTCATAGTATTGTGCAGATAAAGAAATCGGACGAGCATTTTTGGACAAAAATAATTGATGAATTTGTTTTTGATGTGATAGAGGAATCTGAAATTTTAATTCTACTTCGAGCATGTTAAAACTCCTGATACTTTACAATCAAAGTTGTGATGACTTCGAGTGTAAGCCAGACGGCAAAAAAGGGTAGTGGAGTTTTGCGCGAAATTAAGCAAAGTCTATGCAAGATATTTCAAACAATTGTTGAAATATCTTGCGATACGTTTTAATTTTGCCTGTTACTTGATGAATTTACGACTGACTAAAAATTGTTCTGTGGCTTCAAGTAGATTCTGTGCATAAACTTCCTGTTTGGCTGTCAGCCAGCCCAATACAAACCAGTCACTGGCTTCAAGTTCTGTTTGCTGAATATAATCCGCAGAGGATGCTAAAATTTGATATTCACTTGCGGCAAGTTGTGCATCATTTAAAGCTTTACTGTATTTCTGCAAATTTTTGACATCATAAATAGAAGTTAAAATAGGAAAACTAAATTTCAATTCATGAATTTTAGTGGCTAATTTATCCAAGCTTTCAAAATTAGTAATCTCTGCACTGGTTAAACTGTCTTGCAATTGCTTATATTGATTTTGCAAAGTATTTTGTGCAAACCATTTTAAATCGTGAGCTTGAGTCTTTTCCTCAGTGTCTAAACTAAACATGAGTAATTCTAAATAGTGATGCACGTTTTGAGTAGAACGAACCAGGTTAGATAACTTTTCTTTGGCGTATAAAATGTCTTTGGTTAAATTTGATGCGGTGTTTGGATTCTGTAAGAAAGCACCCAAAGTCGTCTGCATATGTTCCAAATGCTGCAAATGATCAAATTGTTGCTTGAATGCACCGAGTTGCATGGCCCATTTGTCTGAGACAGCCTCATTCCAGTCTTTAAATAAGGATAGCGTTAAATTCAAATGATCTAGGGCAATTTGCGCTTGCTGAATATGTTCTTTTTCGGAAACTACTGCTGATATGGCAGCAATATTAGGCAGTAAATGCTGTAATTGTTGGGCAATAAGAAGGCGTAAGTTTTTATTGGCTGGATCTTTTTTGCTTAAAGTAAATTCTTTGGCTGATTTTGCCGGACTAACTTTTTGAGTCGTCGCCAAAAGATTACCGATCTCGGCTTTACTACGAACATCGAGCCAAAGCTGGTATTTTTTAACCCATTCAAAGCTGAAGGCCAACAGTGATTGTACAGAACCTGCCTTAAGTTCAAATTCGACTTCATGCACTGCATTTTGCGCAGTTTCAGTTCGTACTTCACCGACATCTAGACTGACTTCAATGTCGGACTCTTGGAACTGAATTACCCGAAAAGTACGCTGAATATCCGTCTCAAATTGTAATTTGAGTGGCTCTTGTGAATCGCCTAAAGCATTTTTTAAGATTTGCTGTGCTTCAGCATCATCCTCATAAATACTTAAATCAAGCTGTGGTGCCTGTTCAAGTTCACCCAGATCATAATTATGTTCGAAACGGTGTAAATGGCTTTTCCCCGCCGCTTTTAAGGTTTGAATCCAGCGGGTACCTTCCAGTCGTTGGCGTAGGGCAACACCATGTTGGGAAAGCAGGCGCTCTTCAGTGTCGTAATATTTTGCTTTAAGTTGAATCATTTGCGATTTTTTAGGATCTAACGCTTTCAGTAAAGCATTACGTCTTGTTTCAGGAATTTGAAATTTTAATTCAACTTCGACCATGATCTTTCATCCTAATTTCTGACGCTATTTCAGCAATGAAATACGTCCTCTTTACGGTACAAATGCGTTATGAAATCTGTTCTTTTATAGCGCTGGAATTGTATTCTGCATTTTAAGTCCCCGATTGTAACGAAAATGATTTTTGATGTAAGACTTGACGAGGAAATTCTTAAGTAATCGCTTTTGAAATGAACAAAAACGAATAACAAACAAAGCTTTTATTTGGACAAAATATACGCTAACGTAAATAAAAATAATCGGGATGATAACAATGAATGGACTTGTAAAGCTAAAATCCGAACATCCTCTTGAGCCGGAATTCCAGCTTCCGATTCAAGACTACCATGAATTTTATCGGTTTTATTTGACTGAACACCGCAATATTACCAGTCGCCGTTTGCATGTATTTGGAAGCAGCATCGGTGTATATTTTTTTACTCAGGCAATCCGCCAAAGGAAACCAAAATATTTGGCTTATGGTTTATTGTCTGGTTATGCCTGTGCATGGGTAGGGCATTTTATGTGTGAAAAGAATAAACCCGCCAGTTTTAAACAACCGCTGTATAGTTTTATCTCGGATTGGCGCATGTTCTCTGATGTGCTACGCGGAAATTTGAGTTTAAATGATCGCTCACTGGATAAAATTCCAAGTTAATGGATTTACATTGTTAGGCAATAATCGTTGCACAATTAAAAATAAAATTTTACTAAAAGGTAAAATAATACAAAATTTAAACCGCTAAGACTTGCAAAAAAAGAGCGAATATTCTATTAATGATGTGGTGCTTATTTAATTCCTTTCTCGGATTAAATAAACATGTAATCTTAAAAAGTTTTCCAAGCCTAGAGCGACCTTTCTCTAGGCTTTTTTTATAGGTACATTTAAGTGAAACTTAAGCATGAATTGAAACATAGAGACTACGCTCTAATCGTGTCTTTACTTCCCAAAGCGCGTTTTATAATAATGAACTAGAAAGTCAGATCGTTGCTGTAATTTTTATATTTTATTTACTGTTATTTTAAGATGAATTAAATCGTTTTAATGTCCATAGGATCGATCAATAAACCTAGATGTTTTTTACTTGATCAGAAAAAAAATATGAAAAT
The DNA here is from genome assembly GCF_004331055.1 of Acinetobacter sp. ANC 4779. NCBI lineage: Bacteria > Pseudomonadati > Pseudomonadota > Gammaproteobacteria > Moraxellales > Moraxellaceae > Acinetobacter > Acinetobacter sp. ANC 4779. The sequence continues at coordinate 246,685 of NZ_SJNU01000003.1, forward strand.
GATGATCATCTTTCGATTTTTAGAGAGTTTACCACTAGCAATTCATTTGTATTTGCTTGAGAGAGGCTGAATCTGGCTGTTGATATGCATATAATAAGACAGTTCTCGTTTTGGCAGTTTTTTATGCGCGGTTTATATTTAATTACGAATGATGATCCTGTAGAGGTTTTATTGGCGAAGTTGGAAGGTGCAATGGCCAATGGTGGCCTTGCGGTGTTGCAGTACCGTCGTAAAAAAGTCGCCAAAGAAGACCAAATTTATGAAATCGAGTATATGAAAGCCATGTGTGCTGAATACGGTGTACCTTTCGTGATTAATGATGATCTTGAAATGGCGGTTAAATACGGCGTTGGTGTGCATTTGGGTCAGGGTGATGGTTCTATTGTTGATGCTGTTGCACGTTTGCCGCAAGGTGTGTTGATAGGTCGTAGCTGTAATAACTCACTTGAGCTGGCTGAACAGGCGATTGCAGAGGGTGCAAATTATGTGGCATTTGGTGCAATCTATGCCACCGACACCAAACCAGAAGCAGGTAACATTGGTCTGGAGACCTTAAAACTGGCCAAAGAAAAACTCAATGTACCCCTCTGTGCAATTGGCGGTTTAACGGTCGAAAATTCCAGAGAAGTCATTGAATCAGGTGCAGATTATTGCGCCGTGATTAGTGATATATTGGGACTTCCCATGTATGCCATTCCTGAACGTTTAGATGAATGGTCTGCGCTTTTTCAAGCTACAGCATAAAATATTTTTGATAGATTTAATTTTTAGTCGAGTGCCTTCATGAGCTTATCTCCAAAGCAAGAACAATTGTTCAAACAAGCCAGTAAACATATTCCAGGTGGGGTAAATTCCCCAGTACGTGCGTTTAATGGGGTGGGTGGTACGCCTGTATTTATTGAAAAAGCCAAAGGCGCGTATTTGTTCGATGTCGATGGTAAGCGCTATGTCGATTATGTGGGTTCATGGGGGCCGATGATTTTGGGTCATGCACATCCAGCCATTATTAAAGCCGTTCAAGAAGCAGCGGTTGATGGTTTAAGCTTTGGTGCACCAACCGTTCATGAAACCACATTGGCGGATATTATCTGTGAAATTATGCCGTCCATTGAATTGGTTCGTATGACCAATTCCGGTACTGAAGCGACCATGACGGCTATTCGTTTGGCACGCGGTTATACCGGTCGTGACAAGATTGTAAAATTTGAAGGCTGTTACCACGGTCATTCAGACTCGCTTTTAGTCAAAGCAGGTTCAGGAATGTTGACCAGCGGTGAAGGTGAGGCGACTTCTGCGGGTGTGCCTGCTGATTTTGCCAAGCATACGCTCACGCTTCCATACAATGACATTGCTACTTTAAAAGAATGCTTTGCAAAATTTGGTCATGAAATTGCCGGTGTCATTGTTGAACCTGTGGCAGGCAATATGAATTTGGTAAAACCGATTGATGGTTTCTTGCAAGCAATCCGTGATGTATGTGATGAACATGGGGCGGTGTTTATTATTGATGAAGTCATGACCGGTTTTCGTGTCGGTCTTGGTGGTGCGCAAGCGCATTATGGCGTAACCCCGGATTTAACCACTTTGGGTAAAATCATCGGCGCAGGTTTGCCGGTGGGTGCTTTTGGTGGTAAACGTGAAGTGATGGAATGCATCGCGCCACTGGGTAAAGTTTATCAAGCGGGGACATTGTCAGGTAATCCACTGGCAATGCGTGCCGGTATAGAAATGTTCAAACATTTACGTGTTGAAGGCTTCTATGAAAATTTAACTGCCCAACTTGCTAAGTTACTTTCAGGTTTGGAAGCAGTTGCGAAAGAAGCGGGTATACCATTTAAAACGCAACAAGTGGGCGGTATGTTTGGGTTGTACTTCACCGATCAAGAAGACATCACCAGTTTTGATTCAATGTTGAAATGTGATGTTGCCGCCTTCCGTAAATTCTTTCATGGCATGTTAGGCCGTGGTGTAAATCTTGCGCCATCTGCATTTGAAGCTGGCTTTATTTCATCAGCGCATTCTGATGAAGATATTGCTTACACGATTCAAGCTGCCAAAGAAACCTTTGCCGAAATGAAAGCTTAATATTTATAATTTACATTAGCCCAAGCCCGAATTCGTTCGGGTTTTTTTATATAGATTTTGAAAATGGAAAAAGACGGATGCAAACCAAACATTATGTGACTTTAAGCGATGCTGAGTTTTTATTAAATAAAGCTCATCAATATGCGATTCAGAACAGTTTCAATGTCAGTATTGCTGTGGTAGATGAAACAGGGAGTTTATTGGCGATGAAGCGTATGGATGGTGCAGCACCGATGACTGCAAATTTGGCAATAGAAAAAGCCAAGTGCTCGGCAATGAGTCGCAGTCCGTCCAAACTGTTTGAAGAAATTATTAAGGGCGGTCAAATGGGTTTTCTGACTATGGACAGTTTTTCTGGCATGCTGGAAGGTGGTGAGCCCATTATGTATCAAGGGCATCTTGTAGGAGCGATGGGCGTTTCCGGAGTGAAGTCATTTGAAGATGCAGAGATTGCCCAGCAGGCGATAGATAAGTTTTTGGCGCAAGTTGGCTGATTTTTATATTTTGGTTTTATATAGTTTTCTAAGCTTAACTTAATAAAATCTCAGGATTTTGTACGATAATTAATCATGGAACGTGATAAATTGACAATAAAGCTCAGATTGGTAAGTCTGGGTTTTTATATATTTCAAGTTGTTGAAAAATAATAAATAAAATAAAGGGTTTCGTATAAGGTGTATTATATTAATTTCAAATTAATTTGAAAAAATCTGGTAATGCAGTTTCTAGCAAGCGCAAAATATAAGATTAATTTTTTATCGAATACTTAATGACTAAATTTTTAAGAAATATTCGGATTTAACATCAGCGTAACTCTTAATTAAAATGCATAATGTCCCAACACAATAATTCTTTGCCCACCTTCCAATAAGAATTAAAATTGATAAAAATCCTGATTTAATACTTATTCAAACGGAAAGAAAACTTATGGATATTAAAATAGGTCGTCATACTGCAAATTATTCAGATGATTTTGTTGTTTTATTTATTGGCTTTCGAATTAATAAGTTACTAAGAGTTAATGAATGGTTACCCGTTATGCGAGCCGCTAACTCGATGACTAAAAATGCGTTGAAGTTGCCAGGTCAACCTCTACTCAATTCTCAAACAGTATGGTCAATAGATGATCCTAGAGTTTTATTTTTCGTACAGCATTGGCGTTCTTTCGATGCATTAATCGCATGGGCCAACGATAATAATCTTGATCATAAATCTGCTTTGAAGGATTTTTTCAAGCGGACAGGCTACAACGGTAATGTAGGAATATGGCATGAAGCTTATAAATTATCAGCAGGTCAATTCGAAACAATTTATGCAAATATGCCTCGTATGAGTTTAGCTGCGGCTGGTGAGTATTCTACGCTACGAGAAGCATCACGAGGTAATGATCGTATGGGTGACCCTAAAGCTCGATGAATCAATTCCCTATATCTAGTAAAATCTTATCCAATATAAATATTTAGGGCAAATTAAACTAAGAGATAAAAAATATATGGCTATTTAACATAATGGTCGTTATACGAAATTCATATTAAAAAAATATTTCGGTTACTTGAGAAGCTTATCAAACAAATCAATCTAAGCTAGCATTGTCTAACTATGTAAATGTTGGATAAATAATCTCACATGCTGTATCCCATGCCGAAAAAAATTCAACTTGCACCCTCTCAAGCCAAATGGCAGCTTGCTGCTGAAAATTCAGTATTAGTTCTTGTTGGATTGCAAAATTTGCGTATGCAGGCCGGAATTCAAGACACTGATTTGATGAGCAATCTAATCCAGATCAGCAATAAAGCCAAAGCATTAGACATTCCAATTGTTGATTTGTACGGTGATGATTTGATACAGGGGATGCAACAACTCGGAGAATATGCATCATCGGATCCACAAATGATATTTGCAGGGCAGGTGAGTCCGATGCTCAAGCAGATCTTGCCGCATCTACAAAGTGTCTCCGAGCAAATTTGTGTGGTTGATGATGCGATTTTATTGTCGAATCAAGACCAGCATATCCAGTGGATTGAAAATATCTCGGCACAAGGTTTGCATCACATGACTAGCTATAGTTTGACTCGGCTATGGGATTTAAGTGCACCGTCAAATTATGTAATTTCACCCAAGGGAATTATGCTTGCTGTTGCAGAGCAGTTGAACATGGATGCGCTGGAAATTGATCCTTATGTCGATTTGAGACAATACGGTTTGGATTCTATCGCCATTGTCACTTTGGTCGGCATTTGGCGTGCGCATGGTGCAAATGTGCGGTATGAAGATGTTTTAGAATATGCCTCTATACAGGAACTGGCGGGTTTTGTATTGCAATCCGCACGTTCATAACACGAAATTAAAATAATTTTTGAGCAAAATCGGAAAATCCGTCGTCAATTGCAGCATTGCGCATTGTAATTCTGCGCCAAGCTTCCTATCATTGCCGGCTTGTTTTCGCGATCCGCTTGGAATTGAACATTGAGTAATTTTCTAACCGAACACCTGATCCATCGTGACGAAGATTTTATGGTGATCCATAAACCTGCAGGTGTACTCACCGTTCCCGGTAAAACTGAAGATTTACAAGATTGCGTGATCAACCGATTATTAAAAATAGAACCGCAAACCTTACTGATTCATCGTCTTGATCGTGATACTTCTGGTATTCTGGTGTTTGGCCTGACCAAATGGGGACAAAAAACCATTTCCCGTCAGTTTCAGGAACGCCAAACCGAGAAGACCTATCAAGCGGTCGTTGCCGGACATCTTGAGGGCGAAGGCACGGTTGATGTACCGGTGATTTACGATCCTGAACATCCGCCTTTACATATTGCTGCTCCAGATCACAACAAGCCTGCGTTAACGCATTGGCAAGCCATCGAGCATTTTGAAATTCAAGGACAGGCGGTAACGCGTGTCAAACTTACTCCCATTACAGGTCGTTCACATCAGCTTCGTGTACATATGCAGTATCTCGGTCATCCGATTGTCGGTGACACCTTATATACAACACCAGAACAGCAACAGTTGATTCCTCGACTGTGCTTGCATGCTGAACACTTGAGTTTTTATCATCCCCAAACAGAGGAGCGGGTAGAGTTTTATTATCCTGTTCCTTTTTAAGGTAAAAACTTTTTAATCGTCATCGGTTTTGCGCACTTTTTAGTGGGCTTTATGTCAAAATATATTGCTTAAAGACCTGTTTTCTTGCTCAAATACTCATCAGGTTTTGATCGTGAAAATAAGTGTCCTCATTTTTAGATAAAGGTGGAAAAATTGCATCAGTTTGCTATTGGTCAGCGTTGGTTATCAGATACAGAAACAGAGCTTGGATTAGGGGTTCTCATTGATGTAGATGAACGATCGGTTAGCATCTTATTCCCGAAGAGTGATGAAACACGTGTTTACGCACGTAACAATGCACCTTTATCGCGTATTGTTTTTAACATTAAAGATGAATTGCAGGATCAGGAAGGCACCAAGTGGCTGGTCGAGTCTTTTGAAGACCGTCATGGCGTAGTTCGTTATAACGTAATTCGTACCCTGGAAGATGGTACTGAAGAACGCAAAGCTTTAAATGAAACCCGTGTTGGCGCACAGATTCAGCTTTCAAAGCCGCTGGACCGTTTGCTTGCCAGTCAAGTGGACTATAAAGAATGGTATGACCTTCGTATTGAAGCCTTGATGATGCAAGCCAATATGAAATCAAGTCCATTGCGTGGCATGATTGGCGCGCGTGTGGGTCTGATTCCGCATCAGCTTTATATTGCACATGAAGTCGGTCAGCGTTTTGCACCGCGTGTTCTGCTTGCAGATGAAGTAGGCTTGGGTAAAACCATTGAAGCAGGCTTGATCATTCATCAGCAGCTTAAAACCGGTCGTTCTGACCGTATCCTGATTTTAGTGCCAGATTCACTGCAATATCAGTGGATGATTGAGATGCGTCGCCGTTTCAATTTACAGTTCTCATTATTTGATTTGACCCGTACCGCGTCTATTAAAGAACATGATCCAGATTTAAATCCATTCCTGACTGAGCAATGCATTATTGCCAGTGTGGATTTGATGGTCGATCACGAAGATTTACGTGAACAGGCTTTAGAAGCCGGTTTCGATCTTCTTGTTGTCGATGAAGCACATCACCTGATGTGGAGTGAAGAAGAGGGTGGTAACGACCGTTATGACCTTGTTGAAGAGCTTGCTGAAAAAACGCCGGGCGTGTTATTGCTTACCGCAACACCTGAACAGTTGGGTGTAGAAAGCCATTTTGCCCGTTTACGTCTGCTCGATCCGCAGCGCTTTAGCTCACTCGATCGCTTCTTAGATGAAGAAGAGCAATATCACCACACGGCAAAAATTGCTGAAGTGCTGATGTCGGATCTGCCTTTGGAACCAGACCATTTGGCTGCGATTGAAGGCTTATTGGGTCATAGTATTCAGGATGAGCCAGAACAGCGTTTTCGCGCCATTCATGAATTATTAGACCGTCATGGTACTGGCCGTATTTTATTCCGTAATACTCGTGAAGCCATTCGAGGTTTTCCTGGCCGTGACTGTCAACCTGCACCGTTACCGGCACCTGCTCAATGGTCGAAAGACGGCAAGTTACGTGAACAAATGTGGCCTGAAGAAGCGCAGCTTGATGGTGCTTGGATGGAACATGATCCACGTGTGCTGTGGCTGATGGAAATGCTGCGTACCGAGCTGAAACACAAAAAAGTGTTGCTCATCGCGCGTACAGGTCCAGTGGTCGAAGCTTTGGAAAATGTGCTTCGTTTACATGCCGGTATTCGTACTGCCATGTTCCATGAAGGCATGAGCTTACTTGAACGTGACCAAGCAGCCGCTTATTTCGCAGAAGAGTCTTATGGTGCGCAAATTTTATTATGTTCTGAAATTGGTTCAGAAGGACGTAACTTCCAGTTTGCCTCTGACCTCATCCTGTTTGACTTACCTGCAAATCCGGATGTTTTAGAACAACGTATTGGTCGTTTAGACCGTATTGGTCAAGAAAACCGTATTCAAATTCATGTGCCTTATTTGGTTGGTACGGCGCAAGAGCGTATGTTCCGCTGGTATAACGAAGGTTTAAATATCTTCAGCAATATTTCGCCCACTGCGCAAACGCTACAAGAAAACTTCATTGCTAAATTAAAAGGCTGTTTATTGGCTGATTTAGGACAACAGTTTGAAGATTTGCTTGAAGAAGTCAGTGTTCAGCGTGAAGCCTTGGAAACAGAATTGCAGCAAGGTCGTGACCGTTTGCTGGAATACAACTCATGTCGTCCAATTGTGGCGCAAGAAATTGTTCAAGCGCTTGAAAACTACGATGACAACACCACTTTGCCTATGTTTATGAAGCGCTTCATGGCATCAACAAACATCGATTTTGATGAGCAAAGCAATGGTACCGTAATCATCAAGCCAACCGATCAAATGCAGGTACAAGGCTTGTCTCTTGATGAAGAGGGTATGACCGCAACTTTCTATCGTGATCAGGCTTTAATCCGTGAAGATGCGCAATACTTAACGCTGGAACATCCATTCACTGAAAGTGTGATGGAAATGATTAATACCCAGTCATTTGGTAGTACCAACGTCGCACTGTTAAAATCGAATGCCTTGAAACAGGGTTCTTTATTGTTAGAAGTGTGGTTTAAAGTGGATGTCATTGCACCAAAAGCATTGAACCTGCCTTCTAGCTTGCCACAACAGTTGATTCGTGTATTGCTCAGCGAAACCGGTCAGGACTTATCTGCCAAGATTGATCCGAGTATTTTAAAACCGTATTTGCATCATTTAGATAGTAATAGCTGCCGTCAGGTGGTGAAAGCTCGCCGTGATGTGATTGAGGAACGTTATACACAAGCGCTTGATATTGCTAAAACCGCACTGCCGAACTTTAAACAGCAAGCCAGAGAAGTGTATGGCAATAAGTGGCAATATGAAATTGACCGTTTAACTTACTTGAAACAATTTAATCCAAGTATTCGTGAAGATGAAATTGCCCGCTTACAAAAATTTCAATCAGAAGGCATTAGCCTGCTGGATGGTTTATCGGTAACACCAGAAGCCATTCAGGTGTTGGTTGTAGTTAAGCCGTAATTTTTAAACTTGTTCTAGAAAGCACCTTCGGGTGCTTTTTTATTGTTGAAAATTCTCTCGTTTATGTTTGTGTGAACAGTGGACGATTAGAGCCTGTAATTCACCTTGTGCTAAGATGGCGTATAAATTTTATAAATAAAATTAGAAAAATATGGCTAAATCTTTAGTGACTCTGGGCTCGTCAACCACGCATGGCGGCATTGTCTCCGAATGTGAAAATACATTTATCATCAATGGAATTGCAGTGCATTTGCATGGTATGAAACATTATTGTCCCCAATGTCACGTAGTGGTGTCTGCTGTCGCTACAGATCAATCTACCATTGTGAAAGGACGGGGAGTTGTTATTGCTGGAGATAAGACCACGTGTGGTGCAACTTTTCTAGGCAATCAATTTCTGGTTATTTCACAGAAATAATGGTAATGCATTGAAAAATATTTTTATCATAATGCTTCATCATAAAGAAAGACTGACTTTAAAGTCAGCTGATCTACGATTTAATGATTTGCATTAAGCAGACTTTTCCTTAAGCTAGACGTCGTTCATAGGTTTAATAAAAGAAGAGTTTACCTACATGCAGGATTCATTATTTAATAGGACCGCGATTCATTTTACCCATGCCAATGGAATTCCTGCACCAAGTTATCAAAAGTTTTTTGCCTGCTTTGAAGATGAGTTTGATTTGAAAGCCATTCCTATGATTGGAATGGATCCGCAATATCCGATTACCCATGATTGGCGCTATTTGGTTGATCAAATTATTAATGATGTTGAACAGAAATTTCAGGGAAAAAAGGTCATAGGTCTTGGGCATTCTTTTGGCTCATTACTCACGCTCATGAGTGCCTATAAGCGTCCTGATTTATTTTCACAATTGATAATTATGGACCCGCCTTTTGTGATTGGTTCCAAATCACCCATATTCGAGATTGCAAAAAAATTAAACCTTAAGTCAACCGACCGGTTCACACCCGCAGGAATTACCTTAAAACGTACAGATCACTGGGAAAATCATGAGCAAGCCTATGCTTCCATGCGGTATAACTCATTATTTAAACATTTTGATGAAAGCTGTTTTCAGGATTTTTTAGCCTGTGGTTTGCAAGCAGATATTCAACGTGGAGGCTTGACTTTGGCTGTGCCTAAAAGTGTTGAAGCGCAGATTTTTAGAACGGTGCCGGCATGGTGGTGGCGTACGCCAAGAAAAGCCCCAGCTGTGCCTGTACATTTAATGAGTGCGCAGAACAGCCCCTTTTACAAGCAAGGTTTTCCGCAAGCGATGCAAAAGATTTATCGGATTAATTATAGTTTAATGCCAGGCGGACATATGTTCCCATTGGAACAGCCCGAAAAAACAGCTGAACTGGTTAAATCCATTATTGCTCAGCAGAAAAGTATTTAAAAACACTTGAAGAATTCAATCAATCAGGATTGAATTCTAAAATATTCAACACTTAGCGAATTTGTGCTTCATCCAGATGACGTGCACCTTCCAAAATCATGCGTATCATAATCATGGTTTGTTCTGCAATTTCTTTGCGTTCAGTCATGGGCATATCAATTACGATCGCACCCATATTAAACACCAATTGGGTGATGGCTTTTGCCACAATGTCAGGATGAAACAATTTACTGTGATTAAGACGTTCCAAACGAATCAGATCATCTTTTAATTCTTGTTGAAAATAATTTAACTGGCGCTCAACCGCTAATTTATAAGAAGCAGAACCGGTATAGGCTTCACGCAGTAATAAGCTTAGATTTCCTTCATCTGCATCTAACTGTTCAATAAAAACTTCAACTGAACTGCGAATAATACTGCTTTGTTTGGACGCTTTTAGGCGTGCCTGATGCAAAATTTGACGTAATACATTCCCTGAACGATCAATCAATTCAATTGCAAGTTCATCTATATCTTTGAAATGTCGATAAAAACTATTCGGAGCAATACCTGCTTCACGGGCTACTTCACGCAGGCTTAAGGATGAAATACTTTTTTGAGGACCAATTAAATTAAGTGCAGCTTGAAACAGTTCTTCTTTGGTAATTGTTGCTTTTCGACCAACCGTACGGACCATAACCAGCTCATGAGCAAGGCCTTGGGGAGTGGTTATGACATCAACATTTTTTTTGATTGAAGACTGATTCATATTTTTCAAAGGATTAGAGGTACCCAACCATTATAGCGGTTGCTAGCTCAGTTGGGAAATGAATAGAAACAATACGAATATATATACAAATATATATACATGTGTATAATAATTAAAATTCAATCGCGTGGTGCTTACTGTGCATGTGTTAGAAAAAACCAAATCTCCCTTGGGATCTCTTGCTGAAACTGTTATTGATCAGCATGCAGCAAACTTTTGGCTGCAAAAAATTAATCCGCTTTGGTCAGTTAACCAGGCGTTGGGCAAAATTGTTGAAAAAGAAAATTCTGCTCAAAATATGGTGAGCCTCACCATTCAGTTCAATCGTCATTTTAAGGTGGGACAAGCAGGACAGCATCATCCGATCTTTGTAGAAGTCGATGGTATTCGCTATGAACGCAGCTATAGTTTGACTCAACTTGATTCACAACGTGTTTTGTTGACGGTGAAAAAAGTCGATCAGGGCAAAGTCAGCTCTTGGTTGGTTGAACAGTCGCAAGTGGGTGATGTCCTTGAATTTGGGCAGCCTTATGGCGATATGCTGTTATCTGAACAGGCTCAAGCGATAGTGTTGCTTGCTGCGGGTAGTGGTATTACACCGATGCTAAGTTTACTCGAAGCCCTGTCTAAAACAGATCGCATGATTCAAGCACCTATTCAGTTGTTGTATTGGGTTAGAGAATATGCAGATGTCGCTTTCAAAGCACGTTTTGAACAGCTTGTTGCACAATATCCAAATTTTTCATTTCAGGTTTTTTATACCCAAGAAGCCGATGCCGGTAAGCGCCTAAACCAAGACCATGCTGCATTGCTGAAAAATATTGAAAATAGCGTGGTGTATGCGTGCGGTCCATCTGGATTCGTCGCCCAGGCTGAACAGTTATTTGCACATGCACAAAGTTTTAAAAGTGAAGCTTTCAGCATGACAGCTCTGGAAAATTCTGAAACCGGCTTTGTAAATGTAACCTTATTGAAATCGAAAAAAGTGCTGGCCATTCCAAAGGGCCAGTCAATTTTAGCCAGCCTTGAGCAGCAGAATGTTAAACCCGTTCATGGCTGCCGTATGGGAATCTGTAATAAATGTGTCTGCAATAAAGTCGAAGGTTCAACCAGGAATCTGGTAAATGGCGGACAAAATACAGAACCCGGTAATTTATTAAAAATTTGTATCAATTCAGCACAGTCTGATCTTGTTATTGATTTATAAGTGAGTCAAATATCATGAATATGCCCGTAAAAATAGAATATTTTAAAAATCCTAAAAATGGTGAGCTCACTCAATCTCAGTTAGATGGATTGGCACGTGAGTTAGATGCCATTAAACAAGAAGTGTTAGATGATATTGGGGAAAAGGACGCGAAATATATTCGCCGTGTTTATTCAACCGTGCGTTATTCATCCATCGCAGGTCGTGCCTGTTTGTTTGCAGGTTGGTTTCCGCCAGCATGGCTTTTAGGTACAGCTTTACTTGGTTTTTCTAAAATCATGGAAAACATGGAGCTGGGTCATAATGTCATGCATGGTCAATATGACTGGATGAATGATCCAAAATTCCATGGTCCAAGTTATGAGTGGGATATTGTTGGCACAGCGGATAACTGGCGTCAAACCCATAACTATAAACATCATACCTACACCAATATTAAGGGTATGGATGATGATATCGGTTATGGACTGCTTCGACTTTTCCCGGAACAACGCTGGAAACCCGGCTATCTTTTACAACCGATTTATGCAATTCCATTTTGCCTATTGTTCCAATGGGGCGTAGCGATTCAGAACCTTGAATTAGGGAAAGTATTGTTTGGTCGTAAAACCAAAGAACAAGCGAAAGAAGAATGGCTTCCGATGCAACGCAAAATCACTAAACAATTGTTTAAAGATTATGTGTTCTTCCCATTAATTGCCGGTCCGGCAGCTTTACCTGTTTTAGCGGGTAACTTGGTGGCGAACGGTATGCGTAATATTTGGACTTTTAGTATTATTTTCTGTGGTCACTTTACGAAAGATGTTGAAGTCTTCCCAAAAACAGTACTTGAAAACGAAAGTCGCGGTCACTGGTATATGCGTCAGATTCGTGGCTCATCGAATTTAACCGGTTCAGAAGCCTTTCATATTTTGACCGGGCATTTAAGTCATCAAATTGAACATCATTTATATCCAGATGTTCCGGCACGTCGCTATCGTAAAATGGCACCAAAAGTACAAGCAGTTTGTGAAAAGTATGGCTTAAACTACAACAATGCCAGTCTGATCAAACAATACGGAAGCGTGATTAAACGTATTGCTAAATATGCTTTTCCATTTAAGAAATAAATAAAATCTCAAATAAAAAGCCACTTTAATTGAAGTGGCTTTTTTAATTGTGGATATGCGCGCATAAGGTTTTAATCAAATTGCTGTAATTGCCTTTTTTGCAGTTCTTTAAATTGCAATTTGAATATAGGCAGGTAATTGAGGGATGGTTGTATCTACGCCGATCATATAGCGATGATCAGCTAGTTCCAGCATTTCCTTATCTTCAATGCTATTTCCATAGGCATAAATTACAGAATAATGGTCTAAAGAATACTTTTCTAAAATACGCTGCTTTTTTTGCTCCGAACTGCAGTCTGGAGTCGTGTATTGACCAGTATAAGTATCATTTATTTGTTCAGTCTGGGTACAGATTAAATCAATATTCAATAAGCGACAGACAGGTTGCAGATAGATATCAACTGATGCAGAAACCAGGACAACTTCATCGCCTAAAGCCTGATGCTGTCTAAGTTGTTTCAGCAAAGGCGGATTTAACTTAGATACTAAATTGTTAGCATATTCCTGAGCAATTTTCTCTAATTCTAAAGCATTTGCATTACTAAACATTGCACGAAATAATTTAGAGCGCATGGCATGTGCAGGGTAAGCATTTAAATAATAGGCTTGAATCCAAGGCAGGATTTTAATGCCTTGTTTAACGATATGACGTTTAGATAAAGCATAAAAGATAAACCCCGTAAAACTGTCTTTTTTACAAAGGGTTCCATCAAAATCAAAAAGCGCTAAATTTTTATTCTTTTTGCTCGTTGCATACATGATTGATATCTTCCATTTACGCGTGTTGCAAACCAGTTGGTATTATATTCACGGCTTAGTTTAGGACCAGAAATGACAACTTCAGGCATAATCGCATACATAGGGTCTTTGCCTGTTTTCTCATGGTAGAGCTTGGTTACAGCACGATAGGTGGCTGTATCTTCAAAAGCTTTATCCTTTTCTTTTTTCAAGTCCGAACGAATTTGGCGTGGTGTGACCAATATATTGTTGGCTGCAAAAACACTAATCAGTTCGCGTTCAGACTGGCTACCGACAGAACGGATTGAACCCTCTTTAGTGTAAAGCAACAAGTCGCCATCCAGTTCTAGCTCAGCTGCGGTTAAATCATTCAGCATGCTTTGAAAGGCGGCGTTGCGACTTGAATACATACCCGAGTTATAATCTGCAAAACGATAAATGGCTTTGTCGTAATCGGCAGGGTACATCATTAAACGGTGAATGCCGTAATACAAACCGCCATACTGGCTATATAGGTCAGTACGTAATTCGGCGATATTGCCGCCTTGACGTTTGTGTTCTTTGACATAGCCAATATGGACTTGCATTGAGCCCAATGTAGTAACTGGATTTAATTTTTCAGCAATATCCTGTCCAACCAGTTTAGCGGCGCCTGTTAATGCGCTGACATGATAATGCTTTGACATATAAGTAAAAATTTCACGATATAATTCATCTAATTCTCGTTCAGTTTTTACCCGGCGCATTTGGCTTAAATAGTTATCTTCAGGGCTAGGCTGATTTTTTAAGACTTCCTGAAAATAGCCTGCAACGGTTCCGCCAATTGCATCACCCAATTTATCTTTAAATTTTTCATCCAAACGGTCCTGAACTTCTTTAACCGCTTTTGCGCCTAAACCGGCTACTTGCGGGTCGGCAACAAAGTTGGACTCTTGATCAACAACGGCCACAATGCTGCAAATGTTTTCTTTGGTTTGGGGGATACCGAGCTGGTCAGTAATATCGAAAATATCTTTGGCCCATGAGCTACGATCATTGACACGTGGTGGAACAAGATGCTTGATTTGATCTTGTTCTAAAGTCGGTTCATTATTTTTTGACCACCAGGAACTATCGCCACATGCTACCAAGCTAAGAGACAAAGCTAAAACACTCAAAGATTTAACGTAAGATGAATGAACAAAAGTTTTTTTCATAATGATGAAAACATATTCCAAAAGGATGAGCCAATACCGCAGATGCAGTATACTATGCCGGTCGAAAAAGTGATGAATTTATATGTATATTGGTCCATATCAGCTGTCAAATAATTTAATTGTTGCTCCCATGGCAGGTGTTACGGATCGTCCCTTTCGGACGTTATGTAAGTATTTTGGCGCAGGACATGCTGTCAGTGAAATGATGACCTCAGACCAGACCTTACGCATGAGTAAGAAAAGTTTGTACCGTGCCAATTTTGATGGTGAACTTGCGCCGATATCTGCACAAATTGCAGGTTCCGACCCATTCGAGCTTGCCGAAGCAGCACGTTATCAGGTTGCCAATGGTGCACAGATCGTTGATATCAATATGGGCTGTCCCGCCAAAAAAGTCTGTAATAAACTGGCAGGTTCTGCATTATTAAAAGATGAAGATCTGGTTGCACGTATTTTAGATACGGTCGTGGCTGCTGTGGATGTGCCGGTGACTTTAAAAACGCGTTTAGGGTATTTAAATGGCCATGAAAATATTATGCGGGTGGCCAAACGTGCCGAAGAAGCGGGTATAGCCGCATTGGCATTGCATGGTCGGACCCGTGAAGACATGTATTTAAATACTGCGCGCTATAGTTTGATTAAAGAAGTCAAACATATGCTGAATATTCCTGTGATTGCCAATGGCGATATCGACAGTCCTGAAAAAGCCAAATATGTGCTCGACTACACTGGTGCTGATGCGGTCATGATTGGACGGGCAGCACAAGGAAGACCGTGGATTTTCCGTGAAATTTCTCACTATTTAGCTACTGGGACGCACTTGGCTGCACCGAATATTCAGGAAGTGAAAGATGTGCTGTTGGGGCATTTATCTGAACTGTATGACTTCTATGGAGAATATTCGGGTTGCCGGATTTCACGTAAACATATTGCTTGGTATACCAAAGGATTGCGTTCAAGTAATGAGTTTCGTCAGAACATGTATAAAGTTGAAAGTACGGCTGAACAATTCAATGTAGTTGAAGACTATTTTAATCAGTTACTCACTCAAGGTGAAATTATGAGTGATGTACAAATTGAACAGGTTAATCTGCTGCAACTCTGATGTAATCAATACTGATAGAAAAAACAATCAAGGTGCTGTTGTGGAGAAAATACCTTTTTTTATCTCGGGTCATGTTTTCTCAACACACCGGTTACATGAAATATCTTCTTATACATAGCGCCGTCCTTTATTCACTGAAACTGGACAGGACTTGAACATTATTTACCTAAATTTTCTCTATGCTGAAAGTCTACATAGATAACAAGATGTAATTTTAGTCTTGTCCAAGCAATGTTGTTTAAAGAAGAAATAAGATCGAGGGAGATGAAAAATGACCAGTACTAATCGACCAGTTTCAGATATTAATCCGGCAGCTGCAACAGAACGTTCTCCAGAACACAGTGATGCAATCAATAATGATGCGCTAAAATCGAGTCCAGCCACCGATGCCAGTGCGCGTCCTGATCTAAATTCGCCAGCGACTGAAAGCCATCGTGTACCAGATATGACTGAAGCAGGTGATCATTTGGCGGCAACCAGTGCCGGTACTGTAGGGGGTGCAGCTGTCGGGGCGACACTAGGTATGGTCGGTGGTCCCCCAGGCGCTGTAATTGGCGGTATTGTCGGAGGTATTGTGGGTGGGCTTGCGGGTAATGACATCGCACAAAAATCTAATCCAGAAGCGGAAGATGCTTACTGGCGCGAGCAACACCAAGACAGGCCTTACTTCCATGAAACACGTACTACACATCAAGATCTAGATTATGATCGGGATTATCGTGGGGCGTATGAAGTCGGATATAAAAATCGTCCTTTATTTGATAGCGATACCCATTTTGAACAGGTAGAGCCTGAACTACAAAGTCAATGGGAAGGCAGCAAAGGACAATCTCGTCTAAATTGGGAACAGGCAAAATATGCCGCTAAAGATGCGTGGCTGCGTGCTCATCGCTAATCTGTTATTCATGTAAATGTTAAGTTAAAAAACCTCTCTTTTGAGAGGTTTTTTTCATGGCTTTTTAATTTTGGGATAGAGGTTTAGTGTTGGATCATCTCTAAAACCAGTTGATTAATTAAATCGGCAGCTTCAATTTCTCGAATTTGTGCCACGTTGGTTCCTGCCCAAAATGCACCAAAACCATTTTCGCCTTGTGCTGTTGCTGCGGCATTCAGTTGTTTACCCAGATCATAGCAGTAGGGGTAGGTCGCAACAGCAGGCCGTTCAGGACGATCTACTTGAGTATGCCAGTGATTAATCAGGCCACGGGCAGGACGACCCGAAATGCTTGCGCTGATTTGGGTAATCGGGTTGCTAAACAGGGCTTTTCGATACGCAGCATTCGCATTGGAACTTTTACATTGTACAAAGGCTGTGCCTAGCTGAACGGCTGCTGCACCTAATTTCATTAATAACTGCGCTTGTTGCCCATTCATAATGCCGCCTGCTGCGACAATAGGAAGGCTACAGTATTGTTTAAGGAGTTGAACCAAATCTGCTGTTTTAACCGCGCTGTCAAATGTGTCATTGAAGATACCGCGATGTCCACCCGCCTCAATGCCTTGGGCAATAATGATATCAATACCTGCAGCTTCAATTTCTAGGGCTTCAGCCAGATTGGTGGCGGAAACCATAGTGATAATACCGGCAGATTTTAAAGCCTGAATCTGATGAGGATGAGGAATACCAAAATGAAAACTGACCGCCTTAGGCTTGGTTTCTAAAACCAGGTTTAGATAGTCGTCATTTTCTAAAAAGCTGGGATAAATACATTTTAATTCTGTTGGAGGAACAGCATGATACTTTTCAAATTGAGGCGCTAAATATTCAATCCATTGCTGTGCAATCTCGTGGTCTAATTCTAAACTTTGATGGCAGAAGAAATTTACCTGAAAAGGTTGATGGGTCAGTACTTGAGTCTCTAAAATTTGTTGACGTGCAGCTTCAACAGAAGTTGCTCCCAAGCCGAGTGAACCCAAACCTCCCTGATTAGAGACTTCGGCAGCCAATTTTGGGGTAGAAACACCCGCCATTGGAGCAAGGAAAATAGGATGTTTAATCTCGAGTTGTTGTAATAAAGTCATATTCGGTTCCTCCTCATCCGTATTACTTTGCCCAAGCCCTGAAAATTAAGCAAATAATATTCGTTATTTCCTGGTGAAATAAAAAAGAGTTTTTAGTGCCTGAATTAAAAAATAAAACGTCATTATTTGTCGCGTCCAAGATCAGTGAACAGCTCATTATGAAATTAAAATTTATAATGTGTTTTTATCGTCAAATGTTGCCTGCTTATGTCTGAACGGATCCGTGAAAAACTGCAAATTTTAGCCGATGCTGCCAAATATGATGTGTCGTGTTCTTCAAGTGGCAGTAACCGTAAAAACAAAGATAAAGGTTTGGGTAATACCGGTTCCGGCATTTGTCATAGCTATACCGAAGATGGTCGTTGTGTATCCTTACTAAAAATTTTATTTTCCAATGTCTGTATTTTTGACTGCTCTTATTGTGTATCGCGACGCTCCAACGATATAAAACGAGCCGCATTTACCGTACAGGAAGTGGTTGATTTGACCATGAACTTTTATCGCCGCAATTATATTGAAGGCTTATTTTTAAGTTCCGGTATTTTTAAATCGGCAGATTACACCATGGAACGTATCTTGCAAGTGGTGAAAAAATTACGCCTGGAAGAAAATTTTAACGGTTATATTCATCTAAAAACCATTCCTGGGGCATCAGAGGAAATCATTACTGAAGCGGGTCTGTATGTAGACCGGATGAGTATTAATCTGGAGATGCCGACTGTAGCAGGCTTGCAAAAATTTGCGCCCGAAAAAAGCCATGCAGAAGTGCAAAAAGATTTGGGCATTGTTCGCGACCGTTTAATTCAACTTAAAGATGAAGGCAAGCTCATACGCTCCGTTCCTAAGTTTGTTCCAGCAGGGCAAACTACACAGATGGTGGTGGGGGCATATAGTGAAACCGATCAGGATATTATTTTAATGGCAGATCGTCATTACAAAGAATTTAATCTGAAACGTGTCTATTACTCCGGTTATATTCCAATTAATGAGCAGGAAAAATCTTTGCCGGCGATTGGTTCCGCACCGCCTTTACTCAGAGAAAACCGTTTATACCAAAGTGACTGGTTAATGCGTTTTTATGGTTTTGAGGCCACAGAACTGGTCGATGAAAAATATCCGAATCTGGATTTAGATGTTGATCCCAAGCTGAGTTGGGCCTTGCGTCATCCGGAGCAATTTCCGGTCGATTTGAACAGCGCGGATTATCGAATGATTTTACGTGTACCGGGCATTGGAGTGCGTTCTGCGAAAAAAATTGTACAGGCACGTCGCTTTGGTAAAATTCATATTGATCAACTAAAACGTATAGGGGTGGCCTATAACCGGGCGCAACATTTTATTCGTTGTGCAGATACGCCTAAATTTATCAAAGAACAATTACCGAGCCAGATTCGTCATCAGATTTTACAGTCGGGACAGTCAAAATATACTCAACAACTCTCCCCACAATTAGGCTTTGGTTTCTAATGGCGACCTATGGCTTCGATGGCAGTATGAGGGGCTTGCTCAGTTGTGTATTTCGCGCATTTCAATTTAAAGATTTTCAAGTCAAGATCACCAGCGACGAACATGCCCAAAATGGATTATTTGATGATTTTATTCAGGTCGCTTCAAATGATGAGCAGGCGCAGCGTGTCTGGCAAGGATTAAAGAAAAAAACCTCGAGTCAAAGTCAGCGCAATTTTTACTATACTTTTCTATCGGAAAATCAAACTGCTTATCAGCACTTATTTAATTATTGCCTGTATATTTTTCAGCATAAATATAAGGTCGATGAAAATTATGGACATCCCGATGTTTTGGCCTTAGCACAGTGGACCAAACAGGTGGGGCGTGAAAAACATCGTATGGAAGCCTTTGTCCGTTTTAAGAAATGTCAGGATGGTTTGTTTTTAAGTCTGGTTCGACCAGATTTTAACGTTCTACCCTTGATTGAACGACATTTTAAAACGCGTTATCAGGATCAGACCTGGCTAATTTATGATGAAAAACGTAAGTATGGGATTTATTATGATTTGCAGCAGCTACATCAAATTGAAATGAATGCCAAGGAAGTAGATGCCAAGCTCGCTAGCGGTTTTAGTCAATCCTTTACTGTAGAACTGGATGAACAAGAATGGCTTTATGATCAGCTGTGGAAAGACTATTTCCAGAGTATAAATATTCAGGCACGACAAAACATGAAATTGCACATTCAATATGTACCGAAACGGTATTGGCGCTATATGAATGAAAAGTCAATTTAACCGGATAATTCAGGCATAATATGAGGTTGTATAATGCGACTACTGGGCAAGTGATGATGAAGCGGTTAATTTTTACGATTTTGGTTTCAAGTTTATTATTTTCAGCTTGTTCAAGCTCTGAACAGCATAAAACCCAGATTGACCCTCAACAATACAAAGTTCAAGATATCGCAAGTTTGCAACAGCGCTTTAAGACTTTAAATCAACAGTTATCTAAAAATTATCAGGCATTTAAAAAAACCAATAATATTGCCTTTTCAGATCAGTCGGTACTGGATGTCAATCAGCTCAGGACATTGGATCAGAATGCTGTAAGCCGGACTTCCTTAAAGCCGGTTAAACAGGCTTATTGTGAAATGATGAATGGATATTTTGCCGAGATGTATCATTTGGGCAATCAAAACCTGAATTTAATCGGGCAAGTCCAGTTACCCAATGCGCAGGGGGAAGATCTGGCAAAAAGTTTTGCAGATGCCGATCAGTTTTATGATTTTATTTTAAATCGTTATACGACCTACCGTCAGGCACAAGAAATTATGGGTTTTGGCTGTAATTTAAAAGCCGCTTTAAACTAAATACTAAAAAATAGAATGTATTAAAAAGCCCATCATCTGATGGGCTTTTTAATTTCAGTATTTTAGAATTAACAACCGGTTAATTTTTCAGGTTGTGGACGTTCACCCGGGAAGAAAATGGGACGAAGTTTGACACCAATGCCATTACCGATAAAGGCGAAAATCAGCCACAACCAGCCATGTAAACTGCCTGAGGCAATACCGCTGAAGTAAGCGCCAATATTACAGCCATAGGCTAAACGTGCACCATAACCGAGTAATAATCCGCCAACAACAGCAGCAATAAATGAACGCTTTGGAATGTTCAGGTTTGGTGCGAATTTACCCGCCAGACTTGCCGCCAATAATGCACCCAGCATAATGCCGAAGTTCATCATGGAAGTAATATCGAACCATAATGATTGCGATAGCGCTTTGGCATTACCCGGTAATTGCCAATAAGCCCAAGAGGCTACATCTACACCCATCAAACTTGCAGATTTAGCTGCCCAAACTGCAAGGGCAGAAGTGACACCCCAAGGACGACCGGCTAAAGCCAAGGTAGCAAAGTTAAGCAAGGTTAAAATAATCCCGCCCCAGACCAACGGCCATGGGCCACGTAGAAAACGTTTGAAACCTTGAGTTTCAGCAATGGGTTCGACTTCAAGTGAACCATGACGTCTTTTTTCAAAAAAGATGGTGGCAAATGCAATCGCGGCAAACAGAATAAAACTGACGATTAACGCAGGAATAACGCCCAGACTTGAAACTATAGAAATGGGTTCTAGGTGAGGCAGGTTAAACCACCAATCCAAATGTGTTGTTGCAATTAAAGACCCGAGACAGAAGAAAATCAGCGTTACGATCATGCGGGCACTACCGCCACCCACCGTGTAAAGTGTGCCGGAAGCACAGCCACCGCCCAATTGCATGCCTATACCAAAGATAAATGCACCAATCATCACCGACATGGAGACAGGGCTGACATTACCTTTAACCGGATTGCCAAACAGCTCACCAGCGCCTAAGGCCGGGAAAAACAGCAATACCGCAAGACCCAACATGATCATTTGGGCACGCAAGCCGCGACCACGACGTTCTTTAATAAAAACCCGCCAGCTGGAGGTAAAACCAAATGAAGCATGATAAAGCGTCATGCCTAAAGCACCGCCAACCAGAAACAATAAGGCTTGATTCAGCCCAACCACTTGATAGGCACCGAGTGTACCCACCAGCAAAAGAAAAAGAGCAACCCAGATCGAAAGATTAGATCGGTCGGATTTTGCAGCGATAACAGACATGGGCATATAAAATTGAATAAATGAATAATGATATTTTAATCGATTATTCACCTTTAATATTATCTAAACTGATAGATTATGGGATATTTAATTGAGAATAACTTATTTTATATATCAATAAAATAAATTAACTAAATGGGTTGAAGATTAAAGAGTGAACCAATCCATGCAGAGAAAGTCATGGCAATAATACCCCAAAGCGTAACACGCAAACTGCCTTTAACGAGGGAGGTGCCGGAAAAATAGCTTGATAATCCCCCCAGTATAGCTAAAGATAACACCCCAACAATCATGACAGTCATTGCCACATAGCGTTCCGGACTGACCAGAATTGAAAACATCGGAAATAATGCTCCCAGGGAAAAAGCCAGGGCAGAGGAACCAGCGGCCTGTAGGGGGTTGGCTGTTGTATTTTCATGAATCCCAATTTCATCTCTGGCATGTGCTTGCAAAGCATCATGCGTCGTGAGTTGTAGCGCAACCTCATGTGCAAGTTCAGGCTTTAAACCGCGCATAATATAGATTTGGGACAATTCTTTAAGCTCATGTTCAGGATTATGTTTAAGTTCATGAGCCTCCATATGCAAATCTGCTTTTTCAATATCTACTTGTGATTTGACAGAAATATATTCACCTGTGGCCATAGAGCTTGCCCCTGAAATCAAACCTGCAACACATGTGATGAGGAGGGTTTGCGATGAAGCTCCACTTGCGGCCATTCCTATAATTAAACTGGTGACTGAAATAATCCCATCATTTGCGCCCAATACTGCTGCACGGAGCCAACCAGTTCTTTGAATATAATGTTTTTCATGATGAATAGAATATGACATGCAAACATGCTCTTAAAAAATATTGGCACTTCAACCATATAAGAAGTAGAAAGGTAAAAGCAAGATTGTTAAAAAGTAAAAAAGCTCCTGATTAGGAGCTTTTTTACTTCAACAGTTAGACTTATTGTTGAGCTTTTTCTTTAACGTGAGCAGCGCCATTTTCCACAGCACCAGCGGTTGCTGCAGTCGCATCTTTCGCAGCATCTTTAGCATGTTCTGCAGCATTTTCGGCACGGTCAGCAGCATTATTCGCGGCTTTTGCAGTGGCATCAGCTGCATTATCCATTGCTGTTGCAGTGTTATCCGCTGCATTGTCCATTGCCGTTGCAGTGTTATTCGCGGCTTCAGCGGTTGCATTAGAAATATCATGACCTGCCTGATCTGCAGCATTCTGCATGTGTTCGCCAGTTGTCGCACCCGTTTCAGGGGCTTTGTCTTTGTTACAACCAACTAAAGCAACAGTAGCAGCAAGACCTAAAGCAACAAGTAATTTATTCATTTTCATATGTCCTTGTAATTGTTTTACCCAGATAAATGGGATAAAGCGAATATAATCGAAAAGTCTTTTAAATAACGCTCAAAAATTGTTGATTAAATGTAACGTTTGGTGAAAAAAAACGAGTGAAAAAAAAGGCTTATATCTACGGGGAGATATAAGCCATTTCTATTTTATCCAAATTTAATGGTCTGAATGATGCAATTATTGCCCTGAACGGATAATGTAATCAAAGGCCGACAGTGCTGCTTTGGCACCTTCACCGGTGGCAATGATGATCTGCTTGTACGGCACGGTGGTACAGTCACCGGCAGCAAACACCCCTTTGACACTGGTTTCGTTACGGTCATTAATCACAATCTCGCCACGGTTGGACAGTTCAACTTTCGACGCTTTCAGGAATTCTGTGTTCGGCAACAAACCGATCTGTACAAAGATTCCGGCCAGTTCAACTGTTTT